>PNJQ01000047.1 GCA_013821985.1 Opitutus sp.
TGCATCTGGCCCGACGTCTGCCGCAACCTCGACACCGACCACACCGCGCTGCTCGACATCTACAAATCCGTCCGCGAAACCGAAGGCATCAAGCACGCCTACGTCGCGAGCGGCATCCGCTACGACCTGTTCCTCCACGACAAGGGCGCGACGCCCGAGGTGAAGGCGAGCCACGAGAAATACATCGAGGAACTCGCCGCGCACCACGTCCCCGGCCGCATCAAGGTCGCGCCCGAGCACACGAGCGACCACGTGCTGCGCGTCATGCGCAAGCCGAGCTTCAACCTGTTCTACAAGTTCAAGGAGAAGTTCGACCGCGCGGCCGCCAAGGCCGGCAAACCCGACACGCCGGTCATCCCGTATTTTATCAGCTCGCATCCCGGCTCGCGGCCCGAGGACATGGCCGAGCTCGCGCTAAAGACGAAGGACCTCGGCTTCCGGCTGGAGCAAGTGCAGGACTTCACGCCGACGCCAATGACCGTCGCGACCGAAATCTACGCCACCGGCGTGCATCCTTACAACGCGCAGCCGGTCGAAGTCGCGCGCACGCCCGCGGAAAAACAGGAGCAGCGCAGTTTCTTCTTCTGGTATAAACCTGAGATGAAATCGGCGCTGCGCAAGTCGATGGCGCGCCTCGGCCTCGACGCGATTGCGCACCGCCTGCTCGACGAAAAGAAACAGACGCGCGACGTCACGCCCCTGCCGCACATCACGCCCTGCGGCATGAATGTCGCCGACCTGAAAGCCGGAGCCCGCCTGGCCGCCGCGACGGCGAAGCCGAAGGAACCCGCCCCGCCCCGCGGCGCGCCGAAACCAAAGAAGCCGACTCCGCTCGACAACCTCCTCCGCGACTCCGGCGTGAAGCTGCCGGAAAAGAAGGAGTAGCGCCGGCATTCCGCGATGAGGCAGACTGGAAGCCTGCACTACTCCCTGCGCGTCCATCTTTCCGAAGCGCTGATCCGCGTGGAGTGCGGCCGATAGCCGCTCGGTCGCTGTGTCACTGCGGCTCGATGCGCACTTCCGTTTTCACCGAGTTGGCAATGAAACACTCTTCGTGCGCCTCATGATGCAGCGCCGCCAGCGCGACGGCATCCGGGATTTTCTCGCCGGAAAATGCGGCGCGCGGCCGCAGCGTCACCACCGTCATCGCGACTTTTCCGTCGGCGCGTTTCTCCATCACGCCCAGGGCGTCGTCCTCGTAGGCATCGACCACGTAGCCGTGCTGCCGCGCGATCGCGAGAAACCACAGCAGGTGACAGCTCGATAGCGCCGCGACGAACGCCTCCTCGGGATCGACGGCTTTCGCTTCCGAAAAGGGCAGCGGCACGACGTGCGGCGACGACGACGCGGGCACGTCGAGGCCGCCGTCGAAGCGCCAGGTGTGCGCGCGGCGGTAACGATTGTCGGAGAAGTTTTGTGCGCCACGCTGCCAGGCGGTCAAAGCGGTGTATTGGGACATGGCGCGAGCGTGAGCGCATTCTTCGTGTTCTCCAAGCGCGCGAAGCCGGACAAGCGGCACAGCTCCGCGCGTGAAACTGTTCTCCTTCGCCGCCCAGCGCGCTCGCGGCGCAGCGAAGACGGAGCGCGACCGGCTTGGTGTCAGGTCTTCACTAGGGGAGGGCCTTGGCGGCCGCGCTCCGCCTTCAAGTGTTGCGCCAGCGCTGCCACTGCAGGACGCCGATCACACCAACGCCCAGCGCGAGCAGCAGCAGCGACGACGGTTCGGGCACGACGGCGAACGCCACGGCTGAGCCCGGATTCGCGTGCAGGTAGGCCACCGATGACGCGTTCAGTGCCTGATTATAGACCTGGAAATCGTCCACCGCGCCGGCGAAGTAACGGCCCTGCGAGGGCGACGCGCCGAGGGCGAGCAACCCCTGCACATTGATCGCGGTGTTCGAGGCCTGCTGGGTCGCTTCGAGCGCGCCGTTGACGAAGACCGACCGCTCGCCAGTCGAGGCGTTCTGCGTCACGACCACATGGACAAAGCTGCCGGTGTTGACCGCGCTTTGCGAGTGCAGCGCCGCGTTGTCATTGGCGACACCATAGCCGATGCGATTGCCCGTGAGTCCAAGTGCGGCGTCAGCGGACTGGCCGTTGTCGGCGGCGACGATGCCGGCGCCCTGCAACGCATTGTCGTTGTCGCTCCCGAACGTGGCGGTGGTCTCAACCCACAGCGAAATGGTGAAGTCGCCGGCGAGCGTGGAGGCGACGGAATTGTCGAGCGAGATGAAGCTGGTGCTGCCGTCGAATTGCGCCGCGCCGCCCGCGACGCCGTTTCCGCGTGCGTTGAGGTTGCCGTTGGCGGTGCCGTTGCGGTTGTTGCCGGAGAAATCAGCGGCAAGCTGGCCGGGATTGTCGAACGTCAGATGCACGACCGGTTGGGCGAAGACCGCGGCGGCGGAAACCACCATTGAACCAACGAGCACCAGAAGGCGGGGTAGGGACACCATGTCCGCCAGCATAGTGAAGCACGCCGCGGGGCGGAATGGGGTCTGTGACCGAACCGCGCCTCGGTAAATCTACCGCAGCGCACCGCACCGCAAAGGCTAGTCCCGCGCCGCGCCCACCAGCAGGGTGAGGAACGGCACCGCGAGGGGCGCGGCAATCGCGCCCCCGGCGAGCAGGGCGTTCCGCGCGTTCGGCGCAGGCGACGCGGACGCGTCGAAAGGGATGGCCTGCAGGAGACACCAACCGAGAACGGCCACCGCCAACAAGGCAGTGGCGACGCGTGGGAAGCTGAAGCGAAGCGTGTTCATGGCAGTTGGTGCGAAGACCAATGACAGCTCGACGCGCGGCCCACAAGGCCCAGGTCGTTACAGCGCGGCGCGGCGTTTCAAATCACCGGTGGGTGTTGCACGACGTCGTTCGCCAGCTCGTCGCGATCGTCGGTGCGCCGGGGGAATTCCTTGGCGAGCAACTGGCCGATGCGCGCCGTGCCTTCGACGACGGCGCCGGTTTGGTCGCCCGCCCGGAATTTTTCCTCCATCGCCGCGGCCACCGCCTGCCAAAAACTGTCGCCGCAGCGCGCATGCACGCCTTCATCGCCATAGACGGCGAACTGCCGCGCGTCCGGCGCGACGAGGATGAGCACGGCGTTGCGCTCGCGCGTGGCGCGCATGCCGAGGCGCGTGAACTCCGTGCTCGCGAGATGCGTGGCGCTCTCGACTTTGCCGGGTTGGAACACGACGCGGATCTCGCCGGACGTGACGCGCTCGGCGTCAGCGATGGCGCGTTCGATGCGCCCGGTGTCGAGTTGTTGCAGGAATTGTTTCATCACCATTTTCCTCCTGCGCCGCCGCCGCCAAAGCTGCCGCCGCCGCCGGAAAATCCACCGCCGCCTCCGCCACCGCCGAATCCACCGCCGCCGAAGCCGCCCCCGGGGCCGCCCCACCAAATGTTCGGACCGCGGCGGCGCATGTGCGGACCGCCGAGCAGCACCGAGCGACGGCGGCCGTAGCGGGAGAAAATCGTGATCATCACGATGACAAAGAGGAGGGAGAAGAATCCCATCGGACTGTTCGAGCCGCGCGTGCGATCGGCCTGGGTGCGGCCGCTGCCCTGGTATTCGCCGCGCGTGGCAGCGATCATCGCGCTCACGGCGGCCGTCAAGCCGCCCTCGAAATCTCCGGCGCGGAACCGCGGCTTCAGGATGTTTTCCACGATGTCATGCGCGGTGGCATCGGGCAGCACGGCTTCGAGCCCATAACCGACTTGAATGTAGATCTGGCGATCCTCCTTGAACACGAAAAGCACCGCGCCGTTGTTGCGGCCTTTTTGGCCGACGCGCCATTTCTCCGCCACGCGCACGGTGTAGTCCTCGACCGACGAGTCGCTCGCCATCTTCGGATACATCGCGACCAGGATCTGGTTCGACGACTCGCGCTCATAGCGCTCGAGCGTGGCGTTGAGCTGATTGGCGGTCCCAGCTGAGACGGTGCGCGTCTCGTCGGTGAAGTAGCGCTGCGGCATCGGCGGGATGCGCTCGGCGGCGAACAGCGTCGGCGCGAGCACCAGCGCGACGAGCGCAAGGGTCGCGCTGCGGCGGAGAAATGTTCGGAACACGCTCACTTTTTGCCCGGCTCTTTCTTGCTGAAGTCGAACTCGACCTTCGGTGCGGTTTCGGCGCCGGGTTGCGCGGTGAAGTAGGCCTTTTCCTTGAAGCCGAACATGCCGGCGTAAAATACGGCCGGGAAGCGCTTGATCGCGGAGTTGTAGTCTCGCGCCGTGTCGTTGAACCGGCCGCGCTCGACGGCGATGCGGTTCTCCGTGCCCTCGAGCTGCGCCTGCAGCGTCTGGAAATTCGCGGTCGCCTTCAGATCGGGATAGCGTTCGACCACGACGAGCAGCCGCGACAACGCAGAGGTCAACGCGCCCTGCGCCTGTTCGAACGCCGCGAGCTGCGCGGGATCGGTCGGCGCGCTGTTCGGGTCGAGCTTCACCTGCCCGACGGATGCGCGGGCGGCGGTGACTTCGGTGACGGTGGATTTCTCGAAGTTCGCCGCGCCCGCGACGGTGCCGACGAGGTTGGGCACGAGGTCGGCGCGGCGCTGATAGACGTTCTGCACCTGCGCCCACTGTGCATCGACCGCCTGCGAGCGGTTGACGAGGCCGTTGTAACTGCTGACACCGGCGGCGACGAGGATGAGCCCGAGCACCACCATGATGCCGAGACCGACGAGGAAGGTTTTCATTGCGGCGATACCATGCACCGCACCGCACGGCGGCGCAAGCGGCGCGCCGTTACACGGTGGAGGTTCTTTTCATCCGGCGAAGCACCGGCGCGCTGGGAATTACTCCGTGCGCAACGCCACCGTCGGCGGAATGTGCGCGGCGCGGCGCGCGGGCAACCAGCACGCGAAGAGTCCGATGGCGGACAACAGTGCGGCGACGCTGACGAAGACCACCGGATCGGTTGGGGAAACCAGGCCGAGCACCGAACTCATCAGCCGCGTGACGGCCAGCGCTCCGCCCAAGCCGAGCACGAGGCCGAGCGCGAGTTGGATAAGTCCGCGCCCGAGGACGAGACGCACGACGCGTCCGGCCGAAGCGCCGAGCGCCATGCGGATGCCGATCTCGCGCGTGCGCCGCGCGGTGTTTTGCGCGACGACCGCGTAGAGTCCCACCGACGCCATCAGCAGCGCGATGGCGGCGAAGACGAAGAACAGCGAACCGAAGACACGGAGAAACCAGTGCTGCCGCTCGATGGCCTCGGCGAGCGTGCGGACTTCCGTGAGCGGCAAATCCGGATCGATTTGCTGCACGGCGGCCCGGACCGCCGTGGTGAGCGCCGCAGGATCGCCGCGCGTGCGCAACATCACGCCGACCCAGCCCCACGGTTCCTGCCGGTTGGAAAGGAAGACGAGCGGCGCGGCGTTGCGATCCTGCGTGTTGTGCACGAGATCGCCGCACACGCCGACGATCGTGACCCACGGGCCGAAGTTGATGTCATCACTGCGTAGGCGGAAGCGTTGCCCCAGCGGCGACGCGTCGCGCCAGTAACGCGCCGCGAACTCGCGCGTCACCACCGCGGTCTCCTTGCCGGGCGCGCCGTCGAATTCCTGCAAATAACGTCCCGCGACCAGCGCGAGGTTGATCGACGGCAAATAATCGGGTGACGCGAAGATTGCCGACGCCGTGAGCGGACGCTCGGGGTCCGGGGTGCGACCTTCGATCTCGAGCACGCGCGATTGCGAGCCGAGCCCGGGAAATTCAGACGTGAGCGCGGCGTGCGTGACGCCCGGCAACGCGGCGAGGCGTTGTTGCAGCAGATCGTGCATCGCGCGGCGCGCCTCCGGCGACTCGTAGCGCTCGCCCTTGCGATCGGGCAACGCGAGGCGCACGCCGAGGATTTCCTGGGTCGGCACGAACGGGTTGATCCGTTGCACGGCGAAAAAGCTTTTCACCATCAAGCCGGCGCCGGCGAGCAGCACGACGGTGGCGGCGAACTGGAAAACGACGAGCGCGGCGGTGAGCTTGCCGCCGCGGACCGAGCCGGCCGCGGTGCCGTCCTTCAACGCCGTGTTCAAGTCCACGCGGGACGCGCGCAACGCCGGCACGAGGCCGAACACGACGCCACTCGCGACCGAAATCACGGCGAAATACGCGAACGCCCGCCAATCCATCGTGAACTGAATCCAATACGGCTTGCCCACGTCCTGCGTTGCGAGGTCGAACGCGTGCACGCCGAACAACGCGAGTCCGAGGCCGGCGAGGCCGCCGAGCACGCTGAGCAGGACGCTTTCGACGAGCAGTTGGCGGATGAGTTGCCGGCGCGAGGCGCCCATCGCGGCGCGCACGGCGATCTCGCGGCTGCGGCCGACGGCGCGGCTGAGCATCATGTTGGCGACGTTGGCGCACGCGATGAGCAGCACGAAGGCGACCGCTCCGAGCATGAGGAGGAAGATCAGTTTGATGGGCCCGCCGTTCATCACGTCGTGAAACGTCTGCACGCGCACGCGCGTGTCGCGGTTCGTGTCGGGAAAATCGCGGGCGAGGCGCGCCGCGATCATGCCGAGATCGGCCTGCGCATCCGCCATGCTCGTGCCCGGCTTGCGGAGGCCGAAGAGCATCAGATTGCGCGTCGTGCGCTTTTCGCGCTCGGGCGTCGGCGCGTAACATTGCCAAAGTTGCTGCGTGTCGGGGAACGCAAAGCCGGCCGGCATGACGCCAATGATCGTGGCGGGTTCGCCGTTGAGACGGATGGTGCGGCCCGCGATGTCCGGTGCACCGCCGTAACGATTTTGCCAGATCTTGTGGCTGAGCAACACGACTGCGGGCGCGCCGGCCTCGCCGTCGGCCGCGACAAAACCGCGTCCGAGAATCGGCGGCGTGCGGATCATCTCGAACAGTCCCGGCGTGACGATGGCTGCCTCAAAACGCTCGGGCGGATTACCCGGCTCGCTGATCACGCGCGAGCCGCGGGCGACGGCCTCGAGTTGGTCGAAAGTGCGGTTGCCGTCCCGGTAGGCGCGATACTCGGCAAGGGAAACCGGCTGGCGGTCGTCGCGGTTGTTGAGCTGGTCGTTGGAAACCACGGCGAGTCGTTCGCCGCCGGGCACCGGCACCGGCTTGAAGAGGACGGCGTTCACGAGGGTGAAAACCGTGGTGTTGATGCCGATACCGAGAGCCAGTGTGACAATGACCGCGGCGGAAAACCAGCGGTGGCGGACGAGTTGGCGGAAGGCGAAACGCAGGTCGTGAAGCATCGGAGTCGGTGGCCATGACGCGGCCCCGCGCCGCGGGAGCGGAGCGAGGTGGAGCATCGGGAGTGCGCTGAAAACCCGCGAACTTCCGGAGAAGTCGCAGGAAATTCACGGACTCGCGCGCGTTCACTCGTGCGGTCGGCCGTTATGGTTTTCTCTGTAGCCGGGCTCGCTGAGCCCGGTCGGGGAGCCTTCGCTCAGTGAGAGTCCTCACCGGGGTCAGCGACCCCGGCTACAATTTTCTAGACGCACCGACGCTTATGCATGACTCGGGTTGCGAAGGCGGACCCTGTTGCATGACGCCTACGCGTCCACCTCGAGCCATCCGAGCGCGGCTGCGCCGGCGAAAGATCACTGCGGCCAGGTTTCGGCGAACGAGACGGTCAGCGCGCCCTCCTTTGGAAAGCCGTCGAAGTAGGCTTGATCGTCCTTGTTGTCGCCGACGAATTTTTGCCGCCACGCGTCGAAGTCCACGGTCTTGAGCACTTCCGCTTTCACCTTCTCGAAATCGGCCGGGTTGTTGCCGAGCTTGTGCACCGCGGCCTTCATCTTCGCGGTCACGTCGAGCAGGTAATCGCGGGTGAGCTGCACGTGCGCCTGGCCTTTTTCCGCGCTCAGCACGTCGCCGTGGCCGGGGACGAACCATTTCGGTTCGAGGCGCGCCATCGCTTGCAGCGTATCGGCTTGGTCGCGCAGGTAGCCGCTGCCGATGTAGGGCACTGGCGTATCGATGAGATCTCCCGCGGCGACGATGCCTTCGACGGGCAAGTGGACGACGACGTCGCCGGCGGTGTTGCCGCGGCCGAGGTGCAGCACGCGCACAATGCGGCCGCCGAGGTCGATCGTCATTTCGCGGTCGAGCGTGACGTTCGGCACGCGGCCGGGTCGGGCAATAAACTCCTCTTGCACGGACTTGCGACCGGCGAGCGCCTGCTCGAGTCGCGGGCGCAACTCGGCGGTGAGCGGCTGGCCATTGGAACGAATGCCGGTGTCGAGCGTCTTCTGGATGCGGGCAAAAGTTTCCGGATAGCGCTCGAACCAGCCCGGATTCATCCCGCGGATCTGGTCGCGCGTCTCGGCGTGCGCGATGATGGCGAGCCCGGGAAACTCGTCCGCATAGGCGCCGTTGCCGAGTTGATGGTCGTAGTGCCAATGCGTGTTCACGAGGTAACGCACCGGCTTGCCGGTCCATTGCCGGATCTGCGCGATGTCTTCGCGCGCAGCCGAGGGCAGGTAACACGAATCGACGACGAGCACGGACTCGTTCCCGATGACGACGGTGGTGTTGCCCTGTGGAAATCCGTCCGGCGCATCCGGGTGGCGGATGACGTGGACGCCTTCGGCCAGTTGCGTGACGGAGCGTTCGGTCGTGCGATAATCGGCGCGCAAGGTGGCCGCTGCGACCAGCGAGGCCGCCGCGAAAAGAAGGGGACGAAGAAAGAACTTCATGGTGCGGTGACGTTGGGCGAGGTGGCGCGCAACTCGACCGGGAAGAGCCGGCCGACCATTCAATCACGCCGAATTGTGCGGTCGTGAGGACGAGTGGGCGCGCGTGCGGTCCGGCCGAGGCGTGGCCGGGGATGCCAATTGACCGAGCCGGCGCCCTCGCCCCGGAGAGAACGCGGCGAGGGCTCCGCATTCCCAGCCCCCGCCGATGAAACGAGAAGCGCACCGGGTGCGGGGTTCGGACGCGCCGAGCCGGGAGCGATGCGTGTGACTCGTCCCTTGAATTATCCCGGGTGTTTCGGCAGCGTCACGCGAACATCCCCATGAGCACACCCACTGCGGGCGCCGTTGAGCAGGATCCGAAGGCGCCGATCCCGAAGCAAATCCCCTACATCATCGGCAACGAGGGTTGCGAGCGCTTCAGCTTCTACGGCATGCGGAACATCCTCACGGTGTTCCTCGTCACGTCGTTGCTGAGCTACCTGCCGGAGGAGGATCGGGCGGGCGCGGCGAAGGACGTATTCCACACGTTCGTCATCGGCGTGTATTTTTTCCCGCTGCTCGGCGGTTGGATCGCGGATCGGCTCTGGGGCAAATACAACACCATCTTCTGGCTGAGCCTCGTTTACTGCGTGGGGCAGGGGATGCTCGCGCTGTTCGTGGACAACAAGGTCGGTTTCTACGCGGGCCTGTTCCTGATCGCGCTCGGTTCCGGCGGCATCAAGCCGTGCATCTCGTCGTTCGTCGGCGATCAGTTCGATCAAACCAACAAGCATCGCGCGAAGGTCGTGTTCGATGCGTTCTATTGGATCATCAACTTCGGCTCGTTCTTCGCGTCGCTGCTGATGCCGCTGTTTCTGAAACAGCTCGGGCCGGCAGTCGCGTTCGGCATCCCCGGCATCCTGATGTTCATCTCGACGGTCATCCTGTGGGCGGGCCGGAAAAAATACGTCATGGTCCCGCCGACGCCGCCGGATCCGCACTCGTTTCTGCGCGTGTGCCGCACGGCGGTGGCGTCCGGCATGGCAGGCAAGGTGTTTGCCGCGCTTGGCGTCGTGGTGGCGGTGGCCGCGTTCGTGCTGCTGCCGGGTTTTGAGAACTTCGTGAAGGCCGCCTGTCTCGCGCTGGTGTCCGTCATCGCGTTCGGCGGCATCGGCGTGTGGATCCAGCTCGAAGGCGCGCGTGGCCGGCATCCGGACGAGGCGGTTGAGGGTGTCCGCGGCGTGTTGCGCGTATTGGTGCTTTTCGCGCTGGTGACGCCGTTCTGGTCACTCTTTGACCAGAAGGCTTCGACGTGGGTGTTGCAGGCCGACGCGATGGCGAAGCCCGCGTGGTTCCAGTCGTCGATGATGCAGGCGCTCAATCCCGCCCTCGTGATGGTGCTCATCCCGTTCAACAACCTCGTGCTCTACCCGGCGTTGAAGAAATTTGGCTTCGAGATGACGGCGCTGCGCCGCATGGCGGCCGGCATCGCGTTCTCCGGTGTGTCGTGGGTCATCGTCGGCGCGATGCAGGTCGTGCTCGATGGTGGCACGACGTATTCGATCACCTGGCAAGTGCTGCCGTATGCGTTTCTCAC
Source organism: Opitutus sp. (assembly GCA_013821985.1). Taxonomy (GTDB): domain Bacteria; phylum Verrucomicrobiota; class Verrucomicrobiia; order Opitutales; family Opitutaceae; genus Didemnitutus. The sequence continues at coordinate 10,231 of PNJQ01000047.1, forward strand.
GCTCGGCGAAGTGCTCGTCTCGGCGACTGGCCTCGAATTCGCCTACAGCCAGGCGCCGCAATCGATGAAGGGCGCGTTGATGAGTTTCTGGCTTCTCTCGGTCACCGTCGGCAACCTCTGGGTGCTCGTCGTCAACGCCAGCGTGAAGAACGCCGCGGTGACGAACTTCATCGCCTCGACCGGTTTCGGCGTCACGGCGTTCCAAATGTTCTTTTTTGCGGGCTTCGCCTTTGTCGCGGCGGCGATCTTTGCGGTCGTTGCGCGCAGCTATCCGCTGAAGGACCACTACCGGAAGGCGTGAGCGCGCGCGGCGCGCGGCGCTTGCCCGGGCTCGCTTGAGCGTTCGTCAGCTTGAAGATGGCCGCCGCCGTCCCGGCGGCGGCCGGACTAGGCGTCGTCTCGGACGCCGGCGCCCACCTCAGTGCGAGCTGGAGGTTTCCCGCCGCGCTGCGTTCAGTGCTTCGCGTCGGTCTTGGTGACCGCGGCGCAGCGCATCGCCTCGCGGTGTTTCGCGAGCTGCTTTTCGGCGCAGTCCGGGCAAATGCCGTGCGAGGTCTCGGTCGCGAACTTCGAGTTGAAATAGTCCTCGAGCATCAGCCAGTCGCCCTTGTGGCCGACCTTGCGGCACCAGCTGCAGATGAGCAGGAACTCCTCAAGCTCGTGCAGCCGCTTCACGAGGCGGCGCGTTGAGACGTGCACGATCAACCAAACCAGGGCCGTGATGCCGGTGCGGAAAAGCAACCGCTGCCAGTTGAACCCCGCCGCCTCGTCGAACAGCAGGTGAGGCACCCCGATGTATTCCGTGATCCAGATGAAGAAAATGATGACGGAAAACGCGATCGATTGATGGCGCAGAATCGAGTCGGCGCTGCGGGGTGAAGGGTGAGTCACGCGTTCGATGCAGGACGAGCCGGGAAGCCGCCGCAAGCCGAGTTGTGAATCTAAGCGGCAAAATATTCCTCAGTCACCCTGAGGGGCGCACGCTGGGATGACGGGGACCGATTCCCGCTCGTAGCACCGGCTGAGCGGGTCATCGCGATAGGGCGGGAATGGCGGAATGTGCCGGAATCCGACGCGTTCGTAGAGCCGGATCGCGGCTTGTTGATGAATTCCCGTTTCAAGACGAAGGAGCGTGATCCCGTGCCGGAGGGCGTGGTCGGCCAGCCGGGCCACGAGCAACTCGCCGAAGCCGCGGCCGCGGAAGGCCGGGCGCACGAACATTCGCTTCAACTCCCCGAATGCCGGCACCGCATCGCCATACAATTTGATGCCGCCGCAGCCCGCCGGTGCGCCATCCACCCGCAACACGTAAAACGCCACGCCATCCGCGATCAGCCGCTCCACGCTGAAACCGTGCCGGCTCTCGGGCGGATAGAACGATTCGAGATGGGCCTGCAATTCGCCGATCAGCGTGGAGGCGTCGGGCGAATCGGGACTTTCGGTAGCGAGGGTGACCGGCATGGCCGGACACAAGCAGGCCGCGCGCCGGGCGCAGCGGAAATACCAGGCCCTGCCTAGAACGTCTAGGCTTGACCTTGCGCTTACCTAGAACATCTAGGCAAGCATGGCCGACGATCCTCGCCTCGAATTGCTCCAGGGCACCCTCGACATGCTCATCCTGAAGGCGCTGCAGCGCGAACCGCTCCACGGCTTCGGCATTGTTTCCCACCTCGACAAATTGTCGGCCGCGGCCGTGCGCGTGGAACAGGGTTCCCTTTATCCCGCGCTCTACCGACTGGAGGAACAGGGCTGGGTGAAATCGGAGTGGGGCGTTTCCGAGACGAATCGGAAGGCGAAATTCTATTCGCTCACCGCCGCGGGTCGGAAACGGTTCGCGGTCGAAACCGAGCAATGGCGCCGCATGTCCAGGGCAATCAACCTCATCCTGCAATCCACATGATCTCGCGATTCTGGCACGGCTCGCGCGCAAGACTGCGCCGCGCTTTCCGCGGCGAAAAGGAAACGGCGGAGGAGATCCGCCTGCACGTCGAACTGCTCGCCGAGCACCACCGCGCCGCAGGCTTGCCGGCCGACGAGGCGCACCGGCAGGCGGCGCTCGCGTTCGGCAACACCGCGAGCCTGCAGGAACGCCTGCGCGACCAGCGGCCGGGGTTCTCCGCGGAGTTGTGGCGGCGGGATTTTGCGCACGCGTTCCGGTTCCTCCTCCGCAATCCGGGCTTCGGCGCAGTCACCGTGTTGTCCTTCGCGTTCGCGCTCGGCGCGAACGTGGCGATCTTCGGCCTCGTCGATGCACTGCTGTTCAAAGCGCTCGCGGTGCGCGAGCCGAACCGGCTCGCGCTCTTCTGGTGGTCGTCGCCGAAGGGTGCCGATCCCGGTGCTCCGACGATGGGCTGGCGCGAGAGCAACGATGCCACCGGCGAGTCGTCGTGCACGTCCTTTCCCAACGCCACCTACGAAGCGCTGGTCAAGGCGGATTTGGGCCTGACGGACGTGTTCGCGTTCGCGCCGATGCGCGACCTCATCCTGCAGCGGCGCGGCGAGGCGGAATCCGTGCAGGGCCTCACGGTGTCGGGGAATTATTTTCGCGGACTCGGCGTCGATCTGCAGCTCGGTCGCGGATTGTCACCCGAGGACGACGCGAACCGCACGCCGGCGGTGGTCATCAGTCACGCGCTGTGGGAGCGCTGGTTCGGCCGTTCGCCCGACGCGCTCGGGCAGAGTTTGTTGGTGAACCAGGTTTCGCTCACGATCGTGGGCGTGACGCGGCGCGAGTTTCTCGGCACCGTGAATGCCGGTGAGCGCGCCGACGTTTACGTGCCACTCTCGGTCGCCGGCCAACTGGCGACCCGGTTCGACGGCATCGGGCAACGTGGCATTTGGTGGCTGCGTTTGATGGGTCGTCTCGCACCGGGGGTGACGCACGAGGACGTCGCGGCGCGCGCCGGCCCCGTCGCGCTGCGCGGCATGGAGGAGGCATTGAAGCTGCTGCCGCCGCCCGAGGGCGACGCGCCGGTGCGCGCCCTGCCGACATTCCGCGCAGGCTCGGGCGCGCAAGGGCTGGGCGAGGCGCGTCGGGCGCACCGCACGCAGCTCGCCATTCTCGCGGCGCTCGGAGTGATCGTGCTCGGCATCGCCTGCACGAACGTCGCGAACCTGCTCGTCGCGCGCGGCATCGCGCGGCAGCGCGAAGTGGCCGTGAAGCTCGCGATGGGCGCGACGCGCGGTCGCGTGTTGCGGCAGTTTCTCGTGGAGGCATTTGTCATCGCGGGCAGCGGCGCGGTGCTCGGCCTCGTGTTTGCGGCGTGGTTCCGGCATCTGCTGCTGCTATTGCGCGGCGGTGGGGGCCAGGCGCTGGCGATTGAGCTGTCGTTCGACCACCGCCTCGCTCTCTTCACGGTGTTGATTACGACGCTGTGTGCGCTGCTGGCCGGCGCATGGCCGGCCTAGCGCAATTCCGGCGTCGATCCGTCCGAGGGCTTTCGCGCCGGCGTGAGCGGCGGCGGGCGGCGGCCACTCAGCAACCTTTTGCTCGTGGTCCAAATGGCACTGTCGGTCGTGATGCTGGTGTGTTGCGGGCTCTTCCTTCGCACGGTGAACAATTTGCGCACCGTCGATGTCGGCTTCGATCCTGCGCGCATCCTGCTGGTTGCGGCCGATGGCACGCGCGCCGGACTTTCCGCTGCGGCGTCGCAGGAACTTTACGCGCGCCTCAGCGATCGGTTTGCGCGTCTGCCCGGCGTGCGGCACGCGAGCTACGCGGTGATTCCGCCGCTCAGCAATTCGGGTTGGAACGGACTCGTGCAGGTGCCCGGCCGGCCGCCGCTGACCGGCGGTGATCGGCTCGCGATGTTCAACGCGGTCGGGAGGGATTTCTTCTCCACGTTCGGCCTGCCCGCGTTGCGCGGACGCGTGCTCGATGAACGTGATCTCGCGAGCAACCGGATGACCGCGGTCGTGAATCAGGCGTTTGCGAAACGATTCTTCGGCAACGACGATCCGGTCGGCCAGAGCATCGTGGTGCGCAGCGGCGCTGAACCGAAGACGTTCGAAATTGTCGGATTGGTGCGCGACACGCTCTATCACAACGTGCGCGCGAAGGCGGAACCGATCGTGTTTGTCGGCTACCAACACGGCTTTTCGAGCGAGGTGACTTTCTTCCTGCGCAGCCAGGGCGACGCGGCCGCCCTGGGCCAGGCGGTGCGGGCGTCGGTGAGCGAACTCGCGCCGAATCTGGCGCTGACGGATTTTCGCACGCAGGAAGCGCAGATCGAGCAGTTGTCCGCCACGGAGGCGATCTTCGCGCGGCTCGCGGTGGTGTTCAGCGCGCTCGCGGTGTTACTCACCTGCGGCGGCGTCTATGGACTCGTCGCGTATCGCGCGGCGCGGCGCACGACGGAATTCGGGGTGCGGCTCGCGCTCGGCGCCCCGCCGCGGTCGGTGCTCTGGCTCGTCTGGCGGGAAGGCTTGCTGCTTGGCGTGCTTGGCGTCGCCGGCGGCTGGGCCGCCTCGTTCGCGCTCGTGAAGCTCGTCCAATCGAACCTTTACGGCGTCGCCGCGCGCGACCCGTGGTCGTTTACCTTCGCCGGTTTGCTCGTCGTGGCGATTGGTGTGCTGGCAGCGGCATTGCCGGCGCGGCGGGCGATGCGCGTCGATCCTGCGGCCTGTTTGCGCGCGGAGTAGCGGGCGTGGGGTCGATTCAGCGGCGGGCGGACGCTCCCGCGCGGCGGCTCGGCGGAGGAACTGCTCAGGCACCCGGCTTCGCGCGCACGGTGCAACCGCGGAGCTGGCAATCGATGCCGGCGATGTGCGCTTCCATCCAGGTGGAGGATTCGCGATGGATGTCTTCGATCAGGCTGAGTGATTGGCCGCCGAGGCAAAGCAACTGGGTCCAGCCTTCGAGCTTGCGCGCGAATTCGGCGTGCGCGGAGCAATTGCGGTGGAGCGCCGGGCAGGCGACATCGCGCATGTGCTTTTCCTCGCGTTGGAAGTGCCCGAGCGCGTGCTCTTGCAGCACGGCGAGCAGCTCCGCGGCTTTTTCGACGCCGGCGCCGTGGTCGAGGGCCTTGCGCAACGTTTCGAGGTGGCGGAAAAATTCCCGGTGATCCGCATCGATGTCGGGATGGCCCGTCTCAAATCGTGCGCTCCAGGGTGTCATGCGTGAATGGGGTAGTGCGGGCGCGCGGCGAAACGACGCGGCTACCCTAATCCTACGGCACGCCGCGGCACGCGACTGTGCACATTTTGGCATTTGCGGTCCGCGGGATGGGCAGCGCCAGGGCCGCATCGGCCAACGCGCCTCGAGCTCACGCCAGCGGGGCCGATCAATTCACCGGAGTGCCGGCGAACACGCGCCGGCCGGACTCGCTTTTGCGCAGCGGCGCCATCGATCCGGAATATTCGCTCTCCGCCCGCGCGCGGGCATCGCGGTAGCTGAAACCGGCTTTGGACAGTTCCATGGTGCGGGCTTCGATGGCGGAGCGCTCGTGGTCCTCGGCGCGCGCGCTGAGCACCTGGGATGGATCGGACGACGCGCAACCGGTGAGCAAGGCGAGGCAGCAAACGGCGAGAAACGATTTCATGGGAGGTCTGGTTTCAAACGTGATCGCGATGAGTGCCTCACCGCAGGCGGCCCGAGCGAGAGCGAATCCTGTTCTGGTCCGAATGCAATCGGCAACCGGCCGCCACTCGCGCGCCTCAGACCAGCCCGAGCTGCACGCGGGTCTTCTTCGGCAGCTTGGCGGCGACGAGTTCGTAGCTGCGGCGGATGCGCGCGGTGAGTTGCGGCTCCGGCAGCGCGGCGAGATCCTCGACTTTTACCCACATTCGCTTCGCGCAATACGGCGCCTGCACGATGCCGTCGTGTGCGGTGAGTTCGTCGAATTCCTCCGGCGTGCACTTGAACACGACCGCCTCCAGCACCTGGCCGTCGAGCACGAGCATCAGAAACATCTTGCCCGCGACTTTGTAGACGAGTCCGCCCCATTGGGCGACGGCCGTGGTCTGCGGCTGCGCCCGCGCGAAGGATTGGAGGCGGTCGAGGAGCACGAGGCCATTTCAGCAGAGCATCGCGCGGCGCGCACGGCAGAAATCGATACGCGGTTCGGCGTGCTCGTGCAGCGATGCGAGTTGGGACTCGACGCGCGCGGCGCACTTTTCAATCTTCGCAGGATGCGCGCCCCCTGTTTTTTGCCGCTGCTGGCATTTTCGTTCCTTGCCGTCGCCGGCATCGCCAAACCGCCTTACTCGGTCGGCGGCAAGACGTTCATGACCGTCGAGCAGGCGCTCGCGCATCAGGTGGTGATCGCCAACGAGTCGCTGGCGGAAATGCAGCCGGGGAGCTATTTCGGCGGATCGCTGCTCGTGAGCCTGCCCCCGGACAACGTGCTCATCAGTCCGACGTTCATCACGGGGGTGGAGACGCTCGATGACGAGTCGCGGCGTTATTTCCGGCAGTTCTTCCGGGCCGACGCCGAGTTCCTCGTGCAGGCGTTCAACCGCTCCGGGCTCTTCGATTCGGTGACGCTCACGCGGGCCGTGAGTCATTGGCGCTACGCGGCGGATTTCGGTTATCGCTACGTGATGGTCTACGGCGGGAACGCAGGATTCTCGCTGCTCGACATGGCGGCGAATACCGAGACCAAGGTCTCCGTGCTCGGCACGGGCCTATCCGGCCTCGTCAACGGGGTGGAGCGCGCGCTCGACGACCTCGCGCGGCAGGCGCGGATCAAATCGCCCGGCGAAGCGCTCGACAAAGTCGGCGTGGCGCGCGCGGCGGAGCTGCCGATGACGGAGGAGATGAGCTACGATGAGCAGACGCGGCGCGGCTGGGTCTCGGTCAAGGGTCGCGGGCTCGAGGCGCGCGGCAGCGTGCTGCGGCGCATCGGCGAAATCTGCGCGAGCAAGAGCAAGCTGCTGGTCCCGGGGGACCTGGCCGCGCGCGGTGCCTTTAAGGTGCTCGACGAGGAGCTGAAGGACGGCGTGCTGAAGGTCACATTCGAGGCGCTCGATAAAGCGGCCGCCGCGCGCGCAGCGGAGCCGCCGGTGACGGAAGAAATGAGCTACGACGAGCAGACCCGCCGCGGCTGGGTTTCGGTCAAGGGGCGCGGGCTTGAAGCGCGGGAGAGCATGTTGCGGCGCATCGCCGAAATCTGCGCGACGAAGAACAAGCTGCTCGTCTCGGACGAAATGGCCTCGCGCGGCGCCTTCAAGGTGCTGGACGAGGAACTGAAGGACGGCGTGCTGAAGATCACCTTCGAGGCACTTTACTAATCGGCGACGGCGCACGTCGCGGACGACGAGCGCGGCGCAGCTGGCGCGGCGGTGCGGAATGAATCAACTCGCGCCCTCAGGCGCGTGCGGGTTGCTCGGCCGCCTGGCGGAAGAGCAGGCCGGAGACGGCGAACATCAGGACCCAGACGCCGTTGAGGAAAAAGATTTTCATCACGTTGGCGTCGAAGTTCGGACGCCAGACGAGGAAAGCGACGATCGGCACAAGGAATTGCACGCTGCCGGCGGCGAACATCGTCCGCGCCAGCCCGCGCGACTCGAGGCGGCTGAGGACGGCGCCGAGTGCAGCCACGGCGAGCACGCCGCCGAAAAGCAGATTCGCCGGATTGTCCTCGTTGCCGATGAAGCCGACGGCGAGGTTGACCCAAATGAGCGACAGGCACGCGAAAACGCCGAGCGCGGCCGCGCCGCGGTGAAGAAGATGACCGGCCTTGGTCGTCACCAGCCGGTAGGCGAAGCCCGCGCCGGCGAAGAGCAAGTAGGCGATCACGAAGTCGGAAGCGGTCCAGTTCACCTCGCTTGTGAAGCGCATGGCGACGAGCGGCACGAGCAACGGCAATGCGGGAATAACGAAATAAGGAAGCAGCGGACGGCTTTGAGTCATGGGAGCAGTGTGCCGGAGTTGTGTGAAGTGATGATGAAGGCTGCGTGAAATGGTGCAGAAAAGGAAGAACGCTGCCGCCGCGGCTCGCTGGCCGCCCGGCGGGGACCACCGGGCAGCGGGAAAAATTTGGTTGTAAGGAGACACGGGGGTGCGGCCACTAACTCAGGCATATGACCCGGCCGTCTCCTCCCACTGATCGTTTTGCCGCCTGGATGGCGGAGCATGGCATGATCGTGGAAAAAGTGGCGCGGGTCTATGCGCGTTCGGAGCAGGAGCGCGCGGACCTGCGCCGCGAGCTGATGTTTCAGGTCTGGTCCTCCGCGGCGCGTTTCGACGGTCGTGCGCAGCCCTCGACGTGGATTTACCGGGTGTGCCTGAACACGGCGCTCACCTGGCGGCGCAATCTCGGCCGGCAGGAGCGGCGGACGGAGCGCGACTCCGATCTTGAGACGCTGCATCATCCGTCCACCGGCCCCGCAGCGGCGGCCGAGCGCGCCGATTTGCTCGAGCGCGTTTACGACGCGATGGCCCGACTGTCGGACTTGGACCGCTCGCTGCTGCTGTTGCACCTCGATGGGTTGTCCTATCGCGAGGCGGCGGAAATCACGGGGCTTTCGGAAAATCATTTCGGAGTCGCGCTCACGCGAGCCCGGCAGCGGCTGGCCGCACAATTGAAGGAGATCATTCATGAACTGGACTGAACTGGAAAAGACCTGGCAGGCCCAACTGTCGGATTTCGCTCCCCCCGCGTGGAGCCTGGACGAATTTGAAACCCGCCGCCGCTCGCTCGCCCGCGGTCTGGCGCGGCGGGATTGGCTCGAAGCCGGTGCGAGTGCCGGCGCGAGTGTGGTCCTGGCCGGTGTGCTGGTGCTGCTGGGCAGTCGCGATTGGCGAGGCTGGCTCGCCATCGCGCTGATTCTTGCGGTCGGAGTCAGGTTCATCGTGGAACGCCGCCGGACGGCGCGTCTGCGTCTGCCGCCGGAAGCGCCCTTGGTGGCGCAACTCGAAGCCGAGATCGCCGAGCTGCGGTATCAAGCGCGCCTTTTGCACTCAGTCCTGGCGTGGTATCTCGCGCCGATCGGGGCTGCGATTGGGCTCTATCTGTGGGCGCTGGCGCGGCACATCGCGGCCGCCGGGGTCGCGGTCGAGATCGGGCGGTTGCTCGTCATCGGCGGCGGCGCGGTGGCGCTGGTGATCGGCGTTTGGTGGCTCAATCGCCACACGGTTCGCACCTGGATCGAGCCGCAACTCGCCGCGCGTGAAAAGGCGCGCGCGGACCTGTTGCGCGGCTGAGCGCGTTCCAAGTGCTGAGCTGGTCGTGCGTGGAGCCGCCCGCGTTGATCCTGCCGAAGAAAAGCGGGTCGCCAGCAACGGCCCGACCAACTCCGCCGCGCTGTGCCGCTCACACGCGCAGCATGCCACGGAAGCCGCGGCCACGGTAGCAGGAATCTGCGCCGTTGTGGCCGATGAAGACGCGATTGTAGCGGCGATCGCCGTAGATTGCGCCGCCGAGCGCGCGAATCTCTGGCGGTGTCTTCAGCCAGCTCGACGTCTTGGTGTCGAACTCGCCGAGCTGTTGCAGCGCAAAATACTGCGTTTCGTCGAGCAGCTCGAGGCCCATCGATTCCGCGAGTTCGGTGACGCAGCCTTGCGGCGTAAATTTTTTGCGACCGTCGAGCGCGGCGCGGTCGTAGCAGAGACTTTGCCGTCCCGCGGGACTTTGTGGCGCGCAATCGACGAAGAGAAACTCGCCGGTTTTTGCATCGCGGCCGATGACGTCCGGTTCACCGCCGGTGTCTTCCATCTGTTGGAGGGAAGATAACTTCGTCGGCATGGCTTGGAGTCGCTTTAGCACCGCGGCCCAGCCGAGGCCGGCGTGGCGTTGAGGGTTTTGCTCGAAGCGCGCCTGCAACGTCGCGAGCAGGGCGTCGCGTGGCTTCGCTGGCAGCTCCTTTTTCGTCTTCGTCGTTTTCATCGGAGGTAAGGCTCGCGACGAAATCGCGCGGGCTGCGCGGTGGCAAACGGGAACTCGGTTGACCGTCGAAGCGCGATGCGCGCGGCAAAACCTTGCGATCAACGGACCGTTTACGCGGAGGCCTTGGCTGAGAGGCGTTCACGGATCGCGCGGAAGAGTTGCTTCCGTTCTTCCGTCTTCCGGCCAGCCAGGCCCGGTTCGAGAGTGAGCTTTTCGACCGTCGCGTGACTTTCCGGGCAGCGAGATTTACGTCCGAAAAGCGACGCTCGCGACAATTTGTAACCTGCGGCCTTGCGGTCGGGTAAAGCCCGCCCAAGCGTCGGCGCCGCTCACATGATTGGCGCAACACTTTCCCTCCTTGGCGGCCTTGGAATGTTTCTCTTCGGCATGAAGGTCATGTCGGAGGCGCTGCAACGGATGTCGGGCGACAAGCTTCGCGCCGTCATGCGCAAGATGACCGGCAACCGAGTCGCCGGAGTCGGCACCGGGTTTTTTGTCACGTGTCTCGTGCAATCCTCGTCCGCGACGACCGTGATGATCGTGAGCTTCGTCAACGCCGGCCTGCTCACCTTGATCGAGGCGACGGGCATGATCATGGGGGCGAACATCGGCACGACGACGACGTTCTGGCTGGTCTCGTTTTTTGGGTTCAAGTTCAGCATCAGTTCGATCGCGCTGCCGATCATGGGCGTGGCGTTGCCGTTGCTCTTCGTGCGCAAGGCCAAGCTGCGCAACCTCGGCGAGTTTCTGATGGGCTTCGGCCTGCTGTTCATCGGCCTGATGTTCCTGAAGGATTCGGTGCCCGACATCCGCAACAACCCGGAAGTGCTGGAATTCATCAAGGGGTTCACCGGCTACGGCCTCGGCTCGGTGCTGATCTTTTTTGTCTTCGGCACGATCCTGACGATCATCGTGCAATCGTCGTCCGTGGCGGGCGCGATCACGCTCACGATGGCCTACAAGGGCTGGATCGATTACCCGACGGCGTGCGCCGTGATTCTCGGCGAAAATGTCGGCACCACGATCACGGCCAACCTCGCCGCGCTCGGCGGCAACGTCGAAGCGAAGCGCGCCGCGCGCGTGCACCTGCTGTTCAATCTGATCGGAGTCGTGTGGTGCATCGCCTTGTTCGGGCCGTTTTCGCGGGGCATCGATTGGCTGATCCCCGGCGATTCCATGGCGGCGGATCACATCCCGCTGCACATGGCGGGATTTCATACGCTCTTCAACGTGTGCAATACGCTTCTGTTGCTCGGCTTCGTGCCGCAACTCGCCCGCGTCGCCAGCCGGCTCGTCAAGGACCCCGGACCGACCGACGCGCCGTCGCGCGACCACGTGACCTACGATTCACCGCTCGTGCCGCACACCGGCGAACTCAATCTCGCCGAGGCCGAGCGCGACGTGATGCGCATGGCGACCATCACGCGCGAACTCGTCGTGGGGTTTGCCGATCTGTTCGAGAAAGCGCCCGACGACCTCGATGCCTGCGTCACCCGCATGAAGGAATTGGAGAAGCTCAGTGACCGTCAGGCCGTCGAGACCACCCAATACCTGTTGCGTTGCACTTCCAGCGGCATCAGCGAACAGGCGATGGCGCGCGTGACCGTGATGATCCGCGTCGTGGCCGAATTCGAGGACATGTGCGATCGCGGCTACCGCCTCGTGATGCTCGCCGAACGCAAGCACCGGAAGAAGCGCACGCTGCCGCCGGAGGTATTTCAACAGGTCCGGGATTTCTCGCAGGTGCTGCTGCAATTCATGGATTTCGCCTCGAGCCGACTCGGCCAGGGCGCCGCGGACTCCGACATGGAGACCGCGTATCAGCTCGAGAACACGATCGACGGGTTGCGCATGCGCCTGCGCAAGGAGTCGGTGCGCCGCATGCAAGGCAACGGCGAGATCATCAAGTCCGAGATGCTCTACATCGATATCCTCAACAACATCGAGGTCATCGGCGACCACTCGCTCAACGTGCTGCAAGCGCTGCGGCACAGCGATTGAGCCGGCCGGGCGACGGCCGACACACACACGATTCCGCGGGAAAGCGCGAGGCAATCGAGGCGACGCGCTAATTTCCCTGCCGCTCGACGGCCCAGACTGCGCCGTCGAGAAATATCACCTGAATGTCATCGGCCCGCTGCGGGCGATAGACTTCGCGGAAGAGCGGCTTCCGGACAACATTGCCGTGCTGGTCGCGGACGCCGGGAGAGAGAACTTCGCTCCAGCCAGTCCGCTCGCGCGGCTCGTGAGACGGCGAGTAGCCTTTATAAATCCAAACTGCTTGGCCGCGGGCCGGATTCGTCTCGTCCCGTTGTTCGTCTGGCTGGCCCATGGTGCTCAGGACCACCGCGGGTGAGTCTCCCACGCGGGCCAGTGCTCGCTCCGGCAGGCTGGCCGGTGAACCGCACCCGACCAGGCCGATTACAGCAAACCACGTGAAGAAAAAGCGCGGGCAGACGTCAGGCATCGCAGGCAGCCTAGCAGGACGAGATGGCATGCACCACGGGGTCTTACCCGCAAGGCGGTCGAAGGCGACAGGGCCTGATTCCCGTCAGTATTCGCTCCAAGAGGAGCGGGTGCCCCAGGCGATTGTTTGACCACGGATTGGACGGATCGAATCGGATGAAACGGATCCGGCTAATCCGTCTCTATCCGGGAAATCCGTGACGAAAAAGCGGCGTCGAGCGCGTCGCGAGTTCTGCAACGCGCAACGGCCACCCCGTCTTTTGCCCGCGGATCACTCCCGCTGCGGATTCGTCGAGAACAGGCCGAGGCCGTTGCTGCCGTTGCCGCGATCGACGCGGTAGGAGAGATCGCCCTTTTCGTTCAGCGTCGCGCTCGCCACCCAGTTGCCCGGCATGCCGAGGAACTCGATCTTGTTCGCGCCGACTTGCTGCCAGCGGATCGGCACCCACTGGCGCGGCTGCAGGAACGGCCGGTGATAATACTCGCCCGTGCCGTCTGCGCGGAGGCGGAACTGTTCCCGCGTGCTCGGTTCGGCGTAGGAATCGAAGAGGACGTCATACCACGTCCCGACAAACGGGCTCTCGGGGACGCTGGCGCAACCGGAGAGGAGAGTGAGGCCGAGGAAGAGAAGAACGAAGACAATGAAGCTGCGGAGGCGTGAGACAACCATGCCGCAATTTTCCGCCAATCGCTCGCGCGTTCGGCAAGCGCGAAGTTGCCGGCGAGCGACGCGCGCCGCGTGTCGAACGTGCAGGATTATTGCCACGGATGACTCGGATGAATACGGCTGATCGGGACCGCACAACCCGTGGGATCGTGAAGTCCGTAGCCGCCTTCCGGATCGTCGTGCGCTCCGAGCAAAATTCGGAGCTACTTGATGCGAGCTTCGCCTTTGGGAGTGAGGGCGTAGAGCTTTTCGGCATGGCGGTGCTCGATGAGGCCCTCGGCGATCCACGCGGCGAGCAGTTTCTTCTCGACGGTTCGCGCATGGCTTTCGGGAATCATGCCGAGCGAGCCCATGAACAGCGTGCGCAGTTTGAAGGCTTGAGGGGATTTCGAGAGGGGCATGGGCGCGATGGGACGAGCGAAGGAATGGGCGGGATAAAATCGGATGACAAGAGCTGGGTCACAGAGGACACGGAGGAAGCGCAGAGCGAAGGGAGTCTGGCAGCGGCAGCGGGCGTGGCGGCGTGCTCCGTGTGCTCCGGGTTGCCTCGGTGCTCTCTGTGACCAAATCCGACTCCTTGGTGAACGTGCCGCGAGCGGGCGATGTATTTGACCACGGGTCTGACGGATAGAACGGATGCTACGGATCCGGCTAATCCGTGGCTAAGAAACAGCGTCGAGAACGGCACCCGTTCTGGAACACGCAACGGGTTGACCCCGTTGCTCCGGTCCACCCGAGAATGAACGGCACGGAAGTCTCTGCCCGTTTTGGCGGAATGGCTCTTGCGCCGGGCGGATGGGACATCCTCCTTGGCGGCATGAACAAGCCGTCCATCCCCGCTCCCGTCCTCACCGAACTGAACCGTCAGGCGAATCACGAGCTGGCCGCAGCGCACGGCTACACCGCCATGGCGGCGTGGTGCGAAGCCGAGACGCTGCCGGGCTGCGCCGCATTTTTTCGCCGACAGGCGGCGGAGGAGCGCGAGCACGCCGACAAGATGCTGAGCCACTTGCTCGACCGCGGCGTCCTGCCGGAGTTTGCCGGCGTGCCGGCGCCGCGGCAGGATTTCGGGTCGTTGCTCGAGGTGGCGCAGGAGGCGCTCGCCAAGGAGCAGGCCAACACGCGCGGAATCAACGCGGTGTATGAGGCTGCACTGGCCGCGAAGGATTATCCCGCGCAAGTGCTGATGCACTGGTTCATCAGCGAACAGGTCGAGGAGGAGAAGTGGGCCAACGAACTCGTGACGCTCGTCCGCGGCGCCTCATGCGCCGGCAGCCTCGCCAGTCTCGACCGGCACGTCAGCTCGCTGCTCGAAGCGGGAAAGGGCGACTGAGCGGAAGGCGAAGGCCGGGACCTGTTCATGGACCTGGTTTGAGCGGCCCGCGTCACTTGTGAGCCGTAGCCTCGGCGAGCTTGATCCGTGTGATCCGGGAAATCCGTGGTCGTCTCTGGCTGCGGCTACTTGATCCGGGCTTCGCCTTTGGGGGTGAGGGCGTAGAGTCTTCCGGAACGGCGATGCTCGATGAGGCCTTCCTTGATCCAAGCGGCGAGTTGCTTCTGGCCTGCGGTGCGGGCATGGCTCTCGGGAATCTCGCCCAGCGAGCCCATGAACAGCGTCCTGAGTTTGAAGGCTTCGGTGGATTTGGAGAGGGCCATGGGCGTTCGAGCGTGGCGGGGCGTGTGAGAAATTGAGCCGCGTGTTCGTTTTTCTCAGGACGCGGAGCCACCCGCTGCAACAAGCAACGGCCTGCCCCCATCGGCTCGCTGTCGGTGAGGTGGGTTTCGTAGTCCTCGGCGTCGGATTTGTGCGGGCGGCGCATTTTCATGCGACGGGTAGCCGATGTTTCCAGTAATCAGGTGCTCTGTGCAGGTGCATCAAGGCGAGGATCCAAATGCGATCAGGCTGATCGACATAGATGATGCCGAATGGAAAATCCTGCGCGAGGACTCGCCGCGCGGGCGGGTAGATGATGCGAAATATTTTCGGCATTGCGCCCGCCTCGCCAATCAGGCGATGAACCTCGTCGTAAAAGCGATCGCCCAACTCGGCGGAGATGGCGGCGTATCGCTCCAGTGTGGCGATGAACTCGGTGTCGGCCTCGGGATGAAAGGCGAACGGCTTCACTTCCGACCGATGATCTTGCGCGCGCGTGCCATCACTTCCTCGCCCGGAATCATCTGCACTTTGCCTTCCTCGATTTCCTTCAGGCGGCGCATGGCTTCGTCGCCCCAGGCTTTCTCAATCTTTGGATCGATATCCTGCGCGGAGGCGGCGATCAATTGCTCGATGAGCTCGGCGCGTTCGCCGTAGGGGAGTTGCTTGGCCTCCTCGACGAGTTGCTGGACCGTGCGCTTCATGCGGGGAAGGAAGTCCGACGATGAGGAACTGGCAAATGGGAATTCGGGGGAGCGTGCCGGTGCAGGACGCGTTCGGTAGAATCATTTCGCCACGGATTGCGCGGATGAGCACGGATGGATTTGTCCGGGTTTCCGTGTGTTCTGTGTGTTCCGTGGGCAAATACCGGTTCGGCCTCTCTGCGTTCTCCCCGATCTCTGTGTTTAATTACTGTCTCGGGACGTTCGCCGCCCGGTTTGCGTTTCGTGCGATTCGCGTGTTTTGCGGGCAACAACGGTTCGGGCGTGAACGCGTTAGGGACGACGCGTTCCACCTTCTAATCGGCGGGGTCGCGACCCCGCCCTACAACCGCGGCGCGGAACGGAGTCCGCGCCCTACCAGCCCCAACTCCGCTTAATCCGCAGCTCTTCGTAGAGGTTATTCGGCAGCTCTAACAGAAACCGCGATGGGCTCAGCATCATGCCGCCGGGACCGGCTCGCGTCGCGACTCTGGGGTAGCTGATGTAGAGTTCGTTTCGCGCGCGCGTGACGGCGACGTAGAAGAGTCTCCGTTCTTCCTCCACGTCTCCGGCTTCGATCGAGCGGCGGGTGGGGAATTGGTTGTCGGCGGCGCCGATCAGGAACACGACGTCGTATTCAAGGCCCTTGGCTTGGTGCACGGTCGTGAGCTTGATCGCCTCGGCGTTGGGCTCGACTTCCTTCTCGGCGGTCTCGCCGTTGAGGAGTGCGACTTGCGTGAGCATCTCCTGCATGTCGGTGAACTGGCTCGAGAAACCGACGAAGCCTTTCAATTCCTCGAGGCGGTCGAGGTAGTCGGCGTAGGCGCCTTTCATGTAGTCGCCATACCAGCCGTCGATCGCGACCTTCACGGCGTCGGCGGGGCGGCCTTCGTCCATCGCGGCGGCGACTTGCTGCAGCGACGCGCAGAAGTTCGCCCAGTCGTCCTTCGCGTCCTTCGGGACCTTCGTCTTCACGTCGTCCTCGGCGAGGGCATCGATGAAATTTTTCTGCAGCAACTTCGCGTGATCGAGCGCGGCGGCGTAGATTTTCTGCGCGCCTTTTTCGCCGACCTTTGGGAGCAGGATCGCGAAGCGTTGCCACGCGAGCGTGTTGCTCGGGTTGTAGACGAAACTGACGAGCGCGATGAGGTCGCGCACGTGCTGGCGCTCGAAGAATTTCACGCCGCTCGTGATGACGTAGGGCATGCCGGCGCGGGAGAGCGCGAGCTGCATCTCGAGCGCGAGGAAGTGCGAGCGGTAGAGGATCGCGATCTCGTTGGGCGAGACGCCGTCGTCGTTCACGAGCGACTCGATGCGTTTCACGATGAACCCGGCCTGCTCGCGGTCGTCCATCGCCTGGATGACGTGCGGCTTCACCGAGTGGCCGCGCGCGGCGCGGAGTTCCTTGTCGAAGTGGCGACCCTTCGGCTGCGCGTTGAGCACGCCGTTGGCGAAGGCGAGGATCTCGGGCGTGGAACGGTAGTTGATTTCGATCCGGTGGATGACGGTGCCCTCGTGCCGGTCAGGGAACGTCATGATGTTTTCGAAATCCGCGCCGCGCCACGAGTAGATGCATTGCGCGTCGTCGCCCACGGCCATGACGCGGTGGTGCGAACCGAGGCGGTCCACGATCTGCGCCTGGATCGTGTTCGTGTCCTGGTATTCATCGACGAGCACGTGGCGGAAACGCTCGTTGAAGTAGCGCGCAACATCGGGCGCGTCGGTCAGGAGCTTGAGCCAGAGTTCGAGGAGATCGTCGTAATCGACGACGGACTGGTCGCGGCGCGCCTTTTCGTAGGTCTCGGCGAATTTCGGGAGCAGGTGCGCGATCTCCGCGTATTGCGGGTAGTTTTTCGCAACGGTGTCGGCGAGCGAGAGCTGCGTGTTGCGCGCCATCGAGAGGACGCTGAAGAGCGGGCCCGGGCGCGGGTTGGTCTTGTCCTTGAAGAACAGTTTATCGACCGACTCGACGGAGTGCTTGAGGAGCGTCTCGGACTCGGCGGCGTCGAGGATGGTAAAGTTGCGCGGGAGTTTGATCGCATCGCCGAACATGCGCAGCGCGCGGTTGCCGATGGAGTGGAACGTGCCGCCCCAGAACCTCGCCGGCTCGATGCCGGTGAGGTCGTGGACGCGGTGGAGCATTTCCTTCGCGGCCTTGTTGGTGAACGTGAGGAGGAGAATCTCGCCCGGGCGCACGCCTTGCGAGAGCAGGTAGGCGACGCGGTAGGTGAGCGTGCGGGTCTTGCCCGAGCCCGCGCCCGCGAGCACGAGCAGCGGTCCGGGCGGCGCGGTGACGGCGGCGTATTGCTCGTCGTTCAGCGCCGCTCTAAAATCGATCGGCGGAACCGCGGGCGTGGTGTGTGGGTGGGGCGGAGGATCTTGATCGAAATCGGACATGGCAGGTCAGCCTTCGCCAAGGCTACGGCTGATTCGTCCCGCGGCTGCACCGCAGGCGAAAAAGTCGATCGGCGGAACTGCGGGCGGGCGCGCGGCGGGCGGGTGTGGAGAGTCTAGTTCGAAGTCGGGCAAGGGGAGCGGAAAGTGAGCAGTGAGCCGGGAGCGGTTGGGAGAGGGAAGGAAAAAGGCGGATTAAGAGGCGACGTGCGGCATGCGGTTTGGACCGCGGTTGGGGCGCTTGCCCTCAAGCGCCCTTGAGTCGCGAGGGCCGTTGGGGCAACGGAGCCCCTGCCGGCTTCTCCGCCTTGGTTGGTGGGGGAGCGAATATTTCGCGATCCCCGCCCGTCGGTCACCAGTCTTCCAGCGGCTCGTAGCCGGGGGCGTATTTCGGGCGCCAACTCTTGATTGTGTCGTCGAGGAGCTTCTCGAACTGCACGGCGCGTTCCATTTCTTCGAGCTCCGCGCGCATTTCCGCGAAACTCGGCTCGAACCAGCGCTTTTCGACGCGCAGGAGGTGGAAGCCGAGCGCGGATTCCACGATCAGCAGTTTTCCGATCGGGGCGGAGAACGCGGCTTCCTCCAGTTTCGGGTCGACGTCGCCGCGGCGGAATTGCGACAGCCCGCCCTTTTTGCCCGACGCTTCATGATGCGAGTATTCGCGCGCGGCTTCCGCGAGGTCGCCTTCGCCGGCCGCCAGGCTGTCGCGCACCTCCTCCCCCAGCTCGCGCGCCTCGTCGCGGGTGAAGTCGCGTTTGTTGAAACGCGTGCCCTTGAAGCCGATGACCACGTGACGGATCTGCACGGTCTCGAGTTCGGGTTTCGCCTCGTCGTAGCGCGCGCGCAGTTGCTTCTCGGTGATCTTGAGCGAACCCTTCAGGTCCTGCGCGGTCCGACGGCGGATGTCCCATTCCTGCTTGTCGGCGGGTAAGGCGAGGACCTCCGGCAACCGGTCGTAGCCGAGCTTGCGGCCGTGCGAGTGCAGGACGCGGTCGCGCAGGATTTCGCGCAGATGGAATGCCTTGCCGTTTTCGAACGCAGAGCGGCCGGTCTCGTTGTCACCCAGCAGGGCGAGGACAGCGCGGCGGTAGTCAGATTGGCGAAGCGTGAACTCCTTGGTTTCGACGACGACGGGGTCGGCGGGAGTCTGCGCGCGCGCGACGGGCGCGACGAGTAACAGACCGAGGACAACCGGAGCGAGCGGGCAAAAGCGAGCCATGGTGGGGAGCGCAGGAGAAACAAATCGCTCGGTCGTGAAAAGACCGAAAAGCCGGGCGGGAAGCGAGGGCGACGGACGCGTGAGCGCGTCCACACGCGCCGAGCGCGCGCGTCCCCAGACGAAACCTGCGGGCCCGCGCAGCGGGACTGGAGCCGCGGCGACCTCGCCACGGTTGATTCTCGCCGAGCGGTTCTTCTCCTCGTGCTCCGCGCACTCCGCGGCCTCCGCGTTGAACAACAAAAAACCCGCGCGGGCGGCGCGGGCTTGAATGTCGCCGCCGGGAACGGCTGCGACCACCTCGGACGGCTCACGGTTCACGGTCCGCGGCTCACCGCATACCGCTCACTGCTCACCGCTCACTCACCTCCCTCACACCGTCATCAGCTCTTTTTCCTTATGCGCGAGCGCGGTGTCGATGTCCTTGATCGCCTTGTCGGTGGCGGTCTGGACGTCCTTTTCGAGGCGCTTCTCGTCGTCCTCGGAAATCTTGCCGTCCTTCTTCAACTTCTTCGAGGCTTCCATGGCATCGCGGCGGATGTGGCGGACGGAGACGCGGCCTTCCTCGGCGAGGCG
>PNJQ01000048.1 GCA_013821985.1 Opitutus sp.
GCTGTTGCTCGAGCATCATTACCAGCTCGGCGGCCTCGCGACGTGGTTCACCCGCAAGGGCGGGCACATCTTCGACATCTCGCTGCACGGTTTTCCGCACGGCATGATCAAGTCCTGCCGCAAATACTGGAGCCAGGACATCGCCGACGCCATCGTGCAACTCAAGGGCGTGCGGTTTATCAACCCGCAGTTCCAAATCGACACGACGTTCGACCGCGAGGACTTCACGCGACAGATGATCGAGACGTTCAAGATCCCCGCCGAGACCGTGGAGAAATTCTTCACCGACCTCCGCGCGATGAATTTCTACGACAACTCGACCGAAACGACGGGCGAGATGTTCGAACGCTACTTCCCTGGTCGGGACGACGTGAAGCGGTTGCTGATGGAGCCGATCGCCTACGCCAACGGCTCCACGATGGATGACCCCGCAATCACGTTCGGCATCGTGTTCTCGAATTTCATGAGCAAGGGTGTCTTCACGTTCCAAGGCGGCACGGACGTCCTCATCAAACGCATGGCCGCGGAGCTGAAGAAGAACGGCGTCGAGATCCGCAAGCACGTGCTCGTCGAAAAGATCCTCACCGAAGAAGTCGACGGTCGGAAGCGCGTCATCGGGGTCGTTGCGAACGGGAAGACGATCCGTTGCAGCGCCGTGCTCTCGAATTCCAACGTGAAGAACACCGTGCTGCGCATGGCCGGCGAGGAGAATTTCACGCCGGAATTTGTGGCCGCCACGAAGGCCGTGCGCGTCAACAGCAGTTCGTGCCAGGTCTATCTCGGCATCAGGAAAGGCGAGACGCTCCCGCACATCGGTGACCTTGTTTTCACGTCCGACGAGCCGCACTTCTCGAGCGAGGCGCTGGTCGATCTGCACACGACAAGCCGCACGTTCTCGCTCTATTATCCCGACACGCGGCCGGGCAGCGACCGCTACACGGTCGTCGTTTCGATCAACGCCAAGTATCAGGACTGGGCGGGCATGTCCGACGAAGATTACGCGAAGCACAAGGCGCGGCTGATCGAGGAGTCGCTCGTTTCGCTCGAGCGGTTCATTCCGGATGTGCGCGGCAAGATCGAGTGGATGGAAGCCGCCACGCCGCGCACGGTCGAATACTACACGAAACACTGGCACGGCACGTCATTCGGCACGAAGTTCGAAGGCCTCAAGATTTCGATGGATTTGCCGGTCCAACTTCCCGGTCTCTACCACGCCGGCTCGGTCGGCATCATCATGTCGGGCTGGCTCGGCACGATTAACTACGGCGTCATCGTCGCCAACCAGATCGACAAAGCGCTCGCCGCCGCCAAGCGCACCGCAGCCTGAGCCTCCGCCCGCGAATTAACGCGAATGCCCGCGAATCAACATCCGATCATCAATCGTAGGGGCGCGCCCCCACAGATTCCATTCGCGTCCATTCGCGTCCATTCGCGGGCAACCTCCGCCGCTTCCTCGTGAACGAAGTCGAACAACTTATCCCGCATCGCCCGCCGTTTCTCTTCGTTGACGAGATCGTCTCGCGCACGGACACGACGCTCACTTCCCGTCGCACGTGGCGCGCCGACGAGGATTTCTATCGCGGCCATTACCCCGGCGCGCCAATTACGCCGGGTGTGCTGCTGTGCGAGTCGGTGTTCCAGACGGGCGCACTGCTGCTCGCGGGGAAATTCAATACTGGCGAAGCGGACAAGCCGGCCGGCGTGCCGCTCCTCGCCAAAGTTGAAAACGTGCGTTTCCGCAGTCCCGTTTACCCGGGCGACACCGTCACCATCGAGGTGAAGATCAACGAAGTCGCCGGTGGTTTTTATCTGATGTCCGGTGCGATGAAGAATGGCGACAAGCGCGTGCTGAACGTCGATTTTTCCGTCGCGTGGAAAACACCCGAAGGCCAGCCGGCAACCGCATGAGCGATTTCCTCCAACTCTCCGGCAAGACGTTCCTCGTCCAAGGCGTCGCCAACAAGAAGAGCGTCGCCTGGATCATCGCGCGCTCGTTGGAAGAGCAGGGGGCGCGCGTCGTCTATGCCGTGCGTTCCGAAGCGCGCAAGAAGACGCTCGAAGCGTTGCTCGGCGACCGCCCGGTGTTCGTTTGCGACGTCGAGCAGGAAGGCGCATGCGACCAACTTGCCGCGTCGATCGCAACGGCCGGGCTCGCGCCGCTGCACGGCCTCGTGCACTCGATCGCGTTCGCGAATTACAGCGACGGCTTCAAGACCTTTGCCGAGACCAAGCGCGCGGACTTTCTCCAAGCGACGTCAATCTCCGCGTTTTCCCTCGTGGAACTGACTCGCGCCTTCAAGCCGCACCTCACGCAGGACGCCTCGGTGGTGACAATCGGCATTTCGTCGTTGTTGGTGACCCCCGACAACTACGGTTACATGGGTCCGATCAAAGCCGCGCTCGAGTCGTGTGCACGCTTTCTCGCCAAGTCGCTCAGTGCGGACACCGCCATCCGCGTGAACGTGCTCGGCAGCGGTCCGCTGAAGACGAGCGCGTCGGCCGGGATTCCCGGTTACCTTGAAAGCTATCTCTACGCCGAAAAACTGACGTTCCGAAAGCGTGCGCTCGACACGCAGGAAGTCGCCAACATCGCGATGTTTCTCCTCAGCCCGCGGAGCAGCGGCATCAACGGCACCACGCTCGTCGTTGATGCCGGACTTGGATCGAACTATTTCGACAAGGACGTCATCCGCCTCGCCATGCGGACGGAGAACGCGAAGCCAAGCCAATGACCTCGGATCACAATGGAGCGCCAAGTTCGAGGTGGTCGCCGCTGTCCCCAGCGGCGATACTGTGCACCGAACCTGCGGTCCGCGTTCCGTCGCCGCTGGGACAGCGGCGACCACCTTGCGATGCCGCGAGCGGAAATGTGCTGGAACGTTGCGAATGAAATTTTCGCGCGCCTGCATCGAATCCATCGCGTCGGTCGAACCGGACGAAATCTGGACCAGCGCCGCGATCGAGCAGCAGCTGCGTCCGATGTATGAGCGGCTCCGTTTGCCGGAAGGGCGCCTCGAATTGATGTCCGGCATCCGCGAGCGACGCATGTGGCCGGCCGGCACGCGTCCGTCCGACGCCAGCGCCGCTGCCGGCCGCAAGGTTCTCGGACTTTCGAAAATTCCGGTGGGAAAACTCCAGGTGCTGATGCACAGCGCCGTTTGCCGCGACATGCTCGAGCCTGCGACCGCCACCTTCGTGCATCACAAGATGGGCCTCGGCGGCGGCATGCAGGTGTTCGATGTCTCGAATGCCTGCCTCGGTTTTCTCAACGGTCTCGTGCTACTCGGCAGCATGATCGATGCCGGACAAATCCGCGCCGGCATCGTCGTCTCCGGCGAAAATGGCCGGCCGCTGGTCGAGCGCACAATCCAGCATCTCCTCGGCGCAAACCACGATCGCAACGCGATCAAGCCATTCTTCGCGAACCTCACGATTGGTTCCGCGGCCGTGGCAGCCGTCGTGTGTCACGAGGACGAGTTGCCGGCCGGCGCGCCGCGTCACCGGCTCGTTGCCGGTGCGGCGCTCGCCGACACGAGTCACAGCGATCTCTGCCAGGGCGATAGCTCGGGCGATGGACTCGCGATGGAAACCGATTCCGAGCAACTGCTGATCGCGGGCGTCGAAGTCGCGCGCCGGACGTGGGCGGATTTCAAGCAGGAGACGGGTTGGAACGAAATGACGCCCGACCGCTTCATCTGCCACCAAGTCGGCAGTGCGCACCGGCGCAAACTTTACGAGACCCTGGGTCTCGATCTCGCGAAGGATTTTTCTTCGTTCGAAACCCTCGGCAACACGGGCTCGGCCGCGTTGCCCAGCACGCTGGTCCGCGCCCTCGAGCAAGGCGCCGTGCGCGAGGGCCAGAAGGTCGCGCTGCTCGGCATCGGCAGCGGTATCAACAGCCTCATGTTGGCGCTCGAATGGTGAGCCCCTCCGCACAATTGCCGGCGTGGTTGCAGCGCCTGTATCCGTTCGAGCCAAAGCGCTTCGCGACGCCCGCGGGCGAAATGAGTTATCTCGACGAGGGTCCGCACAGCGATGAGGCGGTGGTAATGGTCCACGGTAATCCCACGTGGTCTTTTTTCTATCGCGACGTGGTGCGCGCGCTGCGTGGACAAATGCGCTGCATCGTGCCGGACCACCTTGGCTGTGGATTCTCGGAAAAGCCGCAGGCGTGGGACTACACACTGCCGAACCACATCGCGAACCTCCGCGCGTTGCTCGATTCGCTGCAGCTTCGAAAGATTCACCTCATCGTGCATGACTGGGGTGGTCCGATCGGTCTCGGAGCGTTGCTGCCGCAAGCCGACAAGCTCGGCCGAGTCGTCATTCTCAACACCGCGGCCTTCGCCGATACCGTCGTGCCATGGCGCATCCGGCTATGCCGTGCGCCGCTGATCGGCGAAGTTCTCGTGCGCGGCGGCAACGGCTTTGCGTGGCCCGCAACGTGGATGGCAGTTTCAAAACCGCTCCCGTCCGACGTGAAGCGCGGTTTCCTTTTCCCCTACGACACGTGGGCGAACCGGATCGCAACGCACCGCTTCGTCGTGGACATCCCCAGCGGCCACGGCACCGCGTCCGATCGCGCGCTGGCTGAAATCGAATCGAAATTGCCGCTGCTGCGCGACAAGCCTGTGACGATTTTCTGGGGCGGCGACGATTTTTGTTTCAACCGCCATTATTTCGAGCGTTGGACCGAGCTCTTGCCCAACGCATCGAAGCACTATTTCGACGGCGTCGGGCACTACTTGCTCGAGGACGGAGGCGCGCCGCTCGTGAGCCGTGTCGCCAACTTCGTCGGCGAACGCTGATCAGCTCGCCGGATTTCCGCGGACCGTCGCGCCGGCGGGCACGTCGCGAGTCACGACACTCATCGCGCCGACGATGGCGCGTTCGCCAATCGTCACGCCGGGCAGCACAAAGGCGCGCGCTCCGACAAATGCCCGTGCGCCCACGACGATCGGGGCGGTGAGCAACGGCCATTCGTCATCCTGCAAATCGTGCGTGCCCGTGCAAAGGTAGGCTTCCTGCGCCACGAGTGCACCGGCCTGGAGGGTGATGCGGTCGAGCGAATACAGGTTGGCGCGATCGCCGACACACGCCCGGTCGTGCAACTCGACGTTCCACGGCAACTGGATCCGCGCGCGCTGGTGCACGAACGGCGTCCCGCGGATCGTCGCACCAAACAGCCGCAGCACGAGGAGCCGCCAAAGATTCAACGGTTTCGGCGTCCACGCGCACAGTGCCGGCCAAACAATGGCCCAAGCGAACGCGGCGAGTCGCTCGGAAAAATTCCACGGCGTGCTGCGGCCCGGGGCTTGGCGGCGGACTAGCGGCGGCTGGCTCATGCGACGCGAAAACATCGCGCGTCCGCCGTCCGGCGTCGAGCCTGCATCCGCCGCGCAACGAGTGGACGCAGGCGTGGGTGGGGCGGCGGGCTACGAAGCAGGTTCGGCCAGATCGGCTGCGACCATGAGGCGGGCGAGCGCGGCCATTTTGGTTGTGGGGGCCCAATCGAGTTTGGCCCGCGCTTTCGCGGCATCGCCGACGAGGCGCACGGGTTCGGTTGGACGCACAAAGCGAGATTCGAAGCGCACGTATTTTTGCCATTCGAGCCCCACGGTTCCGAACGCCGCCGCGAGAAAGTCGCCGATCGTGTGGCTTTCGCCCGTGGCGAGCACGTAATCGTCGGCGCTGGGCTGCTGCAGCATCCGCCACATCGCCTCGACGTATTCGGGCGCGTAGCCCCAATCGCGTTGGGCGTCCAGATTGCCCAGGGACAACTCGGTCTGCTGTCCGCGTGAGATGCGTGCGGCGGCGAGGCTGATCTTGCGGGTCACGAAATTCTCACCGCGGCGGGGCGACTCGTGGTTGTAGGCGATGCCGTTGCAGACGAACAGGCCATACGCCTCGCGGTAAACCCGGCAGAGATTCGTCGCGAAGGCCTTGGCGCAGCCGTAAGGGCTGGCGGGCCGCAACGCGGAGTCCTCATTCTGCGGTGCACTCAGGGGAGCGCCGAAGATTTCCGAACTCGACGCGTGGTAGAAACGAACGGGTTGCTCCTGGTCGCGAAGAATCTCCAGCAGACCGAGGGTCGCGTTGGCGATCTCCTGGCAGGTTGCCTCCGGGATCTCGAAGCTCAGGCCAACGTGGCTTTGTCCGGCCAGGTGATAGACCTCCGTGGGTTGGAGCGTGCGAAACAGGCGGCGCAGCGACGTCGTGTCGTTCAGGTCGCCGTAATGCAGGAAGAGTTTTTTGCCGCCGATTGCCGGGTCGAGCCGCAGATGTTCGATGCGCGAACGATTAAACAAACTCGCGCGCCGCACCAAGCCGTGGACGACGTAGCCTCGGTTCAACAACAGCTCGGTGAGGTAGGAGCCGTCCTGGCCCGTGATGCCGGTGATGAATGCGGTGGGCGAAGGCATGAGGAGGGAAGCCGGAGAGCGCTGGTCGATCGCAGGGTTGCTTGGACGGAACTGATTTCACAGACCGGGCGCGGCCGGTGAGGGTTCGGCGGCCAGGAAGCCGCGTCAAGTGTGGTCCGGTTGGGTAAGCCGGTCCGCCGAGGCGAAGGGAAGGCGTGGCTGGCTGCCGATGCGAATTCGGGCGCCGCGAAAGCACCAGTTCAGAGGGAGAACAGGCTCCTACGTATTTAAGACATAATGCTTATTGTGCGTTAGAGAGACTCTTGGGCGAACCGTCGTTTAACTCCGTCCCGCATCGAACAAGCGCGTGACGTCAGTTCGCGATGCCCCAGCGCTTCGAAAGCGGATAATAGATGAACAGCGGCTTCCCGACGACGTCCTTCTCCGGGACGTAGCCCCAATACCGGCTGTCCTGGCTGTTCGGTGAATTGTCACCGAGTGCCATGTAGGAATTCGCCGGCACTTCCGCGACTTCGCCGATGCCGAGCAGACCGGCATTGGTGTAACCGGAATACGTGCCGCGTTTCGCGGCGTTGGCCGCGAACGCATCTGCGCCGGTGATTGGCGCGCCGTTGCGGAAAAGCTGTCCAGGCGGGTCGGCGGCGTCAGAGCCGCCATCGCGGATGAAATTCGGCGCCCGGATCTCGAGCTTGTCGCCGGGCAGCCCGACGAGGCGCTTGATGTAATACTGCTGAATCGGCTGGCCGCCGCGCTGCATGTAAGGGCTGTCGATGTTTTCCGTTTTAAATACGAACCCCTGCCCAACCTTGGGCGGGAAAAAATTATAGGTGATGCGATCGACGAACAACAGGTCGCCGGTGTGAATGTCGAACGACACGATGCTTTCCCCGCGCCGGACGCGCGCACCGAGCGGCACCCAGTAAACACGTTGCTCGTAACGCTTCCCGGCGGAGGCAAAACGCAGCATGGACGACTCCGGCGCCTTGCCGAGCCCACGCACCTTTTCCTGCAACAGCGTCTGCATCGAACCACGGCCGCCGCCGATGCGTTCCTCGAGCACGCGTTCAAGATCGAATTCCGCCGGCACCTGCAACTTCGTCATGCTGCCATCCACCATGAAAGTGTATTCGCGCTTCACGGTGGGGAAAATCCAGAGCGTGCGCGCGGGCTCCTCGGAATACACGATGCGCAAGTCGCCGTTCACCGGCACCAGCACTTCCCCTTCCGCCGGCGCCTTGGTTTCGAAATGAGTCGCACCGAACGCGAGCAGGCGCCCTGCCCGTTCGAGGATGTTCGGTTCTTCGCCGGGTTTGAACAGCTCGTGCGTCATTCCGTAGTAACTCGGCCACATCGAATTCGTCGGGATCTTGAACGGCTGCACGAAATACGCGCGCAATCCGAGGATCACGATCGCGGCGACGAGAAAAAATTCGACGTTCTCGACCATCGACGACGTGGGATAAAGCCGGCCCCCGGTGTCGCGCAGCACGCCTTCGAGTTTCTCGATCGAGAGCTTTAGCTTGCTGGCGTCCGCTTTCTCGTTGAGGCGGAGTTTTACCTCGCCGGCGGCCGCGATCAGTTGCTGCCCCTGTTGCGTGCTGAGCTGGTCGCGCCGGAACTTATAAACGCGATCCGCCACTTCGAGCCAGTTGGCGGCGTGACGCCGCATCTTTTTTTCTTCGGAAAGGAGAAAGTCGAACACGGCGGGAGAATCGTCGGGCGATCAGTTGTTGGTCTTGAGAACCTGGATGAACGCATCCGGGGGGATGGAGACTTTGCCGATCAGCTTCATCTTCTTTTTGCCCTCCTTCTGCTTGTCGAGGAGCTTGCGCTTGCGGGAAATGTCGCCGCCATAGCACTTCGAAGTGACGTCCTTGCGCATCTCGCGCACGTTGTCGCGCGCGATGATCTTGCCGCCGATGGCGGCCTGCACCGCAATTTTGAACATCTGCGGCGGGATAATGTCGGCGAGCTTTTCGCAGAGCGTGCGGCCCTGGTTTTCGGCCTTTGAGCGGTGCACGATCGACGCGAACGCATCGACGGGGTCGCCGTTGACGAGGATGTCCATCCGCACGAGGTCCGATGCGCGATACTCGCCCAGCTCGTAATCCATCGAGCCATAGCCGCGCGTGATGCTTTTCAGGCGGTCGTTGAAATCGACGAGGATTTCGTTGAGCGGCAGCACGCACGTGAGCATGACGCGGGAGCCGTCGAGCGTGTCCGTGTGATCGAGCGAACCGCGCTTTTCCATCACGAGGTTCATGATGTCGCCCATGAATTCGTTCGGAATGTGGATCTGCGCCTTGATCGTGGGCTCGGCAATTTCGAGAATCGAAGCTGGGTCCGGCAGATCGACCGGATTGTCCACTTCGATCACGTCCTTCGCGTGATTGGTCACCCGGTAGACGACGCTCGGATACGTGGAAATGATATCGACGTCGTATTCGCGGCGGATCCGCTCCTGAATAACCTCCATGTGGAGCAACCCGAGAAAGCCGCAGCGGAAACCGAACCCGAGCGCGACGGACGACTCGGTCGAATAGATCAGTGCGGAGTCATTGAGGCGGAGTTTGCCGAGCGCGACCTTGAGTTTTTCGTAGTCGTCCGACTCGAGCGGATAGAGTCCGCAATACACCATCGGATGCACTTCCTTGTAGCCGGGCAACATGTCCGTCGCGGGCTTGTTGGCGTGCGTGACGGTATCGCCGATCTTAATTTCGTCGGTGCTCTTGATATTCGAGACGATGTAGCCGACGTCGCCGGGGCCGAGTTCGGAGACTTTCTCCATCGCGGGCCGGAACACGCCGACCTCCTTCACTTCGGAGCGCTGGCCGGTGCTCATCAGCATCATCATTTCGCCGGACTTGATCGTGCCGGAAAACACGCGCGCGTAGGAAATGACGCCGCGATACGAATCGTATTTTGAGTCGAACACCAACGCGCGCAGCGTCGGGTAATCCGTCCAGCGCGGCGGCGGAATCCGCGTCACGACCGCTTCGAGAATGTCCTCGATGCCGATGCCGGACTTGCCACTCGCGAGAATCGCTTCCTCCGCGGGAATCGTGAGGATGTCCTCGAGCTGCTTCGTGCAAAGCTCGAGATTGGCGCTCGGCAGATCGATCTTGTTGATGACCGGAATCACCTTGAGTCCCTGCGCGAACGCCAGATGCGCGTTCGCCACGGTCTGGGCCTCGACGCCTTGCGCCGCATCGATCAGCAACAGCGCGCCCTCGACCGCAGCGAGCGAGCGCGAAACTTCGTAGGAGAAATCGACGTGGCCGGGCGTGTCGGTGAGGTGAAGCTTGTAGGTTTTTCCGTCCTTCGCCGGGTAGTTCATCACCACCGGGTGCATCTTGATCGTGATGCCACGCTCCTTCTCGAGGTCCATCGAGTCGAGGTGCTGGTCGGTCATCACGCGCTTCGTGATGGTATTGGTGAATTCGAGCAGCCGGTCGGACAGCGTCGTCTTGCCGTGATCGACGTGGGCGATGATGCAGAAATTTCTGGTCAGCAAATCGGGCATTAGGCGGGGAGTTCGGAGAGTTCGCTGAACGATTTCACGACCCACGCCTTGTCGGTGCGACGCGCGAGGCCGGCGAGGATGCCGCCGGGGCCGCACTCCCAAAATTCGGTCGCGCCGGCCGCGACGGCGCTGCGCATGCAATCTTCCCAGAGCACGGAGGACACGACCTGTTTGACCAGAGCCGCGCGGATCTGTGCCGGCTCGCTCACGGCCTGGCCTGTCGTGTTGGTGAAAACGGTGAACTGCGGACGGTTGAACGTGACGGTCTCGAGAAACGCCGCGAACTCCGCGCGCGCCGGCTCCATCAGGCGGCTGTGATAGGCGCCGGCGACGTTGAGCGGCATCACGCGCTTCACGCCGCGGTCCTTCGCGCCGGCGACGAGCGCATCGATCTTCGCCTTCTCGCCGGAAACGATAATCTGGCCGGGCGCGTTGAAGTTCGCCGCCTCGACGTCGAACTCGCGGCACAGTTCCGCGATTTTGGCCCGCTCTTCACCGATGATCGCCGCCATGCCGCCCGTGCTTTTCTCGCACGCCTGTTGCATGAGTTCGCCGCGACGCGCCACGACCCGCAGCCCGGTCGCGAAATCGAACACGCCGGCGGTGGTCAGCGCCGTGACTTCGCCGAGGCTGAGTCCGAGCGCGAAATTCACGGCGGGCAGCTTCCCCTGCTCTTTCAGCACCGCCACGATCGCCAGACCGTGCACGAACAACGCCGGCTGGCACACTCTGGTCTGCGTCAGCTCTGCCTCCGGGCCTTCGAAGCAAATCTTGGCCAAATCCCAGCCGAGCACACGGTTAGCCTCGTCGTAAAGCGCCCGCGCAGCCGCCGAGCCATCGGCGAGCGATTTGCCCATCCCGACTTTCTGAGCGCCTTGGCCTGCAAAAAGTAGTGCGAGTGACATACGTGAAAGGGCCGGTTAAACCGGCCTGCCCTCCAAAAACCAAGCCCTAAAATTTCTTCAGCTGCGGGAAGTATTTCCGATCGTCCGCCGGGGATCGCGGCGGGCGCAAACGGGTCTCCGCCTTTGGCAGCTCCGGGGTGGTCAATTCGGCGCGCGGAGCCGGGGGCGGGATGAAAACCGGCGGAGCGCTTGTCGCGCGGATTTCCGCCCCTTTCCCATTCATGTCGGACGACAAACCAAGCGCTTGGAGGAACGGATTGACCGCCGCTTCGCCCTTCTTGTCGGCCGAGGCCTGGCGACTGGAAGCCCCGATGTTCAGGCTGCCGCTCTCGGTGCGGCCGGAAGCGATCCCATCCGCACGGGCGGAATCGGCCAACCCCGGTCGCTCGCCGCGGTCCGGGCCGATCACGTCCTTCAAAGCGTCGCGGACCGGCGAGCCGGCCAGCCAGTCCTGCATAAATGGGGCGAAGGCGTCCGCGCTGCCGCTCGCACCGCCCAGCGATTTCGAATCGGCTCCGCGCGCCTGCTCTTGTTTCGCGAGATTGTCGGCGCGCTGCTTTTCATAGACGCGCAAAAAATAATCCGGATCGCTGGGGTCGAGCGGTTTCTCGTCGGGATCGTCGCGGTCGCTTTCCTCACGCGGGACACCGTTCTTCTTGCGATCGAGCTTTTCCACGCCGTCGAGCAGCCAATTCTTCCGCGCGTCGGCTTTGCGCTGTGTGTCGCGATCGCTGTCACCCCGGCGGACTTTGGGATCGAACGCAGCGGGTGGTGTGTCGCCCGGCGTGTTCAAGGTCGGGAGCGCGCCACGTAATTCGAGTGGGGAGTCGGTCTTCGCGCGTTCCGCGGTCTGATCTTTCTTCAGCGACTGTAATTGTTGCCTCGTGTTCGAGAGCGGCGCGTTCGCCTCCTGCGCGCTCAACCAAACGGCGCCGCACCCGACCAGAAGCAAAATGATGCCGCCGGGCCGCATCACGTTTTGAAGAAAATGCCCTTCAAGTTCATTTCGAGCGCCTGCGGATTCGGGGAGAAGCGCAGACCGTCGGCCTTGCTGATCTTGCCGTCCTTGATGAGGCGATAGAGGTCCTTGTTGAAGGATTTCGACATGCCGTCGGCGCCGGAATCGAGGAGCTGCTGAATCTTGTCGTTCTGCCCTTCGAGGATGAGATTTCGAATCGTCGTGTCCGCGACCATGATCTCGTGCGCGGCAAACCGTCCGCCGCCCTCGAGTGCGGGCACCAGTTTTTGGCAGATGAATCCGCGCAGCGAACCGGCGATCTGCCGGCGTGCCTGGGCGATTTGCTCGGGCGGGAAGAATTCGAAAAGGCGCGTCAGCGACTGCGCGACGGTCGCGGCGTGCATCGTGGAGAAGACCAAATGGCCCGTCTCGGCCGCGGAAATCGCGGTCTCGAACGTCTCCTTGTCGCGCATTTCGCCGATCAGGATGATGTCGGGGTTTTGGCGCAGCACCGACTTGATCGCCATTTCGAAGTTCGGGACGTCGATGCCGATCTCGCGCTGCTGAAAAACCGACTTGTCGTCGCTGAAGGTGTATTCGATCGGGTCCTCGATCGAGACGATGTGCTTGTCGAGATTCTGGTTAATCCAGTTCAGCATCGCGGCCATCGTGGAGCTCTTGCCTGAGCCGGTGGCGCCGCAGACGAGCAGGATGCCGTCCTTGGCTTGCGCCAGTTTGATCAGGGTCTCGCCCTCGATCTTCAGTTCCTCAAAGGTCGGCGGGCGGCTCTTGATATGACGCATGACGATCGAGACCGTCCCGCGCTGGTGAAAACCATTCACGCGGAACCGGCCGACATCGGCGGCCGCGTAGGCGAAGTCGCACTGGCCGTCGCGTTCCCAATTTGTCCGAAAGACCGGCGGCACGTGTTCGGCGACCCACGCGTCGGCCTGCTCGTGCGTGATCGGATCCATCTCGACGGGGCGCAGCCGTCCGCCCATCCGGAGGTAGCCGGGCTTGTTCGATTTTATGACGATGTCGCTCGCGCCGTTTTCGACGGCGAGCTTCAACAGATCGTTCATGATTTCCGTGTGAACCGTTGTGCTCATGGGTGTTTTTCGACGTGACCGGCTTTAAAGCTGTGCTTTGCGTAGGGCTGCGCTAATCGTTGCGAATCTTTCCATGAAGTCGAGTCGCCCGTTCACCGGGACCATCACTGCCCTCGTCACGCCGTTCAAGAGCGGAGCCGTCGCCTTCGACGACCTCCGTCGCCTCGTCAATTTCCAGATAAAATCCGGCATCAACGGACTGGTGCCCGTCGGCACCACAGGCGAATCGCCGACACTCGACCACGATGAAGCGCGCGAAGTCATCCGCTGCGTCGTGGCCGAGGCACGCGGACGCGTCCCGGTCATCGCCGGCACCGGTTCGAACAACACGAAGAAAGCGATCGAGATGACGCGCTGGGCCGACGAAGCCGGCGTGGACGGCATGCTCGTCGTCGCGCCTTACTACAATCGCCCGACGCAGGAAGGACTCTTCGAACATTTTTCCGCCGTGGCCGAGGCGACCGAAAAGCCGATCGTCCTCTATTCGATCCCGGGTCGTTGCGGCGTCGAAATCGGCGTTTCGGTGATCGAGCGCCTGCGCGCGAAATACGCTCACGTCGCCCACGTCAAGGAGGCGGGCGGCAACGTCGATCGCGTTGATCAGATTCTCCAAGCCTGCGGCAATTCCGTGACCGTGCTGAGCGGCGATGACTCGCTGACTCTGCCCTTCATGTCAGTCGGTGCGAAGGGCGTCATCAGCGTGGTGACGAACCTCTATGCCCGCGAAGTCGCGAAGATGGTGAATCTCGCGCTCGATGGCGATTTCGCGAAGGCGCGCGTCGCGCATCGCCGCCTCTACCCGATGTTCCGGACCATGTTCATCGAATCAAACCCCGTGCCGATCAAGGCCGCCCTGCAACGCGCGGGCCTGATCTCCTCGGACGAGGTGCGCGGCCCGTTGAGCCCGCTGACCGACGTCAGCCGCAAAACGCTCTTCGGGGTGCTCGATTCGCTCGCCGTCAAGAAGTGAGCACGCCGCGTCTCATCCTCCTCGGCGCCTCCGGTCGCATGGGCCTCGCGATCCAGGCCGCCGCAGCCGAAGCGAAGCTACCGCTGGCCGCGATGGTGAATTCGCGCGACGATCTCGCCGCGGCGATGGACCTCGGCGACGTCGTCATCGATTTTAGTTCGCACCATACGACGATCAAGTTGATCGAACTCGCGATCCAGAAAAAGAAGGCGCTCGTCATCGGCACCACCGGTCACACGACCGCGCAAAAGCAGCACTTGCTGCCCCTCGCCGCGCAGGTCCCCACGGTGTGGTCCGGCAATTTTTCGGTCGGGGTGAACCTGTTGTTTGCGCTCACCGCGCGCGCGGCCCGCACGCTCGACGAAAGTTACGATGCCGAGTTGATCGAGCTGCATCACCGTCAGAAGAAGGATGCTCCGAGCGGCACCGCCGCACGCCTGCTCGAACTCATTCTCGAAGCGCGGCGGCTCGACGAAAAGGCGCTCAAGCACGGTCGCGTCGGCCTCACCGGCACCCGCGACACGCGCGAAGTCGGCGTTCACGCCCTGCGCGGCGGCGACATCGTCGGCGAACACACAGTGCTGTTCGCCGGTCCCGGCGAGCGCCTCGAACTCACGCATCGCGCGACCGACCGGATGATTTTTGCCCGCGGCGCCTTGCGGGCCGCCCAGTGGGTCGTGCAACAGACGCCCGGCGCCTATGACATGCAGGATTTGCTGGGTTTGAATGACTGACGTATGATCACCCGCATTTCCGGCACGCTCCTTGGCGCCACTCCGCTGCACGCCATCGTCGAGATCGGCGGCCTGGCCTACGAGGTGAACATCCCCGTCACCACCGCCGAGCGGCTGCCGCAGGTCGGCCAGCAAGCGCGCCTGCACACACTCGTCGTCTATCGCGAGGATTCGCAGACGATGTATGGCTTCACGACCGAGGACGAACGCGACTTCTTCCGCCTGCTCGTCGAAAAAGTCTCCGGCATCGGTCCAAAGACGGCCCTCAGCGTGCTGTCGAAACTTTCGCTGCCCGTCCTCCACGGCGCGATCGCCGCAGGTGACGTGGGCCTGCTCGCGAAATGTCCGGGCATCGGCAAGAAGACCGCCGAGCGCCTCGTGATGGAATTGCGTGACAAGATCGGTGTGACCGCGCCGCTGGCCGTCGCGGCGAAGCCCGGCGATCCCGCGCCCTCGCCCGCCGACAACAAGATTCGCGACGCCGTCCTCGCGCTCGTGGCGCTGGGCTACAAAGCTGCAGACGCCGACAAATCCGTCCGCCAAGCGCTCGTCGCGCTCGGCCCCACCGCCACCACCGAGGCGTTGATCAAGAAAGCACTCGCTTGAGCGAGTCGCTCGGTTCGCCGACGTCGCCACGTTGACGATGGACTGGGTCGTTCTCGCCCTCCTGTCGGCGCTGTTGCTCGGGTGTTATGACCTTGGGACGAAGCACGCCGTGCGCGACAACGCGGTGTTGCCGGTGCTGTTCTTCGCGAACCTCTCCAGTGCGCTCGTGTGGTGTTCGCTCATGGCCGCGGATCGCTGGGGCGGTGGGCTGCCGGTGATTTTGCAGGTCTCGCCGCTGACAACGGGACAACACCTCCAACTCTTCGCGAAGTCATTTCTCGTCGGCGCGTCGTGGGTCTGCAGTTACTTCGCGTTGAAACATCTCCCGCTTTCGCTCGCTGCACCGATTCGCGCCACAGGTCCGATGTGGACGCTCTTTGGGGCACTGCTCGTGCTCGGCGAGCGCCCGGGCTGGCTCGAAATGCTCGGTGTCGCCCTCACGCTCGCCTCGTTCATCGGGCTCTCAATCGTCGGCGCACGCGAGGGCGTGCACTTCAGGCGCAATCAGTGGATCGGCTGGCTCGTTTGCGGCACGTTGCTCGGGGCGTGCAGCGGACTCTACGACAAATTTCTGCTGCACCGGGCCGGTTTCAGCGCGGCCACCGTGCAGGCGTGGTTCTCGATCTATCTCGCGGCGCTGTTCCTCCTGCTGGCACTCGGCTGGAAGTTCCGGCTCTGGCCGCGCAATGTCTTCCATTGGCGCTGGAGCATCTTGGTCGTCTCGTTCGGTCTGCTCTTCGCGGATTTTCTCTACTTCCACTCGTTGCGGGATTCCGACGCGCTCGTCTCGCTTGTTTCGAGCCTCCGCCGCGGCAGCACGCTGGTGGCTTTCGCGGGCAGCGTGTGGCTCTTCGGCGAAAAGAACGGCCTGCAAAAACTTCCCGCCGTCCTGGGCATCATCGCAGGCATCGTGCTGACGCTGCTGGGCTGAGCATCACTTGGACTCAGTTAGCGTTTCCGTTTCGCCTTCGCTGCCGACACAAGCGCGCGCAACCGCTTCGTGGGGGCGTCGCCGTCGAGCTTCGACCGAAGCGTGAGTTGTGGTCAAACGACGTAACATGCGCCCGGAATCAACGGCGCCCCCCGCGCGCGCGGCACCCATCGGTCTCGCCGCGGATTCGGCGCGTGACGGCACGGTGAAATCAGGTGGGACGGAGGACTGCGCCGTGCTTTGGCTTTGACGTTTCACCGGCAAGGGACGTGTCATAGCGACGGTCACTCTCTCATCCTGCGGGCGGAATTCGAACGACTCCCTGTCGTTCGTTTTTCCGAACGAAGCGTTTTCTCCTGAATCGGTGGCGTCAACGGGACGCCGCAATGGGCGGTGTGACTACGTCCGTCAGTCACAACTGCACCCCATGATCAAACTGAGTCGTCTCGTCCTGGCCGGGTTGTTCTCGGCCGCCACGTTTCTCGCGGGTTACGCGAAGATCGGCGTCCAGCACCAGATGGTGCTCGGCAATCCCAGCAACTCCATCACCGACGCGTCCAATCACGTCAATTACCTCATCCAGCGCGACCAATACGCGCTCGACTACAACGACCTCCGCGGCGTGCCGAACTGGGTGAGCTGGAACCTCACCGCCGAGGACGTCGGGGGCAGCGGGCGCTCTCCGGTGTTCTTCGCCGATCCGGACATGCCTGCGACATTCTACACCGTGCAGCCGACGGATTACCAAGGCTCCGGTTACGATCGCGGCCACATGTGTCCCTCGGCCGACCGCACGGTCAGTCGCGCCGATAATGATTTTACGTTCTACATGTCCAACATGGTGCCGCAGGCGCCGGACAACAACCAAGGCGTCTGGGCGAATTTCGAGTCCTACTGCCGCACACTCGCCGCGCAGGGCTTCGAGGTGTTGATCATTTCCGGTCCCGGTGGCTTCGCCGGCTCGACCGTGCCGAGCGGCGCAGCGGACATTCCGGGCTTCGTCTGGAAAGTCGTCGTGGCCGCCCCAGTCGGCGCCACGCCGGTGCTTGACCGCATCGACAGCAACACGCGCGTTATTGCGCTCAAAATTCCGAACATCGCCGGCATCCGCAACGATCCCTGGCAAAACTACGTGACTTCCGCCGCCGCGATCGAGGCGGACACAGGTCTGCAGTTCTTCACCGCGCTCCCCAGTGCCGTCGCGCACGCCTTGCGCGTCAAGATCGATGGCCAGACGCAGTCCGGCGGGCCGTTCATCGTCGAGCAGCCCGCCTCGCAGGTCGCTGCGCTCGGCACCTCCGTGACATTCAATGTCACCGCTGGCGGCAACGCTCCCCTCTCCTACCAGTGGCTGCGCAACGATCAGGAAATTCCCGGCGCGACCTCCCCTTCGCTTACGCTTAACTCCATCACCGCGCCGGACGCGGGCGGCTACTACGTCGAAGTTTCCAACTCCGCCGGCACCGTCGTCAGCAACGCCGCCGACCTGATCATCAGCGGCATCCCGCCGTCCATCACCACGCAGCCCGCCGCGCAAATCGTGCCGGCCGGCTCAACCATTACGCTGGCGGTTGGCGTCACGGGTTCGCCGACCCTAAATTATCAATGGCGCGTCGATGGCGCCGTCATTCCGGGCGCCACCAGCGCGGCCCTGAGCATCGCCAACGCGCAGGAAGATGCGACGGGCGACTACGACGTCATTGTTTCGAACAGCGTCGGCTCCGTCACCAGC
This sequence comes from Opitutus sp., assembly GCA_013821985.1. Lineage (GTDB taxonomy): Bacteria > Verrucomicrobiota > Verrucomicrobiia > Opitutales > Opitutaceae > Didemnitutus. The sequence goes on from PNJQ01000048.1 coordinate 17,852, forward strand.
AACCTCGCTGAAATCACGGTCGTTCCCGCGGCCCCTTCGATCACGACGCAACCGACCGCGCAAACCGCCACGGCCGGCGGCAGCGCCTCGTTCACGGTCGCCGCGACCGGCACGGACCCGCTGAGCTATCAATGGCGTCGCGGTGGCGCGCCGCTCGTTAATGACGCGGTCATCTCCGGCGCCACGACACCCACGCTCTCGTTGACCAACCTCGATGCCAGCTACGCGGGTTCCTATGACGTGATGGTCACGAACAGCGTGGGCAACACCACGAGCAACGCCGCGACGCTGACCGTGAGCGCGGCCACCGTTTACTGGAACTTCCAAACCGCCACGCCCACGAGCGGCGTGCCGGCCGATGTCACCGCGGGCGCGTTGAGCTCGGGCAACAGCTTCGGCACGACGACGCTCCTCACCACGACCTCCGCTTCGAGCGGTTACACGGGCGTCAGCGGCGCCAATAATGCCGGCGTTGCCGCGCGCATCGGCGCGCTCAATCAAGCCGCGAGCGGCTCGGCCTATTTCGAGTTCACGCTCACGCCGGCCGCGGGCAAGAAACTCGTCATCACCGGCCTGAACTTCGGCGCGCGCAGCACCAGCACCGGCCCGCAGGCGTATTCGATTTTCACCAGCTTCGACAATTACGCCGCGCCGATCGCGACGGGCGCGCTGCTCAACAACAGCAGCTGGCGTCTGATCACGCCAACCGTCAACGCCGTCACCGGTCTCACCGGCACCCCGCTCACCGTGCGCATCTACGGCCACAACGGCTCGGGCAGCCCGGCCTCCGGCACCGTCAACTGGCGCATCGACGACCTCAAGGTCACTCTCGCCACCGTCGCCTCGACGGGCGCAGTCGCTCCGGCGATCACCGACACGACGCCCGCCTCGGGCACGACGAGCGTCGCGATCAACTCCGCCATTCAGGTGACGTTTAATCAGCCGGTCACGGTCGGCACCGGTTGGTTCACCATCGCGAGCTCGTTGCACGGCCCGATCTCCGCCACCGTCACGGGCGGCCCGGTCAGCTACACGCTGACTCCGCCCGCCAACTTCTCCTACGGCGACGTGATTACCGCGCGCGTCAATGCCGGCACCGTCACGGAAAACGACACCGGCACGCTGACGCTCCCCGCGAGCTACACGTGGTCGTTCACCACGGCTTCCGCGGTTGCGCCGGCCATCACCTCGCAACCCGCCTCGCTCACCGTGAGTGACGGGGCGCCCGCGTCGTTCACCGTCGTCGCGACCGGCACCGCCCCACTCGGTTACCAATGGCGCCGCAACGGCACGCCGATCTCCGGCAACTCCACCGCGACGACCGCCACGCTCGTGCTCGCTTCCGCTGACCTCGCCGCTGCGGGCAGCTACGACGTCGTGATCTCGAACCCCGCCGGTTCGCTCACGAGCAACGCCGCGCAACTCACCGTCCTCGCCGTCGCGCCCGCCATCACCGCCAATCCGAACGCCCAACTCGTGACCACCGGCGGCAGCGCGAGCTTCAGTGTCGCGGCCACCGGCAGCGCGCCGCTTTCCTATCAGTGGCGCCGCAACGGTTCCGCGCTCTCCAACGGCGGCAATATCACTGGCGCGCAATCCGCGACGCTCACGGTCAGTCCGGCCGCCCTCGCCGACGTCGGCAGCTACGATGTCGTTGTGACAAATTCAGCCGGCTTCGCCACGAGCACCAGCGCGCCACTCGGCCTCACGACGGCCGCGCTCAGCAACGCGATCTGGAACTTCAACACCGCCACGCCGTCGTCACCGCTCCCGGCCAACATCACCGGCGGCCTTGTGACGCAGAACAACAACAACGGCACGACGACGATGCTCACCTCCTCGTCTGTCTCCGGCAGCTACAGCGGCGCGAGCGCGGGCAATAACGCCGGCCTCGCTGCCCGCATCGGTGCGCTCAATCGAGCCAGCGGCGGCTCGGGCTACTTCGAGTTCACGCTCACGCCCGACGCCGGACGCCAACTCGTGCTCACCGGCATTAACTTCGGTTCGCGCAGCACCGGCACCGGTCCGAAAGCCTACGCGATCGATGTTAGTGTGGACGGCACAAACTTCGTCAACGCCGCCTCGGGCACGCTCCTGAGCGACAGCGTCTGGCGCCGCATCACGCCCAATCTCTCGGGCGTCCGCGGCGCGCCGGGCACCGGCGTCACCGTGCGCATCTACGGCTACAACGGCGCCGGCTCCGCCGGCACCAACACCGCCAACTGGCGCATCGACGACCTGAACGTCACCGTCGGCACCGAGCTGTTGCCCGCCGTCGTGGGCAGCTCGCCAGCCAATGGTGCCACCGGCGTCGGACGCGCGGCCGCGATGACCGTGACGTTCAACCAACCTGTCAACGCGACCGCCTCGGCGTTCTCCGTCAGCAGCACCGCGCTCGGCAACGTGGCCACAACGCTGAGTGGCGGCGGCGCAAGCTACACGCTCACGCCCGTGTCCGCCTTCGGTTACAGCGACGACGTGACCGTCACGGTCAACGGCGCGCAGATCACCGACGCTTCCGGCACGCTCACGATGAGCGGCAACGCATCGTTCAGCTTCACCACCGAAGCGGCCATCCCGCCATCGATCACGCAATCACCATCTGCGCAGACCGTGACGGCATTCACGTCCGCGACGTTCACCGTCGGGGCGACCGGCACCGGCCCGCTGAGCTATCAGTGGCGCTTCAACGGTTCACCGATCGCCGGCAACGCCTCCGCGCAAACCGCGGCGCTCACGCTCGCAAGCGTGACGACCGCTGACGCCGGCGACTACGACTGCGTGGTCAACGGATTCGCCGGCACGGTCACGAGTGCGCCCGCCACGCTCACGGTCAACAAGGCCGCGGCGAGCGTCACGCTCTCGAACCTCACGCACGTGTTCAGCGGCTCCGCCCAATCCGCCACCGTGACCACGTCGCCCGAAGGTCTCGTCACCTCCGTGACGTATAATGGCAGCTCCGCCGCCCCATCCGCCGCCGGCAGCTACGCGGTCTCCGCGCAAATCGTCGATGCCAACTACGAAGGCTCCGCGACGGGCACGTTGCTGATCCAGCAAGCCAACGCGACGATCACGCTCGCGAACCTGGCCCACAACTATGACGGCACGCCGAAATCCGTCACGGCCACGACGACCCCGGAAGGTCTGACCGTCGTCCTCACCTACAACGGCAGCGCCACCGCGCCGACCTTGCCCGGTAGCTACCCGGTTGAAGCGACGATCGACAATGCGAACTACACCGGCGCCGCCACCGGCACACTGGAAATCGGCATTACCGCTCTCGTGAACCGCGGACTCTCGCTCAGCGGTGCACTCGACGGCTCTGTGCAAGTGCGCACGCCCGACGCGAGCACGCTCAACGGCAACGCCTGGATCAGCGGCGATCTCCTCGTCGTCGGCACGCCGGAGTTGCGCGCGAACGGCAAACCGACGTTCGCCGGAGTCCAGGATGCTGCGGGTGCGGCCGCACCGTCTGACTACCGTGTGACGCTGAACGGCGGCACGGTGCTGCGCTACCTCGTGCGGCGCGTCGATGCCATCGCTCTGCCCGCCGCCACCACAGTGCTCGCGCCGGTCGGCACGCGCAATGTCACGCTCAACACCGCGGGCCAACCCGTCGGTGACTGGGCCACCGTGCGCGATCTCACGCTCAACGGGAATGCCGGTGCCATCGCCGTCCCGGCCGGAGCCTACGGTGCGCTCACCGCCAACGGCGGCACGCGCCTCGTGCTCGGTGTCGTCGGAGCCACCGAACCCGCGGTTTATCACCTGCAATCGCTCACGTTGAACGGCAGCAGCCGCCTCGACGTCGCAGGTCCGGTGGTCCTCCACCTCGCCAACGGCACCACCCTCAATTCGTCCGCCGGCGATGTCGCTCACCCGGAACGATTGGTGATTCGTATCGCGAACGGCGGTCTGACCCTAAACGGATCGGCCACGCTCGCCGGCCGCATCGAAGCGCCCAACGGCACGATCACGATCGGCAGCCAGGCCACGTTGGTCGGTTCAATCGCCGCTGACCGCCTTGTGATCAACGGTGGTGGCGTTCTCGAGCAGCCGTAAGTATCCCAACTTAGTCGATTCCACTCCGGGCCGTCGTTCGCGACGGCCCTTTTTTCGTCCCGTCCGCGGAGAATCACCGCTTGAGCCCGGGTCGAATCGCGTCACGTTCGCCGTATGTCTTCCGCGGAATTGCAGATCGAGCAACTCGTCACCGGCACCGGCGCTTCACCCCAAAAAGGCGACGCGGTCACCGTCCATTACACGGGGTGGCTGACCGACGGCACGAAGTTCGACAGCTCGCGCGACCGCGACGAACCGTTCACCTTTGCGCTGGGCATGCGGCAGGTCATCGGCGGTTGGGATCAAGGCGTCGCCACGATGAAGATCGGCGACAAGGTGAAGCTCACCATCCCGCCGCATCTTGGCTACGGGGCGCGCGGTTATCCGGGCGCCATTCCGCCAAACGCGACGCTCGTGTTCGAAGTCGAACTCTTGTCCATCGGCTGACCATGTCCGACACCCCCGCTCAGGAAATCACGATTCGCGGCGCGAGCATCGAACTTGCCCAGTTGCTGAAGTTCGGCGGACTTGCCGAAACCGGTGGCGAAGCGAAACAGGTCATCACCGCCGGAAAGGTGACGCTCAACGGCGTCGTCGAGACGCAGCGCGGCAAGCAGGTCGTCCCCGGCGATCGCGTGAGCTACGACGGCAAAACATTGGTCGTGCGCGGTGCTTGAAGGCTCGCGTCACTCGCCCCGCGATCCGTCGGGTGCCTTGAGATATTTTTGGCGACGTTCGCCGCTGCGGCCGCGCGCCGGCGTGCGTTCCTCGGGCGCGCTGTAGGCGCGACGCCGATAGCCGGGCCGCTCCGGATCCGCCGCGCACTTCAGCTGGTAATCCTGCATGCGCGCGAACACGTCGAGCAGCTGTGCGCGATCCGAATAGGCGTCGAGTCCGCTGCGCTCGAGCGCGAGCAGCAACTCGTGCGTCGCCTCGAGCGTCGAGAGACAGCCTGCCTGTGGCTGCTGCTTGATCACGTAACGGCTCGGCGCCGTCGGCGTGAACATGATGCGCGGCAGCCGCTGCAAGCTCGGACTCAGTCGCAGCATCTTCCGCGCTCCCGCCCAAGTGGCATCGAGCAGGAACACCACAAGCCGCCGGCCGCCGAGTTCCGCCGCGGTCAATTGTCCGTGCGACAGGTTGCGCGCCTCCGTGCCGGGATAGAGCAGCACGCAAAAATTCGTCGGCTCCGCGATCAGCGCCTGCACGGCCTCGTCGCCATCGAACTCCATGCCCATGTGCAGTTCACTGTTCGCCAGACAGAGCCGCGTGAGCCGACCCGTCGCGGCTTTCTCCTGTTTGAATTCCTTGGGATGCATCAGGAACACCAAGCGTGTCCGCGTCGCCATCGCGCGCAGCGTCGGACACCAGCACAACGGCTGGGGCCAGAAACAACGGTAGCACATCTCTCGCATACGACGCCGCCAACCAACACGGGCGCGCCCGCGATGCGAAGCGCAAACTTCCGTCCTTCCGCAGCGAGCTACCCCGCAAGCTTCTTCCGGAACGCGAGCTGCGTCTTCGCGTTCTCGTAGCCGACCGCGGTCCAAAATTGCGGAGCGGCGTCACGTTGCGAGTTGCAGCGCGCACTCGCGAGCGTGCAGCCGTGTTCGCGCCCCCACGCCTCGATCGCCGCGATCAGCTGGCGCGCCACCCCGTTCCGGCGCCGGCCCGCATCAACGGCGAGACTGAAGATTTGCAGCGTCAATCCACCGCGCAACAGTGGCACGCGGGTCCCATGCACGCAGCCCACCACCCCTGCGGTCGCGGCCGCCACCATCACAACCTGCGCTTCATCGCGGAGCACCGCGCGCAAATTCGCCTCGGCGTCCGCCAACGGCAGCGCCGCTCCCAGTTCGCTCAAGAGCGCCAGGATGCCCTGCACATCGTTCGGTTCCGCCCGCCGGATCATTGCCGCCGCGTCCGTCATCACGCGTGACGCTCGGGTGGACACCGCCAAGCTCAACCGCTTTGCGGCGAACCCCCGCTTCCCCGCGCTGACTGGCGTCTTGAGGGGGGCGCGCCGCGGACGATCCCGGCCGTCGTCCCGAGGGCGGAAAGAACTTCTTCCGCCGCCCGCAGCCCGCTGGCAAACGCGCCGTGCACCGTGCCGAGTTCGGTGGGCTCCGCCGTCGCTTCGCCGGCAAAGAACAACGTGCCCGCGACCGGCAAGGCGATTTCCCGCGCCGCATCCTCCGCTCCGGCTGCGGCGTAGCTGTAAGCTCCACGCGAAAACACGTCCGAACGCCAATTATGCCAGCGCCACTCGACGATCCTTTGGCGAACTTCAACTGGGTCCGCCTTCCAGATCCGTCCAAGCGTTTCGGCCGCGTCGGCGAGCAGTTCGTTGCCGGATTCGCGCATCACGCGATCCGCCGCGGGGCCGCCCACCCAACCCACCAGCACCGGCGCGCGCGGCGCCGGGGCCCACCACACCGGAATTTTTTCGCCCGGTGCGTTCAAGAACGCGAACGTCGCTCCGTTTTCCCCGCGCAACTCCGCCGGCACGATCTCGTCGCGCCAGATATCCGGCGTGAAGCGCAGGTTGAAACGCACGACGTCACCCCAGCCCGCGCGTTGAATCGCGGCGTCCTTTGCTTCCAACGGAGGCGTGAATTTCAACGCACCCGCCTTCAATAAACCGAGCGGCACCGTGACGATCACCGCCCGTGCTTCGTGCAGCGGGGCGACATCTTCGCCGTCGGAACGCACCTGCACGATTGCCGCGCCCGCTTCCCAGCGCACCTCGGTAACATCCGCGTGCAGCACCACCTCCACCTGCCCGGCGGGCAACTGTCGCCGCAGTGCCTCCACGACGCAGTTGTATCCTTTCACCAGGCGCTTTTGCGGATCTTCGGCTCCGGCGTGATCCGCGCGCAGGACCGCGGCACTAAGATTGCCGGCGGGCGCGGCGTTGAACCCTTCGACGAAGTGAGTCATCAACCGTTGGTCCTCCGCCGGAATATCGTGCTTCGCTGCCGCGAGAAAATCGGCGAATGAAAACCCCCGCGCGGCGGCCGGAATCTGCGCTGCGATCCGCGCGACCCGCTCCCAGAAATCCGGCGTGCGGCGCAACACGCCTTGCTCGAACAGCCACATTTCTCCTTCCGCCGAACGGGTTGCGAGGCCCGCATCCGTCAGAAATTCGTCGAACTCCGGATTGCCACCATGAATGAACTCCGCGCCGAGCTCCATCGGAGCGCCCCACGCGGGACCGTCGTGGCTGAAGATGCGACCGCCGAGCCGCCCGCGCGCCTCGATCAACCGCACGCGCACGCCCTGACCCGCGAGCACGTTGGCCGCCGCGAGTCCCGCCACCCCACCGCCGATCACGATCACATCCGGAATTTGCGCCATAATTTTGGGACCCCCCGCGCGCCGCCGTGCTCCCACGCGGCCGGCGCAATTCGCCGGATTCGCAAGGCGAGGAATTCCCGTTTCGTGTCCTTGCTTGTCTCGCCGCCGCGGAACCGTCGTTCTGGAAGGATGTCGGCTTCGCCCACCGCTCCCCTCGCCCCGACGCCCGGCCTCATCGACGCGGACGCCGTGCTCGACCGCTTCCTCGCGGCGATGTCGGCGCGGGGCATTGCGCTTTATCCGGAACAGGAGGAGGCGATCCTCGAACTCTTCGCAGGCCGCAACGTCATCCTCAACACGCCCACCGGTTCCGGGAAGTCGCTCGTCGCCGCCGCCCTGCATTTCAAATCACTCTGCGCCGGCCAGCGTTCCGTCTATACCTGCCCGATCAAGGCGCTGGTGAACGAAAAATTTCTCAGCCTCTGCCGCGACTTCGGTCCGGAAAACGTCGGCATGATGACGGGCGATGCGTCCGTCAATCCGCAGGCGCTCGTCCTCTGCTGCACGGCGGAAATTCTCGCCAATATGGCGCTGCACCGCGGCGAACACGCGGAAATCGCCGCGGTCATCATGGACGAGTTCCACTATTACTCCGACGCCGAGCGCGGCTACGCCTGGCAGGCGCCGTTGCTCACATTGCCGCAGTCGCGCTTCCTGCTGATGTCGGCGACACTCGGCTCGACGGAGTTCTTCGAACGCGAACTCACGAAACTGACCAACGTGCCGTCAGTCACCGTGCGCAGCGATCGACGCCCGGTGCCGCTGGAGTTCGAATACTCCGAAACACCGCTGGCGGAAAAAATCGCCGCGCTGCTCGAGGCCGGCCGCGCTCCGGTCTATCTCGTGCACTTCACCCAACGCGCCGCCTCCGAGGCCGCGCAGGCGTTGATGAGCCTCAACGTCTGCTCGAAGGAGGAAAAGGCCGCGCTCGCGACCGAGCTCGAGCGCTTCAAATTCAACAGTCCCTACGGCAAGGAAATGAAGCGCTGGTTGCGTCACGGACTCGGCGTGCACCATGCGGGCCTGTTGCCGAAATACCGCATCCTCGTCGAGCAGCTCGCGCAAAAAGGTCTGCTCAAGGTGATTTGCGGCACCGACACCCTCGGCGTCGGCATCAACGTCCCGATCCGCACTGTCGTCTTCACGCAGCTCTGGAAATACGACGGCCAGAAAGCCGCCGTGCTCAACGTCCGAGATTTTCGTCAAGTCGCCGGCCGAGCCGGCCGCGCGGGCTTCGATGCCAAGGGTTACGTCGTCGTGCAGGCACCGGAGCACATGATCGAAAACAAGCGCGCGGAGGCGAAGGCCGCAGCGGACCCGGCGAAGAAAAAGAAACTCGTGAAGGCGCGCGCGCCGGAGGGCGAAGTGAGTTGGGACGAGAAAACGTTCGGCCGCCTGATGACAGCGCCCGCGGAGGAACTCGTGTCACGCTTCGACGTCACGCACGGGATGTTGTTGCTCGTGCTGAGTCGCGACGCCGACGGCTGTCGCGTGATGCAGAAGCTCATCCGCGACTGCCACGAGACGCCGTCGAAGAAAAACGCGCTGCGTCGCCGGGCCTGGCAGCTCTTCCGCGCGCTGATCGATCGCAAGATCGTGAAGATCATTCCGCGTCAGCCGAGCGGTCGCCGCCTGCAGGTGAACGTCGAATTACAGGACGACTTTTCGCTGCACCAGGCCCTCTCGCTCTACCTCATCGACACGCTGCCGCTGCTCGATCGAGAAAGTGCCGACTATCCATTCGACGTGTTGACGCTGTGCGAGGCGATCGTGGAGGACCCCGACCAGATTCTGCGCCGGCAGGTCGATAAGCTGAAAACGGCCAAGCTGGAGGAATTGAAGGCCGCGGGCGTGCCCTACGACGAACGCATGGCGCAACTCGAGGAAATCACCGAGCACCCGAAACCGAAGCGCGAATTCCTCTACGACACGTTCAACGCCTTCGCTGCCGCGCATCCGTGGATCGAACAGGAGAACGTCCGTCCCAAGTCGATCGCCCGCGAGATGTTCGAGCGTTACCAGTCGTTCGCCGACTACATCCGCGAATACGGCCTCGAGCGCAGTGAAGGCCTGCTGCTTCGCCACCTCATGCAGGTTTTCAAGGTGCTCGCGCAAACCGTGCCCGACGTCGCGAAGACCGAATCCGTGGTCGAAATGGAGGACTACTTCCGCGAACTCATCCGCGGCATCGACTCGAGCCTGCTTGAGGAATGGGAACGCCTGCGCAACCCCGAGTTCGTCGCCGTCGAAACATCCGACAAACCCGCGCGCCCCGCCACGTTCGACATCACGCGCGACAAGCCCGCCTTTCAACGTCTCGTGCGCACCGCCCTCCTCGGCTTCCTGCAAGACGTCGCCGCGCGCGATTGGGAGGCGGCGGCGAACCGGCTCAGCCCGACGACCGATCCCGCTGCGCTCACCCTCGAGTCGCGCCGGATCGAAAAACTTTTCACCGCCTACTTCGAAGCGCGCGGCCGCTTCCGCCTCGATCCCGAAGGCCGCTCGGCGCAGCACACGCACATCAACGAGCAGGTGGCCTCCGCGCCCGAGGCTGGCCACACGTGGTCCATTGCGCAGGTGCTGGTGGACGTGGAAGAGCAAAACGATTGGGAAGCTGCCTTCACGCTGCTCCTCGACGCGTCGCGCGCGGCGAACACCGTCATCCTGCGGTTCGATGGCGTGGCGCCAATCGGCACCGGCTGAGCGAACATCCGGCGAACCACCCGTCCCACCGCGCAATCCGCGCGCGTCTTTTGCAAACCGATAGCGCGCGAACACGCGTGCCTTTCGGAGCGCCGACGACAACACTATCGCCGCTCCTCTCCATGGGTTTACTCACAAAGTTTTCCGTCCTGTTCCTTTCGTCCGTGCTGGCGCTGGCGAGCCTGGCCGCACCTGCCGCCTCACCTTTGCCGATGATCGCGCCGATCGAGGCGGGCTTTTCGGCGAAGCGCCTCGAGGTGCTGCACCGGCGCCTCGCGCAGGAGGTCGATGCCGGCCGCTACTCGGGCTATATCACGCTGCTCGCGCGCGACGGCCAGATCGTCGATTGGCGGGCGCATGGCTGGCAGGACATCGCGGCCCGGACACCGATGCAGCGCGACTCGATCGTCCGAATCTACTCGATGTCGAAGATCATCACGTCGGTTTCGATTCTCCTCCTCCTGGAGGAAGGTCGCCTGAAGCTCAGCGACCCGGTCGAAAAATACCTTCCGCTCCTGAAGAACCGCATGGTGCTCAAAGGCGGCACGGCTGATGCGCCCGAACTCGAGCCGGCGAATCGCAGCATCACGATCCGCGATCTTCTCACCCACACCGCCGGCTACTACTACGACGCGACTTGGTCCGCGGACCCGGTGCCCGCCGAACTGCTGCGGCGTCAGGATATTTGGAACGCTGTCAATCTGGATGACTTCGTCGCGCGTGTTGCGCCGGCACCCTTGCACGAGCAACCCGGCACGCGCTACCGCTATGGGATCAGTGTCGATTTGCTCGGCGCAATCGTCGAGAAGGCGTCAGGGCAGCGGCTCGATCTCTTTTTCCAAGAGCGAATTTTTCGCCCGCTCGGGATGGTCGATACGGGTTTCTGGGTGCCGTCGGAAAAGCAGGGACGCGTGGCCACGATCTACCAACGCGATGGTTCCGGCCAACTCGTGCCCGACGCCGGAATGAACGCCAACCACGTCACAGCGGAGCGCGGAGTGATGAGTGGCGGCGGCGGACTTTATTCAACGGCCGCGGACTACGTTCGTTTCGCGCAGATGCTCCTCAACGGCGGGCAACTCGACGGCACGCGCATTCTCAGTCGCAAGACGGTTGAGCTCATGACGCAAAATCACCTGAAACACCTCGCGAGTCCCCACCCCTTTGGGGCACGTGCGCAAGGTTTTGGTCTCGGTGTCCGGGTCATGACTGATCTTGGCGAAAGCTCCGTCCTCG
>PNJQ01000049.1 GCA_013821985.1 Opitutus sp.
AGCACCGTGCCTTCCCGCCCCTGGCCCGCACCAAAACGCATCTCCGCCACGCCGGCCACGTCGGCATCGTTCGCGACGCTGACCGCGCAGCCCGTGGCGCGTGAAAAAATCCGACTCCCGTTCTGAAATTCCCACTCGGGTCCGAGATTGCCGACGAGGCTGATGCGACCGTCGTGCACGATGCCGGGAAAGCCGACGCCGATACGCCCCTTCCACTTGAAGTGCGCCGCGATTTGCTTCGCCGCCGCGAGTCCCTCGGCGCGCGAACACGGGTTCGAGATCGGCACGCGAAACCGCTCCGCGAGCAGCTTGCCGGTCTTGGTGTCCACCGGCGCCGCCTTGAACGCGGAGCCGCCGATATCGATGCCGAGGACTTTCATGCGGGGTAAAGCGCGGGAGGCTACGAACGCATTTCCACCCGCGTCAACCGCCCGCTGCGTCCCGCGCCGTCTGTTGTTCCTCCGCTGTCGCCAGACGCGCTGCGGTCAACTCGACGTCGAAATGCAGCGCCTGCCCGGCCAGCGGGTGATTCGCATCCAGCACCACTTGATCGCCTTCGATCCCGACCACCGTGACGATCGGCGAATGCCGCGGATCGGGTCCGGTCTGAAATTGATCGCCGATCTTCACGCCACCCTCCACCGGCAGCTGCGCGAGCGGCACGCGCCCGATCAAGTCCTCGCGCCGCGGCCCGTAACCTTCCTCCGCACTCACGACGACCTGACGCTTCTCGCCGGGCTGCATCGCGCGAAGTTCCTTTTCCAATCCCGGCACGATCTGCTCGGCCCCTTCGATGCACACGAGCGGCTCCGCCCCGCGCGAGGTGTCGAGGACGCGTCCCGTCGCGTCGCGCAAGGTGTAGTGAAATACCAGGTGCCGGAAATTCATCCCACGCAGAAAGGCGCAAACCGGCCACGCCGCAAGAGCGGCTTTGCGGCGCTCCGCTCGACTGCCGCACCAGCCAGGTGGACGCGCCGATCCCTCTGCGCGTCACACGCGCGCGCACCGCGTCCGCTGTCCGGCAGCGCGACCTGCCGAGCCAACTCGCGTATGCACCCGCCCCCGCACCTCACGTCTCCTGTCGCAGCACTTCCAGCGGCGGATGATCGCAGATGCCGCGACTCGACAACAGGCCCGTCACCACGGTCACCGTGCTCACGGCTGCCCAGCCGCCGACGAGCACCAGAAGCGACGGCGTCACCCAGTTCATCTGGAAGACAAATTTCGCCACCGCCCAATTGCCGCCGACGGACAACACCGCGCCGACCGCCGCGCCGAGCGTGCCGAGCGCGAGGTATTCCGCGAGCATGATGCGGTTCACCTGCCGCTTCGTCGCGCCAAGTGTGCGGAGCAACACGCTCTCGCGCACGCGCTGGTGCCGTCCGATTAGCACGGCGCCCGCGAGCACCACCACTCCCGTCACGACCGTGAACAGCGCAAGAAATTCCACCACGAACGACGCCTTCGAATAAACGCTGTCGATCGTCTGCATGATGAGCGCGAGATCGATCGCCGAGACATTGGGGTGCTCGCGCACGATCGCCTGCTGGACCCGCGCCGACTGCTGCGTGTCCGCCGCGCGCACGGCCATGACATGGAATTTCGGCGCGTCTTCCAACACGCCCTCGGGAAACACGACGAAGAAATTCGGCGACATCCGCCGCCAATCCACCTGCCGCAAACTGCCGACAACTGTCGCGACCGGCACGCCCTGCACGTCGAAATCGATTTCGTCACCCACGGCCACACCGAGATCGCGCGCCAATCCCTCCTCCACGGAAATCGGCACGCGCGTCGCGCCAGCCGGCGCCTGACCGGTGAACTCACCCGCGACCACTTTCTCCGTGTCGCTGAGCGTGCCCCGGTAGGTCGAACGGTATTCGCGCCGCAGCGTCCACGCCGGCACGCGCGAACCGTCCTTCAACACGTCCGCCACCGGCCGGCCCTTGAGCGCACTGATGCGCATCGTGACGATCGCCGCGCCCTGCTTCAGCGGGGAGCCGCTGTCGGCGAGCAGCTGCGTGATCGGCGCGACTTGATCATCCTGAATATCGAACAGCATCAGGTTTGGCCGGTCGTCGCCGCCCATGATTTTCAACTGCCCGAGCAGTGTGTCGCGCGACAGGTAGAGCGACATCATCAAAAACGTCCCCATGCCGAGCGAGACGAGCAGCAGCACCGTGCGATTGTTCGGCCGATAAAGGTTTGCCACGCCCTGCCGCCACGCAAAGGGCAGCCGGCGCAAGTTCAGCCGCTTGGCGATCATCGCGATCAATTTCGCCAAACTCGCGAGCACGGCGAAGCCGACGAACAACGCGCCCGCGAAACCCACGCCCCATTGCCAGCGGCCGGTTTGCCAGATCGCGAACGCGACGATCGTCGCCACAATCACCCCCAGCAACGCGAGACGCAGCCAGTCGCGTCCTTTGCCGTTCGCCTCCGCGAACGCCGAGCGCAACGTCAGCAGCGGCGAGACCCGCCTCACCTCAAGCAACGGCAGCAGCGCGAACAACACACTGATCACGACGCCTGCCGCGATGCCGTTGCCGACCGCCTTCCACGACACCGCGAACTCGAACGCGAACGGCAGGAAGTCCCGCAACAGCGCCGGCAGCACCAACTGCGACGCGATGCCGAGCACCGCTCCGCCCACCGCCCCGACGAGTCCGAGCCCGACGCCTTGCACGAGATAAATGGCGAAGCTCGTGCGCGCACTGGCCCCGAGACAGCGCAGGATCGCCACGGTCGGCACTTTCTGTCGCACGTGAGCATGCACCGCGCTCGCCACACCGATCGCGCCGAGGAAGAGCGACGCGAAACCCACGAGCATGAGAAAGGAATTCACGTTGCGGATCGAATTGCCGAGGTCGCGCTTGCGTTCCTCGACCGTGTCGTAGCCGAGACGCAGCTCCCGAAAGCGTTCCCGCATGTCGCGCACGAGTTTTTCAACGTCGGCGCCCGGCGCGAATTTCAGGTAAACACGATATCGGGCGAGGCTGCCCGCCTTGAGCAAACCGGTCGCTTCCGCCGCCGCGAGCGGGATGAACGCGCGCGGCGCCAGCGTCGCGACCGCGGCGGATTCGCCCGGGACCTTGAGCAGCCCGCCGAGCAACCGGAACTCCGTCGCGCCGAATTTTACCGTGTCGCCCGGTTTCAGATTGAACTGCACCACGAGGCTCTCCTCGACCACCGCCCCTCTGCCATTTTTCAATTCCGCCCGCGCGCCTGCCGGCGCGGTGTCAAACTCGCCATAAAAGGGAAAATCGCCCTCGAGCGCGCGCACCTGCACGAGCCGCGTCGCGCCCGTGGTCGGCACGACGATCATCGAGTTGAATGTGATCTCGCGCGATTCGGCGCCGCCGAGCGAGGCGATGAACTTGTTCGCTTCCTCGGTCAGCGCCGCGCGCGAGGTGATGACGAGGTCCGCGCCGAGCAGCGCCTTGGTCTGGTCCTCGATTGCTGAGCGCAGATTGTCGCGCAACGAGCCCACCGCGACGAGCGACGCGACGCCGAGGACGATCGCGAGGGAAAACAGCAACAACCGCCGCCGCGAAGCTCGCGTATCCCGCCAGGCCATTTTGAGGATGAAGTTCATGAGGAGCAGAAGAAGAAGGAGGTTGCCCGCGAATAGCGCGAATGGCCGCGAATCAGTTTCGAGCGGACCGGACGATCCGCTTCCACTCGAGCCCCGGATGGTGGCCGAAATTAATCAGCAGACCCAATTCATAGCCGGTTGCGTTCAGATAATTGAGCACCTGAGCGAGGTGCTCGTCTGTCAGCTTTTCCACCGCTTTCAGTTCGACGACAATCTTGTCCCAACACGTGAAGTCCGGACTGTAGGAATGGGCGATCGGCACTCCTTTGTAGGTGAGGCGAAGCGACGGTTCGTGCACATGCGGGATGGACTGCAGGCCCAATTCGATCTCCAAACAATCGTGATAAACAGGTTCAAGAAACCCGTTGCCCTTCTCGTTATAGACTTCGAAACAGGCACCGACAATTCGGTATGCCTCCTGAGGGTAGATCAGTTCAGTCATCTTTGCCTTTCATTCGCGTCAATTCGCGATATTCGCGGGCCCAGGTTTGGTTGATTGGTGACCATAATTCTCTCACGTCCCCGTCCGTTCGTCGCTCAGGACGGCGCCGGTGCGGAGGCGGATGACACGCTGGGTTTGGCGGGCGAGGTCGAGGTCGTGCGTCACGAGCACAAGCGTCGTGCCGCGCTCGCGGTTCAGGCCGAAAATCAGATCCACCATCGCGTGCGCCGTGTCGCCGTCGAGGTTCCCGGTCGGTTCGTCGCAGAATAAAATCCGTGGGCGGTTGATGAAAGCGCGCGCGAGCGCCACGCGCTGCTGCTCGCCGCCGGAGAGCTGCATGGGATAATGATCGAGCCGGTCACCGAGGCCGACCCGCGCGAGCAATTCCGCCGCTTCCTTCTCGCGCGTGTTGTCGCCGCGCAATTCGAGCGGCACGAGGACGTTCTCGAGCGCGGTGAGGGTCGGGATGAGTTGGAAATTCTGGAAGACGAACCCGACGCTCTCGTTGCGCACGAGCGCGCGCTCGTCCTCGTTGAGGTGCCCGATCTCGCGGCCCGCCAGTTGCACACTGCCGCTGCTGGGCTGGTCGAGACCGGCGCAAAGACCGAGTAGAGTCGTCTTGCCGCTGCCGGACGGGCCGACGATGGCGCAGGTGGCGGCCGGTTCGAGCGCGAAGCTGACGTCGCGCAGCACCGTAAGCGCGCCGGCGGCGGTGGCATAGGTTTTGGTCAGGCGCTCGACTTTTAGGATGGGTTGAACACTCATGGGGCGGATGCGCTGTAACACACTGAACACTTCCGAAAGTGCAAAGATGTTCGTCGGACGGCTGATTCGCCGGGCCGGACGGTTCGCTGCGGTCGGGATCGCCCTGCTCTTCGCGGTGAACGCCGCACCGGCCGCGACCAAGACCGTGCTTTTCTACGGCGACAGCCTCACCGCCGGCTACGGGCTTGATCCGGACGAGGCTTATCCCGCGCTGTTGCAGCAAAAAATTGCCGCCGCCGGACTCGATTATCGCGTCGTCAACGCCGGACTCAGCGGCGAAACGACCGCGGGCGGTTTGCGCCGCCTCGATTGGATCCTGCGCCAGCCGGTGGATGTCTTCGTGATCGAACTGGGCGGCAACGACGGACTGCGCGGCCTCGCACCGGAAGTGACGAAGAAAAATCTGCAGACGATGATCGAGCGCATCCGCGCAAAGAATCCGCGCGTAACCGTCGTGCTCGCCGGCATGCAGATCCCCACCAACATGGGCCCCGCCTACGCGGAGGCATTCGCCAGAATCTATCCCGACCTCGCGCGGGAGAAAAAAGCGGCGCTGATCCCGTTTCTCCTCGAAGGCGTAGGCGGCATTCCCGAACTCAACCTGCCGGACGGCATCCATCCGACCGCCGAGGGCCACCGCATTGTTGCCGAAACCGTGTGGAAAGTGCTACAGCCGTTGCTGTGAGAATTTTCCGGGCCTCGCTTCTTTTTCTCGGTCTCGTTTGCGCGTGCGCGCCGCACCCCACGCACGCGCACGAATACCGGCTGCAAGCCGCGACGTCGTGGGTGGAAAATCTGAGCCGCACCTCCTTCGAGCCCACCGCTCAGGACGCTGCACTCCACTCGCTCGACGCCGCCTACGTCCACGCCCGCCAACTCGCTTCCAACTGGACGGTGATCGTCGGCGCCGATGCCGGTCTCGAATACGTGCCGGACTTCGACGCGCTCGACCGCACCAGTCTTGGCGCGCGCGCGACGCTGCGGCGCAAGTTCGGACTTGGCGCCTTCGCGCCGGTGCTCGACGCGAGCGCGGCGCTGACGCGCGTCGAATTTCGCGAAAACGGACGCAGCGGCTGGCGCAGCGACGCGTCGCTCACGCTCGGCAAGCGCCTCCACGAAACGTGGCGCGTCGCGGCTTTCGCGAGCTGGGAAAGTTTCACGGCCCGCGCCGCGCCCTTCGACACGCACAGTCGCCGCGTCGGTCTCGAAACCACGTGGGACGCAACCGACCGCTGGCGATTCAGTGCCGGCGGCGCGCGGTTGCGCGGCCAAGTGGTGGCCAACGCCGCGTGGTCGGTCTGGGGACCGGCCATCAACGGCGGCTTCGGTCCGGTGGTGAACGATTACTATAATTCCGTGCCTTGGGCCGTCACCGACACATTCGGCCCGGGCTGGGTCGCATATCGCGTGGAAGCGACGGCAAACTTCTGGTGGGCTGAGGCGTCGTTTTCGCTCCGCGAGCAAACGCGCGTCACCCTGCGCGGCGAAACCGTGAAGGTCGTGAATCGCATCGCCGTCCGCTACGACTCGGAAATTTGGTCGCTTGGCCTGGTGCATCGTTTCTAATCGACGTCATGCCCCGCTTCCCCGCCGTGTTGCTGATCTGCGTCCTGGCCGGGCGCGCCGTCGCCGCGGCGGACGTCAGCTTCGTGGTGAAGGACGCGCAGGGCCAGGCCGTCCCCGACGCCGTGATCGCGCTCTACGCGCTCGACGTCCCAGCCGCCACGCTGCCGCCGCTGGCCACCCCGGTCGAAATCGTGCAACAGGATCAGGAATACGCGCCCTACGTCACCGTCGTGCGGGTCGGCACCGAGGTCGTATTTCCGAATCGCGACGACATCCAGCACCACATTTATTCCCTCTCGAAGGCGAAGCGTTTCGAAAAACCGCTCTATGCACCGGGCGCACACGAGTCCGTCTTGTTCGACGCCCCCGGCATCGTGACGCTCGGATGCAACATTCACGATTGGATGATCGCTTACCTCGTCGTGCTGCCGACGCCGCATTTTGCGAAGACCGACGCCAACGGCGCGGCCCAACTTTCCGTGCCCGCCGGCCGCTATCGCATCGAGGTCTGGCACCCGCGGCTCGCTGCGACCGACATGCGCGAGGTCACGCTCGTGGACGCCGCCGTGCCGCTCGACTATACCCTGAAGCTCAAGCCCGACCGCCGCATCCGCCGCACGCCCGAGGGCAAGTCGAGCGGCTACTGACATGACCGGCTGGCTGCGCTTCCGCCGTTTCCGCACGCGCCTCCTCGTGCTGATCGTCGGCCTCACCGCCGCCGTGCAGATCGCGACGTATTTCGTCGTCTCGCGCGCCAATCGCACGAACGCGCTCACGACCATCAACGCCGACCTCGCGCGCGCCTCGCGCCAATTCGCCGCCAACGCCCGCCTGCGCCAGGAGAGCCTGCTCTTCGCCGCGCGCCAGATGGCGAACGACTACGCGATGAAGCAGCTCTTCCTCATCGAGGAATTCAGCGCGCCCACCGCGCGCTCCGCGCTCACGTCCTATCAGGCGCGCATCCAAGCCCCCCTCATTGTGCTGCTCGCCCCCGACGGCCACCTCCTCGCCGGCACGCGCAGCTCGATCTCCGAAGACGACCTTGCGCCGTTCCACGTGCTGCACGATCGCGCCGAACTCACCGACTCGCAGCAAGCCTCCGGCTACGGCTACTTCGACGGCGAACTCCACCAACTCGTGCTCGTGCCGCTCCTCGCCCCGGCGCCCGAGGTGGCGGCCTGGGTCGGCATCGGTTTTCCCATCAACGCCGGAACCGCGGCGGAATTGAAAGAGAGCGCCGACGTCGAAGTCAGCTTCCTCGCCGGCGGCGACTCGCCTCAACTGCTCGCCAGCACGCTGCCGCCCGAACTCGCCGCGCAACTCGTTGCGCAAAACCTCAACGCGACCACCACCCTCGCCCGCCTCGGCCGCGAGGATTACATCTCCGCCATTCGCCTGCTGCCGATCGACGCCGGCGCGCCGGCGTTGATCGCGCTGCAACGTTCGTTGCGCACGCAACTCGCTCCCTCGCGCGCGCTCGAGCAGACAATTCTCATCGGCACGCTCGCCGGACTCGCGGTCGCGATCTTCGCCGCGCTCGGCCTCGCGCGGAACGTCAGTCGGCCCGTGCAGCAGCTCGCCGCGCACACGCGCCACGTCGCGACCGGCGACTACACCCGCCGCCTCGAACTCCCGCGCGCCGACGAACTCGGTGAACTCGCGACCGCGTTCAACCAAATGACGACCGGTCTCGCCGAACGTGACCGCGTGCGCGATCTGCTCGGGAAAGTCGTCTCGCCCGAAATCGCCGCGCAACTCCTCCATTCCGAACTTCGGCTCGGCGGCGAAGAGCGCGACGTAACGATCCTCTTCACCGACCTGCGCGATTTCACGGCATGGAGTGAAAAACTTCCGCCCACCGAAGTGCTCGCCCTGCTCAATCGCTACCTCGATCGCATGAGCGCGATTGTGGAAAAGCACGGCGGCGTCATCGACAAATATATCGGCGACGCAATCATGGCGCTCTTCGGCGCGCCGGTCGCCACCGCCGGCGCCGCGTCGCGCGCCATTGCTGCCGCGCGCGAAATGAAGTCCGCGCTCGCCGAGCTGAACCGCGAGCTCGGCGCCGAGGGCAAACCCGCGCTCGCACTCGGCATCGGCATCAACACCGGCCGCGTCATCGCCGGCAACATGGGCTCAAAGACGCGACTCAATTACACGGTGATCGGCGACGGCGTGAATCTCGCCGCGCGCCTCGAGGCGCTGACGAAGGAACCGCAATTCGGTGCACGCATCATTGTCAGCCACGCCACCGCTGCCGCCGCCAACGCCACCGGGCAGCTCCGCGCCCTCGGCAGCGTGACCGTCAAAGGCCGCACCGAACCCGTGCAAATCTACGCCGCCGACGTGTGAGGCGCGCACGTAATTGCGCCCGCGCGCGAATGGCAGGACGCGGACTCCTTCCGCGCCGCGAACAACCCCGCAACGCGACGCGCGCTTTTTGTAGGAGCCTGCTTGCAGGCGATGAGGACGTTCGCTGCGCATGCCGTGACTGAAAGTCCTTATCGCCTGCAAGCCGGCTCCTACATTGCGGCGCAACAGGTGTCACAGAGGTGGTCGCCGCCGTCCCGGCGGCGACAAGGCGCCGTCGGGACGCCGGCGCCCACCTAATTCGCAATCAAGTGCGTCCGTTCAAAACTTCCACTCGACACCCGCGAAGAATGCCGCGCCCGGCTGGGGGTAGCCGTGGACTTCCTCGTAGCTTTCGCCGAGCAAGTTTTCGGCGCGCAGCTTGAACGCGAGTTTCGCGTTCACCTGCCACGCGGCATAAGCCCGCGCGACGGCGTAATCCTCACCGTCGATCCGGCCGAACGTCGCCGCATGCACGTCCTCGCGCTGCGCGGAAAACACGATGCCCGCGCCGCCGCTGAAGCCGTGCCCGAAATCGTGCCACACATCGGCCGAACCGCCGTGCCGCGGGCGACGCAGGAGCCGATTGCGCTGCGAAAGATTGTCGGCCTCGAGATACGTGTAGGAGAAACGAACCTCCGTGTCGGCGCGCAGCGCGAATTTTCCCGCGACTTCCGCACCGCGGGTGCGCGCGTTCTCCACGTTGCGCACGCTGCTCGGGAACGACGCGAAGTCGAAGGTGATGAGATTGGTCAGCTTTGTTTCGAACCACGTCACACCCACCGTGCCGCGATTTTGCGCAAAGTAGTAATCGACGCCCGCGTCCCAGCCGCGCGCCTTCTCCGGCGCGAGATTCGGATTGCCGACGTAGAACGCGCTCTGGCCGTAGAGATCGAGAAACGATGGCGCACGAAACGCCGTGCCGGAGGTGGCGCGGATTTTCACGCGCTCGCGCGCTACGAGCCAGGCGGCGGTGACGCGGCCCGTCGTGGCACGGCCGAACGTGTCGTGATCATCGCTGCGCAGGCCCGCCGTGAGGAAAACATTTTCCACCGGCGTGAACTCATCCTGCACGAACAGCGCGAGCAGCTCCTGCCGGCGGTTGATGTTGCCGAAGCCGGAATTGACCGTGCGGTTGATCTCCGCCGTCGCGCCCGCCGTGAGCCGGTGCCTCGCTGCGCCCGTGTAGGTGCTCTGCCAATCGAGCACCGCGCGGCGGTTTTTCACGACCGTCACCTGCGTCGCCGCGCCCGCGCGGGGATTCTCCGACACGAAACGGCGATCCTGTCCACCGAGCACGGCGCGACTGTTGAGCGCCGGCGAATGCGTGAACGCGGCGAACACCGTCGCGAGCTGGTTGCTCTCGCGCTCCGTGTTGTCGGGATCGTTGGTGAAGCGCGTGCCGGGCGAGCCGTATTCGCCATTAAAGCCGCGCCACGTCGCCCCAATCGCGACCGCCTCGCTCAGCGTGCGGTCGAGCCGCAGCACATAGGTCGCGGAATCGAACGCGTTGTTCGCGCGCTCGTTGTCCGTGTGGCCGCCGGCGAGGGAAAACGAATACGCGCTGTGCTCGTCGCCTGCCTGCGCGCTGAGCGCGCCTTGCATCGTGCCGAAGGAGCCGGCCTCGAGCGACACCGTCTGCGTCGGCGCGCCGAAGCCGCGTTGCGCGCGCAGCGAGATGACACCGCCGACCGCCTCGCCGCCGTAGAGCGTGCTCTGCGGCCCGTGCGCGATCTCGAGCGAGTCGCACGCGCTGACGCACGCGCCGCCGAGCGTGACGGCGTAGTCGGTGTTCGGGTCGTTCGAGCGAATGCCATCGACGAGGAAGAGTGTCTGGTTGGAATTCGCGCCGCGCAAAAACAACGCGGTCGTGCCGCCCGCCGCGCCCGACGCGAACGTCGGCGCTCCGGGCACGCCGCCGAGCGCGCCGCGCAGCGAGTTGATCTGGCGCCGCGCGAGTTCCGCCGCGCTGATGGCATCGATCGCGCTGCCCGCCGCGGTGGCGGCGATGGGCGTGCGCGTGGCGGTGACGACGTAATCGTCGATCTTCTCCGGCGCGGGCGGGACGGCCTGCGCGGAAACGAGCCCCGGCACGAAGCCGGCGGCGAGGAATGAGAGGCGTCGAAGCGACGCCGCGAGTTTTTGAGCGGACATGATCTGCTTTCCGTGAGGCAAGAGCAGACCGCCGCCGCATTGTAGCCGGGCTCGGTGAGCCCGGGCGGCCTCAGCGAGGCCACCTACAAGAAAGCACGTTCCCACTCCCACCCTTCATTTTAGTGCGATGAAGTTACCGCCGGTGCGCGCACGAGACGCTCCAACGGTGAGGTGAGACCCGGCAGCCAGGTGTTCGGACTCCACCCTGCGCGCGTCCCATGACGCGCTCCTCCTCCCCGCCTTCACTTCCGCGGATGCGGAAATTGGCTTGGCCGGTGCCTGTCACCGGTGGGGACTTGTCGGATGTTACCGCAGCGCTACTGTGGCCGATTCACACGGCCTTCCCTGCGTCTGCCAAGTTTGACGATGAAAAGAACTCAGGAACGAACGCGTTGAGAAATCCGCGGCGCCGCCGCGGGCCGCAAGCCGAATCCTTGCGCATGAATTGCGCGGAACTGAGCGCGGTAAGGAGGTGGTCGCCGATGTCCCAGCGGCGACGCGATCGTCGGCATCGCTTCCATGCTCCTCGGCGCCGCCGGGGACGTCGGCGCCCACCTCGATCCAAGTTCCCCTCGATTTCCACGCGGCCCTCGCGCTTGTCATAAATCTTCCGCACCGCCCACGACTCGCGAAAGCCGGGTGTTGCAATCTTCATATCAACGAATCTTGATGCATCGATACGAAGCGTCGAAACCCGGCCCGCCGCCGGCTGCTCGCGCCGTCCGTTCCGTGCTGACCGCTCACCGCTGACAACCCACTCCTTTCTCTCCGTTCACTTCTTCATGCCGCCTGACCGCACCCTCTCCGCCGCCGAACTCGCCCTGCGCCGCACCCTCGCGGAGCGCATCGTCCTGATCGATGGCGCCATGGGCACGACGATCCGCGACTACCGGCACACCGAGGAGCAAGTGCGCGGCGAACGGTTCCGGAACGCGCCCAAGGACCTCAAGAACAACGGCGACATCTACACGCTGACGCTCGCCGCGACGATTGAGGACATTCACCGCCGCTTCCTCGAAGCGGGCGCAGAGATCATCGAGACGAACACCTTTTCCGCGACCTCGATGGGCCAGAGCGAATTCTTCCTCGAAGACCCCCGCGAAAAGGGCGGCCGCAAGGACCCGGCGTTCTACCAACAGGTGATCGAGGACAAATTCCTTCAGGAGCTCGCGCACGACATCAATTTTCAATCCGCGCAACAGTGCCGCCGCTGGGCCGACCGCGTCGCCAACGTGACCGGTCGCCGCCGCTACGTCGCCGGCGCCGTCGGCCCACTGCCGGTCTCGCTCTCGAACTCGCCCGACGCCGACGACGCCGGTTTCCGCGTCGTGACGTTTGACCAGGTGAAGGCCGACTACCGGCGCCAGGTCCGCTCGCTCATCCAAGGCGGCGTGGACATCCTGCTCGTCGAAACGATTTTCGATTCGCTCAACGCCAAGGCCGCGCTCGTCGCGATCGACGAAATTTTCGCCGAGGACGGCGTGAAGCTCCCGCTCATGATCTCGGCCGCCGTCGGCCGCGGCGGCGAGACGATGATTTCCGCGCAAACCGTCGAGGCGTTCTGGAACGCCGTGCGCCACACCAAGCCGCTCGCGGTCGGCCTCAATTGCTCGATCGGCCCCGACCTCATGCGGCCGTTCCTCGAGGAGCTCGGGCAAAAGTCCGACACGTTCATCTCGTGTTACCCGAACGCCGGCCTGCCCAATCCGCTTTCGCCAACGGGCTTTGATTTCACTGCGGCCGACATGGCGCGCTACATGGGCGACTTCGCGTCGCACGGCCTGTTCAACATCGCGGGCGGCTGCTGCGGCAACACGCCGGAACACATCGCCGCCATCGCCGAGGCGATCCGCCCGAAGCCCGCGCGCTCGCTCACGATCATCGCCCCGAAGCTCGGCCTGTCCGGCTCGCTGCCGTTCACACATCGCGAGGGCACGTTCACGATGATCGGCGAGCGCACCAACGTCGCCGGTTCCCCGAAGTTCGCGAAGCTGATCAAGGAAAACAAATACGAGGAAGCCGTCAGCGTCGCGCGCCAGCAGGTCGAGAACGGCGCCAACGTCATCGACGTGTGCATGGACGACGGCCTGATCGACGGGCCCGCGGCGATGGCGCGTTTTCTCTCCCTCTGCGCGTCCGAGCCCGAGGTCGCGAAGGTGCCGTTCATGATCGACTCCTCCAAGTGGGAGGTGCTCGAGGCCGGCCTGCGCTGCCTGCAGGGCAAGGGCATCGTCAACTCGATCTCGCTCAAGGAAGGCGAAGCGAAATTCCTCGAACAGGCGCGCGTCATTCGCCGCTACGGCGCCGCAGTCGTCGTCATGGCCTTCGACGAACAAGGCCAGGCTTCCACGCTCGGCGACAAGATCCGCATCTGCGAACGCGCCTACCGTCTCCTCGTCGGCTCGGCGGGCTTCGCGCCCGAGGACATTATTTTCGACCCCAACATCCTCACCGTCGGCACGGGCATCGAGGAGCACGCGAACTACGCCGTCGATTTCATCGAGGCCACGCGCTGGATTAAACAAAATCTCCCGCACGCGAAAGTCAGCGGCGGCCTCTCGAACGTCTCGTTCGCGTTTCGCGGCAACAACGTCGTCCGCGAGGCGATGCACGCGGCGTTTCTTTATCACGCCATCCGCGCCGGCCTCGACATGGCGATCGTCAACCCGTCGATGCTCGAGGTTTACGAGGAAGTGCCAAAGGACCTGCTCGAACTCGTCGAGGACGTGTTGCTCAACCGCCGCCCCGACGCCACCGAGCGCCTCGTGGACTACGGCGAAAAACTCAAGGCCACCGGCACGGTCAAGGACCAGCGCAGCAACCTCGAGATCCTCGAAGCCTGGCGCCGCGGCACCGTCGAAGAGCGTCTGTCGCACGCGCTCGTCAAAGGCATCGACGCGTGGATTGACCAGGACACCGAGGAAGCGCGGAAGAAATACGGCAAGCCGCTCCTCATCATCGAAGGCCCGTTGATGGACGGCATGCGCGTCGTCGGCGATCTCTTCGGCGCCGGCAAAATGTTTCTCCCACAGGTCGTGAAATCCGCGCGCGTGATGAAGAAGGCCGTGGCGTATCTCGAACCGTTCATGCAGGCGGAAAAAGAAGCCGCGCGCCAAGCCCGCGAGGCCGATCCCGTGGCGAATGCGGCGGCCATTGCGACCGACGCCGCGCGCGGCGACTCCGCGGGACGCGTCGTCCTCGCGACCGTCAAAGGTGACGTCCACGACATCGGCAAGAACATCGTCGGCGTCGTGCTGGCATGTAACAATTACGAAGTGATCGATCTCGGCGTGATGGTCTCGTGCGAAAAGATCCTCGCTGCCGCGAAAGAGAAGCAAGCCGACGTCATCGGCCTCTCCGGCCTCATCACGCCGTCGCTCGACGAGATGGTGCACGTCGCAAAGGAGATGCAGCGCCTCGATTTCAAGCTCCCGCTGCTCATCGGCGGCGCGACCACCTCCGCGGCGCACACCGCGGTGAAGATCGCCCCGCACTACGAGGAGCCGGTCGTCCACGTGCTCGACGCGTCGCGCGTCATCGGCGTCGTCTCGCAACTCCTCAGCCCGGAAAACAAGGCCGGCTTCGTCGCGGACATGCAGGACAAGCAGGAGAAACAGCGCATCGAATTCGGCGACCGCCGCGGCGCGCGCAAACTCCTCCCGCTCGAAGAAGCCCGCCGCCGCGCGCAGCCGAGCGAGTGGGACTTCCTCGACATTCCGACGCCCGAGTTCCTCGGCACGCGGGTGTTTTCGAGTGAGCAGTCAGCGGTCACCAGTCAGCCGTCCGATCCCACCTCTCACCGCTCACCGCTCACCGCTTACTCGCTCGACCTTCACCAAGTGGCGCAGCTGATCGACTGGGGCCCGTTCTTCTCCGCGTGGGAACTCCACGGACGCTTCCCGGATATTCTCACCGACGAAAAAGTCGGCGAGGAAGCCACCAAGCTCTACCGCGACGCGCAGGCGATGCTCCAACGCATTCTCGCGGAGAAACGCTACACCGCGAAAGCCGTCCTCGGCTTCTGGCCCGCCAATCGTGTCGGCGACAGCGTGGAAGTCTACGACCCCGCCGCCCTCGCCCACCTCGATGCGGCCAGCGTGGCCAAGGGCGTTCGCCCGGCGCCGCTGAAGACCTTCCAATTTCTCCGCCAGCAAAACGAAAAGCCCGAGGGCCAGCACAACCACAGCCTCGCCGACTACATCGCGCCGAAGACCAGTGGCCGGGTGGATTACCTCGGCGCGTTCGCCGTCACCGCCGGCCACGGGGTGGAAGAATTCGCGCAGGAGTTCCGCGCGAAGCACGACGACTACAACGCGATCATGGCGCAGGCCCTCGGCGACCGCCTCGCCGAGGCCCTCGCGGAATACATGCACAAGCAGGCGCGCGACTTCTCCGGCTACGGCAAACTCGAGAACTACGCGTTGAAGGACATCATCCGCGAAAAATACCGCGGCATCCGTCCTGCACCCGGTTATCCCGCGTGTCCCGACCACACCGAAAAGCCCGCGCTCTTCGATCTCCTCGGCGCGACCGACAAGACCGGCATCACGCTCACGGAATCCTACGCCATGCATCCGCCGAGCAGCGTGAGCGGCCTGTATTTCAATCATCCGGATTCAAAATATTTCGCCGTCGGCAAGCTCGGCAAAGATCAGGTGACCGACTACGCCGCCCGCAAAGGCATGTCCGTCGCCGACGCCGAGAGATGGTTGGCCCCTTATTTGGATTATTGAATCGAGAAGCCCTGTGGGCCGCAGCCTTGGCGTAGGCCCATGGCTCCCTTCCTATCTCGATTGCTGAGCCAGATCGAACGAAGACCTGCCCGCGAATCGCGCGAATTTCCGCGAACAGTGAGGTCTGACATTCGCGCTCATTCGTGAAATTCGCGGGCAACCTGAAGAGCTGCGGTTGCCCACGGAACACACGGAATACACGGAACGTTCAGACTGGATGGATTAAAGGTAGGGCGAGTCGTCCCTGACGGGCCGCGGATTTCCGATCACGACACGGAGGCCGGACAGAGCGCCAATCCGAGGACACGGAGAAATCCGTTCTACTCCGTGAACTCCGGTTCGACTCGGTGTTCTCTGTGACGAAACGCCGAGGAGGCCAGGTTGGACCACGAAACACACAATTCACACGAATGGTTCAGAAAAGAATGCGGCCAGTTGCGGTGGCCGCAGCGGAATCGCCCGCGGTGCGCTCAGTAAGTGTCGCAGGATTCGACGTTGGCCGCGGGGTTGTAGGTCAGAGTGGCGTGAGCGACGTTGTTCACGCACACAGTGAAAGCCGGCGCGTTGCTCGTCGTCGTGGTCGTGAGCACTGCAGTGC
This sequence comes from Opitutus sp., assembly GCA_013821985.1. Taxonomy (GTDB): domain Bacteria; phylum Verrucomicrobiota; class Verrucomicrobiia; order Opitutales; family Opitutaceae; genus Didemnitutus. Next base: position 16,203 of record PNJQ01000049.1, read on the forward strand.
CGTTGGCGTCGGTCGTGCCGCTGACTGTCTGGTTGTGGCTGCCGCTGAACGTTGCGCTCACCGTCGCACCCGCGACGGCGCCACCGGACTCGTTGCGGATCACGATCGTGGCCGTCGCCTTCTTGTTCGGGCCCCCGCCCGTGATGCCGGGGACGATGGAGTCCACGTGCGTCTGCGTCGCCGCGCCGCCGCCGATGCTCGATCCGCCGAGGACGGTGTAGCCGTTGTCGTAGATACGCACGTAGTCCACGCGCATTTCCGCCGGAAGAGGCGCGGTGATGCCCGAGGAAAGCGTGATGCCGGTGAACGTGCCGCCGACCGCGAGATTGAGGAGCAGGAAATGCGGCGCGTGAAACTCCTCGCCGTCGAATCCTGCGGGATTCGAGATGTCGATCGACCAGATCCACGTGTTATCGATGTAGGTCGAGATCATGGTCGGGGTCCACTCCATGCGATACGTGTGCCACGTGCCGTTGAGGTTGGAGGGAGCATCGTAAGTCAGCCCGTATTGGGCGTGCGAACCGTTGTATTCCCAATGCGCGGTGGAGCCGACCCGGCGATTGGCGACACCCGCGGCGATGGCCCCCGCGCTGCCCATCTCGAGCACATCGATCTCGCCGCACGCCGGCCAGCCCACGGTCGAGAAATTGTTGCCGAGCGTCCAGAACGCGGGCCAGAGCCCGTTGGCGACGTTGGGCGTCATGATGCGCGCCTCGATCGTGCCGTATTTGAAAGTGAATTTGTCCTGCGTCTTGAGGCGCGCTGACGTGAAGCTCCGCCGACCGCCCTTCAGCAGTTGCTCGCGGGCCGTGATGATCAGGTTGCCGCCCTCAACCCGGACGTTGGCGGCATCGCTCGTGTAGGATTGAAGTTCGGCGTTGCCCCAGCCGCCCGCGCCCAGGTCGTAGCCCCAGACGGCAGGATTCGGCGCGGTGCCGGTGTTGAATTCCTCGGCCCAGATCGGTTGGGCGGAGACCGGAGTGATTTCGGCGAACAGACCCGTGATCGCCAGCAGGGCGAACGCGAGACGACGGAAGCAAACGTCCGAGAAACTCGAACGCAGGGAGGGGAATGCGCTCATAACAGGAGGGTTTGGAGTAGCTCGGAGGGAACTCCGGGCCGGATGGAGGCCGGAAAATTTTCCGGGAGCCCGTGGTTCCGCGTCCGGAGCGAGCTCGCGCGCTATTGGTGAAAAACGCGCCGACGGGTCAACGGGCGACTGTGCACCATTTTTATGCAAATCGTGCGACAAGTCAGGATGACCCAGGCCACTTTTCATTCTGGCACGGCGCCCGCGCAATTCATGCAACATTCTCCGTCCATGCAGGCTCGGAACTTGCCCGCGAGCACACGAATCATATCGAACGTTCAGACGCGGTTGGGTCAGAGCGAATCAATCCGTTTACCGAGTCCCGAAACTCGTCTCCCTTTCGTGTATTCCGAGTCTTTCGTGGTAACCCGATCGGATCCGGTCGGCTCGTTGCTTGATCCGTGTGATCAGTGAAATCCGTGGTCAAACCAGAGAAGAATTCGTCCGCGGATAACGCGGATAATCACGGATGAGATGACCGTCAGCGCACGTCAGCTTTTGCGCTCTTTGTGCTTTTTGTGGCCACGCTTCCTCAGCTTCGCCCTAGCCTTGGCGAAGGCGGGCTACTTCTGCCGCTTCACCATCGCCTCGATCCAGATCGGCGCGAAGGGCGACGTGCAGCCTTTTGACACCGGATAATCGCGATAAACCCCAAGCTTCTCACCGATCGCGAGCGCGCGCTTGCGCAACGCGGGATGGTTGATGCCGATCTTCGCGAGACAGGAATTCATCGTCCACTGCACCTCGGGCGCGGCCTTCGCCATTTCCTTTTCGATGCGATCGAGCAACGCCGGCAAATCGAGTCCCTCCGCGTCGTCCGCGGCGCGTTCGCCGGTGAGATGCCAGCCGGAGCGCGCCGCCCACGGGTGCTTGTCCTTCATCCAACGCACGCGCAGCGCCTCCTTGTCGGCATGGTTGTCCACGATGTAGTTGTTCAGCCAATCCGCCACCCACGACCAGCTCACGGTGCGCACGAGTGCGTCGAGTTCGTCCGCGGAGAGTTTCTTCGGATCGAGAATCAACACCGCGAGATGCTGCGCCTCGACGTTGCCGGTCTTCCACAACGCGAGTCCGAGCGCGTGGTCGGTCTTGATCTTCTTCGCCAGCGTGCGGATGTCGCCGTGTTTGACGCCGAACTGATTCTCCGGTGCGCCGCGCTTCATCATCTGCGCGCGTAGCTTTTCGTCACCGAGGGCCTGGAGTTGAGCGAGAGCTTCTTTGGTCGTCATGGCGTGCCGCAGTGTGCCAGCTGACTTGGCCACAAAAAGCACAAAGAAGATTTCACCACGGATTTCACGGATGACACGGATTCCGTCGAACCATCGATTCAGTTCACCACGTTCCGAGCGAAGCGACATCGGACAATACACGAATCACACGAAAGGTTCAGGCATGAGTTCTTTGAACGAGTCGAAGTCCCTCGATCACGACACAGAGGCCGAACCGAGGACCAATCCGAGGACACTGAGAAATTCAGTCCGGACCTCCGTGAACTCCGGTTCGCCTCAGTGCTCTCTGTGACGAAATGTCGAGGAGCCGAGATTTCCGTCGAAACACACGAATCACACGAAAGGCTTAGACGGGGCGGTTCGATCTTTCCGTTCCGAAACCTCCGTCCTTTTCGTGTATTTCGTGTGTTTCGTGGTCACCCGATCGGATCGGCGTGGCTCGCTGCTTGATCCGTGCAATCCGTGGCTAATTCCCTTCGTCCGAACTCCGCACGAGGCGAATGCAGTGCGGCTCGATCACAATGCGGCGGTCGCGGTAGAGCGCGCCGATGGCTTGCTTGAACGCCTTCTTGCTCACGCCGAACGCGTCGCGGATTTCCTCGGGGATGCTGTTGTCGCCGTAAGGCAGTTGTCCGTCCTTTGCCGCCTCAAGCGCCGCGACGATTCGCTCGGAGACGTCGGCGACGCGACGGTAGCCCGCCTTGCCGAGCGCGAGGTCGAGTTTGCCGTCGGGGCGGATGGCGCGGACGTAGCCCTCGTGCCAGTCGCCGATCTTCAACGGCGACGCGAGGTCGGTATGATAAAGCAGGCCGCGATGCGCGTGGTTGATCACCATGTTGTAGCCGATGGGGCTGCGGCTCGCGACGAGGAGGCGGACGGATTCGCCTTCGTGATAGGTCGGCGGCGTGCGATCGAGGAAGCGGTTGAAACGCGCGGTGGCGATGAGCCGGTCGGTGTGCGGATCGATCATCACGAGCACGACAATTTTTTCTCCCGGTTGCACCGGCCCGGACATTTCGCGGATGGGCAGGAGCAGGTCCTTCTCCAATCCCCAGTCGAGAAACACGCCGATGCGCGGCGTGAGGCTGACGACGCGGAGCGCAGCGAATTCGCCCGCGTAGGCGAGCGGCTTGTCGGTCGTTGCGACGAGCCGGTCTTCGGTGTCGCGATACACCATCACCTCGATCGTGTCGCCGGGCGTCGTGCCTTCGGGAATGTAGCGCGCCGGCAGCAGGATTTCGCCATGACTCCCGCCATCGAGATAGTATCCCGGCTGCGCGAAGCGAACGATGCGGAGCTGGTTGAGTTTGCCGAGGAGCGCCATTGGAGCCGTGAACGTGAACGCGTTTCCGGGAAATGGGGAGCGATTTTTCGAGCAGGAGGCAGCTCCACTGTTACTGGTCTCGGTGAGCGCATCTCTGCGATGACTCCCAAGGTCCGTGCAAGTTGCCGGCATCCTCCAGCGGTCACGTATGGTCAAACTCGCGCGTGCTTTGATTTCGGTCTGTGTTGCTGCACGGCGACGTTCTGCTGTTTCGCGATATTCACGCGCCTGTGCGGGTTTAGTCAGAAATTACGCTAGCTCCGAGCTCTTGGACCGAGTCCTGGATCTCCTCGTGTTTGCGTGGCCGACGCCCGAATCAGTTCCGACCGCGCTTCTTGTCGTGCTTGTCGTCGCGCTTGTCGTCCCGTTTATCGTCGCGCTTTTCGTCCCGTTTGTCGTCGCGGCGCTCGGCGTTCGCTTCGGCCTGCGCGGCGCGGTTCCAGTTCTTCGGGTAGCTCTGGCGCACGCTGGCGTGGTGTTGCTCCGGTGAATCGCGGAAATCCACGCGCACCGACGCCGCAGACATCAGCACGTTGACATCAAAGCCGATCGGCTGGCTCCGGCGCACCCAGGTGCTGTTCTCAAGATAGACGTATTCCCGCCGATTGCGGCTGTAGTAAACTTCGTAGGCGGGATAGTAATCGTAGTCATCGACGATGACGATGGTCGTCTGCCTCGGCGGCGAGGGCCGCGGGGAATAGCCAGCGCGCACCCGCGTTTCCGTGACACAACCGCTCAGCAACACCGCGCAGGCCAGGCCGCTGATCCACACGCCCACCTGACCGGCGGACGCGAAAGAATTAAATTTCATGAGCCCACCCTACCGGAATACATCCGGCCGAACCATGGGGTAAACTAGGGCGACCTTAGACGCGCCGAAGCGATGGTCCATAAGCCCACGGCGCCGGTGACACTCTCGCGAAGGTGGTCGGAAGCACTCATGCAAAGCTCACCACAGCCCACCGGACACTCCGCAACAAATGAAGCGTGGGGCAACGCGCGTGATTCGAGCGTCGCTGTTTTGCCGAGCGTCAGCGAATCCACGGGAAGTCGCCGTGAAGTTATTCGACTCCCGAGTCCAAGCCGCGCTGCACGGGTTAAACCCCATACCACCGATTACCGCGGTCTCTTATGCTGTGGCTTCGATCATCCCCCGGCTTCCTGCCGGATTATTCCCGAGCTCCATGAAAACAGAAATTCGATTACTCGCCGCCGCCTTGCTGGCCGCCGCTCTTGCCTGCACCACCTTCGCCCAAGACGGCGCCACGCCCAAACCGCTGGGGCGGGAGAAAACTTCGCGCGGGTTCATCCACATCGAAATTAAAAATTTCCAGGACGAGACGCTGGGACAAATCACGGACCTCGGAATCGACCTCGTCAACGGACGCATCGTGGAAGTGCTGGTCGAATCCGACAGCTCGCTGGACGTCGGTGGAAAAATCGTGGCCGTGCCGCCGCTCGCGCTGTTCCGCGACCCCGACAACCAAATCTTTCGGCTGAACGTCAGCGCGGAAACCTTCCGTTCGGCCGCCGCCATCGATCTCGCCGCCTGGGAAGACGCTGGTCGCAGCGACCGCGTCGCCGCCGCCTATTATCTGTTCGGTCAGGAGCCATATTTTCTGGAGGAAGGTGACGCCGCCAGCCGCACCGCCGCGCGCCCGAAAGTCGCGCTGGGCTACGTCGAGCGGGCCAATCGACTCGTCGGCATGCCGGTCGGCAATCACCAGGACCACCAGTTCGGCGAGGTGTGGTCGATGACCTTGGACATCCTCAAAGGTCGCATCTTGAACGTCATCGTCCTCACCCCGGGCAATCTCAAGACCAAGACCATCATTCCGGCGATGGCGCTCAGCTTCAACGCCAAGCGCGACGCGCTCCTGTTGGACGACACCAAGCTCGAGTATGCCGACGAGCCGCGCTATTTCTACACGCCTGCCGCCTACGGCAACGAAGCCTACTCGCAGCGTGAATCCTACCGCGGTGCGCGCACGCTCGCCGCGCTCGAGCAAGGATCCAGCTACCGTGACATCGACATGACGGTCCGTATTTTTCGCGGCATCCGCACCGCGAAAATCAACGGCCGCAACGTCGAGATCGGCGCGATCAACGACCGCGTGACGCTCCGCGGCTGGGTTTATTCGGCCGAAGATAAAGCCGGCATCGGCAGCATCGCGGCTCAAGCCACCACCGCTCCGGAAATGGTGGACAACCAGATCACGGTCGGGAAGCCCGCGCCCCGCAAGTGAAGCTCGGCGCTCTCACGGCCGGCAAGCAGTAGGGTTAATCCCCATACGCAACCGCGCGTTTCGCCGATAAGCTCGGCGCGCGGTCGCCTCCGCCCGTTGCCCAACACCCTTAGTTTCCATTCCATGAAACATTCTTCCCGCCTTCTCTTCGCCGCTCTTGCCCTCTTGGGCGGGACGTCCCTCGCGCGCGCGCAAGCGGCCATCGACTTCGGCTCGGCCGCGGGCTTTTCCGTCCTCGGCGGCGCCGGCATCACATTCACCGCGACCACCACATTGACCGGTGACGTCGGCACCTTTCCCACTGCGACCATCGCGGGCGCGGACAATATTATTTTCCTCAGCGGAGTGAACCACGCCGGTGATGCGACCACGCAAGCGGCCAAAATCGACCTGACGACCGCCTACACCGATGCGTCCAATCGCACCAGCGGAACAATCGCCAGCCAGCTCGGCGGGACGGTTTTGACGCCCGGCGTGTATAGTGCCGGCACGTTTGCCATCACCGGCAACCTCACCTTGAACGGCAGCGGCGTTTACATCTTCCAATCCAGCAGCACGCTGGACGCGGCGGCGAACAGCCAGGTGTTGCTCACCGGCGGTGCCACGGCCGACAATGTTTACTGGCAGGTCGGCAGTTCCGCGACGTTCCTCTCCGATGCCACCATCGTCGGCAATGTCATGGCCTTCGCCTCGATCACGGTGGGAACCGGCACCGATGTGATCGGTCGCCTGTTCGCCCAAACCGGCGCCGTGAGTTTCGCTGGCAACAACTCGGTCGCCGCACCCACCGCCATCCCGGAGCCCGCCACCAGCGTGGCGCTCGCGGCCGGAATGATGGGCCTGCTGGTCGTCGTCCGTCGCTGGCGCGCGGGTTCGGCGGGGCGCAGCATTGCAGCAGCCTGACCGGGCGTCCTGCGGTCGATCTCGTCAGTCGCTGATCGGTTTACCTTCTCACCGTTGATCCGCCTCGATGCCGCGCGGGTGCCGGCGCCACCGGGAAACGTCCGCCGTGCACTTCGGGAAAGCACGGAGTGACGAGGGTTGTCGCATGACCGCGCTCGGCCGTATTCTCCGGCGTTCTCTTCACTATCACGCCCATGAAAGCTTTTCCGGACCTTGCTCTCGCGTCGCTGCTCGGCGCTTTTTTTCTCGCGCCGGTGTTCGCATCCCCTGCGTCCCCGAACGCCACGATGGAGAAACTGGGCACGGTGCACTTTGCGGTCCGCGGCCAGCCGGCCGCTCAGACGCAGGTGGTGCGTGGCGTGAAGCTCCTCCATCACATGATGTATGAGGAGGCTGATCAGGCCTTCGCTCAAGCGGCGGCCCTCGACCCGGATTGCGCGCTCGCCTACTGGGGCCGGGCCATGACGCTCATCCATCCGCTGTGGCCGGATGCGCCCACGGAAGCCGATCGCGCGAAGGGAGCAGAGTTCATCGCACGCGGTGTGGCATGCCCGAATCTCCCGCCGCGTGAGCGCGACTATCTTTCCACGCTCAACCACTTCTTCCGCATCGACGCGCCCAGCGACTATCCCGCGCGACTCAAGACGCTCGACGAAGCGTGGGCCGACCTCGCCGAAAAATACCCGGAGGACCTCGATGCGTCCGCCTTCGCCGCGCTCTATCATCTCGCGCCCGCCCGCTTCCTGCCGAAGGATAAATCCAACCGCCTCCAAATTGAGGCCGCGACGCGCCTGCAGGCGATTGCGCAGAAAATCCCCGATCACCCGGGCGCGCAGCACTACAAGATCCACGCCTACGATTTTCCGCTGCTGGCGGATCGCGCACTCGAAGTCTGCGCAACCTACGGCGGGATCGCGCCCGACGTGCCGCACGCGCTGCACATGCCGACGCACATCTACACGCGCCGCGGCCTGTGGGCCGAATCGATCGACTACAATCGCCGTTCCGCCGAAGCCGGCCGCAAACTCGTCGCCGCTGCCGGCGGCACGATGAACAGCCACGTGCCGCATGCACTCGATTACCTCGCCTATGCTCTCCTGCAACGCGGCCAATACCGCGCGGCGGCGGACGTGCGCCGGGAGTCGGAGGCGTTGCATGGACCCTATGCGCCCGGGGGTTTGACCCAGATCGCGTTCGCCGTCGCCGCGATCCCGGCGCGCTGTGCGCTGGAGCGGCAGGCGTGGGACGAGGCGGCGGCACTGCCGTTGCGCCGTCCCGCTGACTTCCCGTGGAGCGAAAAATTCCTGCATTGCGAATCGATCGTGCGGTTCGCCCGCGCGATCGGCGCCGTGCGGAGCGGTCGGCTCGATGCCGCTCGCGCTGAACTCGGCGAGCAGGAACGCATTCTGGCCGGCCTCACGAAGACGAACGGCGTCTCCTACTGGGCCTCGCAAGCGGAAACCCACCTCCTCGCCACGCGGGCTTGGCTCGCCTGGGCGGAACAACAGCCCGACAACGCCGTCGCGCTGATGCGTCGCGCCGTGGAACTCGAAGCCGCGACCGACAAGGAGGCCGTCACGCCCGGCGAAGTGTTGCCCGCCGGCGATTTGCTCGGGGACCTGCTGCTTGAACTCGGCCGGCCGGCCGAGGCGCTCGCGGCCTACGAGGCCGTGCTCGCTGCGAGCCCCAATCGACTCAACACGCTCTACGGCGCCGGCCTTGCCGCCGAGCGCGCCGGCGACGCCGGCAAAGCGCGCCACTATTACGAGCAACTCGTGCGGGTGGCCCGCGAAGCCGACCCCGGCCTGGCTCGCGTGGTGCACGCGCAGAATTTTCTCCAGCAATCGTCCACGACGATCGCGGCGAATGCGCGTTCGCGTTGAGGCGGTCGCCGTCGCGCCACCGATCTACTTCTTCGCCAGCGTCCGGATCGCTTCCACGAAGAGGTCGATCTCGTCGAGTTTCGTGAAGACGTTGGGCGTGACGCGGACGCACTCGCCTTCGTCGCCGACGCGGCGGCGGCGAACGTGGATGCCCCAGCGACTTTGCAATTGTTCGACCAGCGCCGAGGCGGCGATGCCTTCGAGCGACATCGAGCCGATCGCGCAGGCTTGCGCGGGGTCCATGCTCGTCCACAGGCGGACGCCGGGCACATCGGCGAGCGCGCGCATCCAGCGTTCGCGCAGGAAGCGCAGCCGCGCCGCCTTGCGCTCGCCGCCGATCTCCTCGTGGAACGTGATCGCGTCCGACACCGCGGCGCGCAACGCCCACGGGTGCGTCCCGATCTGCTCGAATTTCTTGATGTTGTCGTCCATACCCGGGCCGGCCGCCATCAGCGGCCAGACGCGCGGGATGACTTCGCGCCGCATGTAGAGCAGCCCGGTGCCGACGGGCGCACACAGCCATTTGTGCAGGCTCGAACCATAGACGTCGCAACCGAGATCCGCCACGGTGAAGGGGAAATGTGCGAACGAGTGCCCGCCATCGACAATGGTGAAGATGCCGCGGCGTCGCGCCTCGTCACAGATTTTCTTCACCGGGAAGATTTGTCCCGTGGTGTAGGTGATGTGGGAGATGAGGATCACCTTCGTGCGCGGAGTGACCGCCGAGAAGACGCGTTCGTAGAGCGTGTCCATCGACGGCGGCGGCGTGGGGTAGCTCACGAGTTTCAGCACGACGCCGTCGCGCCGCTCGCGTTGCCGCCACGCGGTGTTCATCCGTCCGTAATCCTGATTGGTGCTCACGACCTCGTCGCCGCGCGCGAGGTCCAGGCCCATTTGCGCGATCATGAGCGATTCGCTCGTGTTGCGAGTCAGCGCCAGTTCCTCAGTGCTGCAGGCGAGCATCGCGGCAAGGCGGCGGCGCACCATTTCGACGCCCGGGATGACGTAATCGTCCACCAGGAACGATGGACTCATGTTCGTCAGCGTCCAATACCGCTCCATCGCGTCCGCGACGGCGCGCGGCGCGGGGCTGACGCTGCCCGAGTTCAGGTTGACGTGATTCGCGTCGAGCGCGAACGCCCGGCGGATGCTCAGCCAGTATTCCTCGTTGAGCGCGACCTTTTCGGCCGGTTGGCCGGCGACCGCCTCGCTGGCTTCGCGCGCCCGCAAGGACGCGCCCGCACTGAGGACGAAAGGCAACCCGCCGAGCGTGGCGACAAATGACCGGCGATCCATCCGCAGGTGACTAAATCGGCCGGCCGCCGAGTCACGGAGAAAATAGACTGAACTAGGCCGAACGTGGAGGCGTTATTCCTCACGCGCCGTGGCACGCCGCGGGTAAGCTACCGATCAGCCACAAAAATCACCAAGAGCGCAAAAACCCGACTCAGTTTACGCCATCGGTGCCTCACTTCTCGTGCTTCTCGTGTTTTCGTGGCCACCATCTGCTCCACCGATGCGTTGAGCCGCCTGTTGTTAATTGAATTCACCCCTCAACGGTCAACAATGAGGCCGCCATGCGCCTCCAACCCATCCAACCCGACGGCACTTTGATGGACCGCGCGTTAGCCGTGCCGGAGGCGGCGCGCGAGGCGATCGGGACTTTCGTCGGGCTCTACGCACGGGCGTTCGTGCCGCCGTGGATTGGCTACGTCGCGGTCGAGCACGGTGTGCCGGTCGGCACGTGTGCGTTCAAGTCGCCGCCGCACGACGGGTCGGTCGAGATCGCTTACTTCACGTTTCCGGAGCACGAGGGTCGCGGCGTCGCGACGCGCATGGCGCAACAACTCCTCACCCGAGCGCACGCCACCGATCCGCGCGTGCAAGTCACCGCGCAAACCTTGCCGGAGGAAAACGCCTCCACCCGCATCCTGCGCAAACTCAACTTTGTCCACGTCCGCAACGTCCAGCATCCCGAGGACGGGCTGGTTTGGGAATGGGAGCCCCGGCCGGAGTCGCCCGCGAATCACGCGGATCAACGCGAATAATTCGCCCTGACTTTCGAGTTTCTCCGATCACGACGCAGAGACCAAACAGAGGTCCAATCGGAGAACACCGAAAAATTCCATTCGAACCTCGGTGCACTCCGGTTCGCCTCGGTGCACTCCGGTTCGCCTCGGTGCGCTCTGTGGCGAACAGCCAACGAGCCAGATCGCTCACACGTCCTCGCCTGCCTTCCCCTTCAGCTTTTGCCATTCCTCGCGCACGGCGCGAACGGCGCGCTCGTGCTCGGGGGCGTCGTTCTTGTGTTCGCCGGGAATGAATTGCTCGAGGTAGGCGCCGGTGAGTTCGGAGACAATGTCGTCGTCCAAGCCGGAGCGCGCGCGCACGACGCAGTCGAACATCAGGCCGTGGCGCATGCCCTCGATCGCCTTTCGAATCTTCGGCTTCACGACGAGCAACGCGCCTTTGACGGCTACGCGGCCGACGAAGCCGACGTCTTCTTCCTTCAGCGCGTCGGCGATAATTTCGTCGAGCACGCGGTCGAACGCATTGCGCGGCGGCAGATAAAATACCCAGTCGTAGCGGGTGAACAGGTCGCGCTCGAGATCGGCCGCCCGCAAAGCACGGAGCTTCGTCTCGACCTTCGCCGCGTCGAATTTTTCGAACCACGCCAACTGGTAGAGCTGCGCCGCGATGCCTTCGAGCGGCAACGGCAGCGCCGTGGCAATCTTCTCGAACTCGAGATCAACGCCCTCTTCCTCTCCGTCCTCGCCATCCTTTTCGATCCTTGCCGTGCCCCGGCCCGAACCGCTTTCGGAGCGGCGCTGCCAGTGCTCAATCGCCGCTTGGAGGTCGGGGGCGCGGGCGGCGACTGCGGGATCAAGCTTGCCCGCCTCGGCCAGCGCGAGGAATTGCCGGAAAAATCCGATCGGATGCGGCTCGCCCTTCTGGCCGATGATGACGAGCCCCTTGCCAGTCTTCTCGCTCACGCCGCTCTCGTGGATTACGCGCAGCACGTCCTCGGCGAACTCCTGCGCATAACGTCGGTCGCGCGAGTTGCGGGCGTGGATCGACACGGCGAGCTGCTGCCCGCGCACGACGAACGGCGCCAGTTGCACCAGACGCGAAAACTCGTCCTTCGTCGGCACGCCTTCCGGCGGAGCGATCTTTTTCCCTCCCGCCGCGGCGGCAAGAACCGCGCCGAGAAGCGCAACTAGAACGCAAACGCCGCGCCGTCCGGCGCGCAGGAAGGAGATGGGGGACCGCATGGGTGTGTCCGCAAAACACCGCTGCCGGGCGCCGGTTGCACGAACTTTTCCGGATTTGCCCGCGAATCACGCGAATGGCTCGCGAATCCTTGATCCGGATCCCGGCCAAACCCAAGTGGCGCCCCGAAACACGGTGCGCGCGCGAAAATCAGCCCGAACTCAGGCCACGACACTTGAATGCGGGGCGTGACCGCCGGGCACGCCGCAAGTGTGTTTTGGCCGTGCCACCCGCTGCATCACGAATCCGTTGCAACCGAGGAGCGCTGCTCGTCGGCGCGCGTGTAGAATTTTTCGTGCGCGAGCAATTTCAGGCGGTGGACCGCGAGGCTGAGATCCGCAAAGAGGGCAAGTGCGGCCGGGTCCGCCGCCTCCGCTTCCATGCGGCATTGCATGCGGTGGAACCGTTCCCCAAGCGAGCGTTGCTCCTCGGTGTCGCCCAGCTTCCCCAAGAGACGGCGCGCCTTGTCGGCCTGACGACGGGTCTTTTCCACCACGCGGAGCGCGGCAGCGTAGTCGATGCGACCGGCGCGGGCTTCCTTGAACATCTTGCATTCGAAAGTCCGGCATTGCCGCGGTCGGTCCGCGTAGAGGCGGCAGGTGCGGTCGGCGCACAGCGCGGCGCAGGGCTGCGGAAAGCGGACGATGGGCTGACGTGCACGAAAGGACTTCACCGGCAGGCCGAGCGCCTGCAGTCGCGGCGCGTCGTCGCCGGGCTCGAGTTGCACGCCGTCGAAGAGCGTGCCGTCGCAGCACATCCCGCAGGCGAGGCAAAGTTGTTCACTCGGAGTCACGCGGCAGCTTCCGGCATCCCCGGGCCGGAGCGCAAGCCCC
>PNJQ01000050.1 GCA_013821985.1 Opitutus sp.
GACGACCCCGGCTACATCAGAGCCGAAAGCGCGAAAGTCCGCACCAATCAGCGCTTGATCTGAGCATCGCCATCGCCGAGCGCAGCGGACTTCGCTCGCACCGTATAGCCGGCGCTCGCCGCCGGCACGCGCACAATGACCGTAGCGATGCCGGCTTCGGCCTGCACTTCCGTCGGACCGACAAGCTCCGCGCCTGCAACGGAGAACGACACGCGCGTCGCATTGTCGGTGACGCAAAGATTGCCGGACGAATCCACCACCGCCGCATGCACGCTCACAACATCCGACTCGCCAACACGCGACGGAACTCCCTGCGTCGCGACCGTCACGTGCAACGTCACCGCCGCACCCGGCGTGGCGACGCGGTGCTCCGCCGCTGATTTCCCGCCGAGGTAGCCGATCGCTTCAAGCGTCCCGGGCACGAACGCCGGCAGGTCAAACTCGAACGGCGGATGCGGCAGGTGCCTCGTGTTCTCAGTCAGCATCGGCTTCGCGCGTCCGAGCGATTTTCCGTTCAGGTGCAACTCGACCTCCTCGGCATTGGAGAAAACGCGCACGCGCTTCGCCGACTCCGGCGTCCAGTGCGAGGCGATGAACACCATCGGCCCGCCATCCCAGGCCGCGCCGCCGTCCTGCGCCGCGTCGCGCTGGCTGCGGTAGAACTGCCAAGCGAATTTCGGCAGACGAAACACATCCACCACGCCGCACGCCGCACGGACCGGATCGTAGCCGCGCGCGTAGTCGGCGAACCCCCAGTTGCCGTCGAGCACCGCGGGCGAGGCAAGCGTGTCGTTCAGCGCGGCCGTGAAATTTGCGGCTTGCTGCAAAAGGCCGCGCTCGCCTTCGCCGCGGAATTTCCGGCTGTTCAACGCGAGCGGCAACACGCCGGCGCCGGTCTTCTGATCGAAGCCCTCGTTCGCCGCGTAGAATTCCCAGTCGCCATACTCGGCCACGACGTGCGCCTTGTCGCCGTTTTGCCACGAGTGAATCTTCCCGTGCTGGCGCGAGTGGATGTAAACATCGTAGCGATCGAGCCAGCCGCACGTGAACATCTGGTCGCCGGGCAGCTCGGCGTGACCGATGGCGTTCATCTTCGCCATGAACTCCTCGCTCATCGCCGTTTCGTTGAGCGACAATTCCCAGAGCACGACGCTCGGGTGGTTGCGGTCGCGGCGGATGACGTCGCGCGCGTGCTGAAAACAGAGCTCCTGGAATTTTTCTCCGCCGATGAACTGCCAGCCGGGAATCGCGTCCATCACGACAATGCCGAGCTCGTCGCACGCGTCGAGGAACTCGGGCGCGGGCGGATAATGCGAGGCGCGCACGTAATCGAAACCGGCTGCCTTGATCAGCTTGGCGTCGCGCCGCTGCGTCGCGGCCGGCGCGGCGTAGCCGACGCGCGGGAATTCCTGGTGGCGATTCGTGCCGCGCAGGCGGACGCGTTCGCCGTTGATCGTGAATCCACCCGAGCGCGAAAACGCGATCCGCCGGATGCCGAAACGTTCGCGGCGCTCGTCGAGCACCGCGCCGTTCTCCTGTGCGCGCACCGTGACGCGCGCGTGATGCAATGCGGGCGACGCCGGCGACCAGAGGCGCGGCTGCGGCACGGCGACTGCGATCTCGACATGCGTCGCGGCGCCCGGCGCGAGCGTCACCGGCGCGCTGAACCCGTGCGCAACGATGCGGTTCTCCTGCTCGAGTGCGACTTGCGCGAAGACGTTTGCCGCGGTCGCGCCGTCGTTGCGCACGTGCGTGCGGACACTGACGGTCGCCGTGGTCGTGTCGGCTGCGAGCGTGCGGATCAACAAGCCGCCGCCACCAACCTCGCCGGCCGCGACCGCATCCGTGATGTGCACCGGCGGGTAGCAGCGCAGTTCGGCCGTGCGGTAGAGCCCGCCATACCAGCAGAAATCAAGTTCTGCGTAGGGCTTGCCGGGAGGCACATCGGAGTTCTCGCGATTATCGAGCCGGACGCTGAGCGTGTGCGATTTTCCGTCGCGCAGCTTCGTCGTCAGATCGATTTCAAACGGCAGGTAGCCGCCCTCGTGTCGCCCAACCGCTTGGCCATCGAGGAACACTTCCGCCGTGTGCATCGCCGCACCGAAATGAACGGCGACGCGCCCAGTCGGCGCGCCCGCGGGAAGTTGGAGCGTGCGTTCGTAGTCACCGAGACCGAGCCAGGGCTCGCGTCCGTCGAGATCGGCCACAACCGGCGAGTGCGGTAACTCGACTTCGCTCCACGCCTCGGGTGCGCCGTCCGGGCCGATTCGACGGAAGCGCCAGCCGCTTTGCAAAGAAATGGTCTGCAAGCCTTCGGTGGCGGCCCCCGCCTTCGTGACTGCGCTGCGCCCAAAGCTCGCGCCGGGCAACAGCTCGCCGCGGTCATCGAAAAGTGCGCACGTGCCGCTCTCCCACGCGTAGTGTCCGGGCAACTGAATCGACTCGGGATGCCAATACCAGACGCCGCGACCGAGGCCATGTGGGATTTCCTTCACCGCTTGCACGACGTCCGCGAGGAATTGCGCCTGCCCGGTGGACGTGAGCGGCCAGTCCATGTTGGTTTTTTCCGTCCATTTTTTCGTCGGCTTCCACGGATAGCCGGCTTCGACGACATGGATTGGCTTGCGAAATTCCTCGGCGAGCGCCGCGAGTGTGCGCCGGTAAGTCGGCAAGTCCCCGTGCCAATCCGGATAGTAGCTCAGGCCGATGAGGTCGTAGCGCAGCCCGGCCTCGCGCGCGTGGCGGAACCACCAGAGCGACTTCGCGAGGTCACCGCCGCTCTCGATGTGCAACATCACTTTCGGCTGACCGTCTCCCTGCGGCACGGCTTCGAGGCCAGCGCGGAGAATCGCCGCAAGGCGCTTCCACGCCGCCGTGTCTTCGTCGGCCGGCGCGCCGAACTTCACGCGGCCATCCGGCCACAGCGTGCCGTTGGTAATCTCGTTGCCGATCTGCACCAATTCCGGGCGCAATCCCTCGCGTTCGAAGCGCGCCAGCACGTCGCGCGTATAGGCGCCGACCTGGGCCACGAGTTCGTCGAAGGAAAGTTTTTCCCACGCGGCCGGTTTAAACTGTTTCTGCGGGTCGGCCCACGTGTCCGAGTAATGCAGGTCGAGCAGGAACGTGAGGCCCGCGGCCTTGACGCGCCGCGCGAGCGCGACGGTGTAGTCGAGCGAATTGTCCACGATGCCTTCGGGTTTCGGATCGACGAAGAGCCGCAACCGCACGGCGTTCAGTCCCTCGGCGCGGAACAACTCGAGCGCATCGCCGGCGCGGCCGTCCTTGGTGAACTTCGCGCCGCGCTGCTCGTAGATCGGCAGGGCCGACAAATCGGCCCCGATGGAGAACGGCTCGTCCGCGAGCGAAAACATCGTGAGCGACAAAAACCCGACCACGCGCAGCAGTGCTTGCATGAACGCACCTTAGCGTCGCGCCCCACAAAGCCAAACCTCGAGCAGCGCACAAAACTCCGGGGCGAGGCCGCCCCGGCTCCAGGGGTGACCGCGTGCCCAGCTGCGCTTCAGGCTGACGCCCGATGATCGGGCCGGCACTTCACGGCGTCGCCCCCGCTCCGACGCTCCCGCCATTTTAGGGGCTCGCAACCCATGATGCACTGCGCCGCGCACCGCTACGATGGACGGCCATGAAGCCGGGAACCTTTGCCGCGCGCGCTGGCGTGCGGCCTTGCTGTGGGCACGGAGCGTTGTCTCCGTTTGGTCGGGTGTTGTTCAACTGGATCTTGGTCGCGCTGTTCGCCGTCGCCGCCTCGCAGTCGCGAGCGCAACTCAGCGGGGAATGGCAGGACCAGGATATCGGCTCCGTGGCAGCCGCAGGATCTTCGAGTGTCTCGGGTGACACCGTTACCGTCGCCGGCTCCGGCGCGGACATCTGGGGCGGAAACGACGCGTTTCATTTCCGCTGGCAGGCGCTGACCGGCGACGGCTCGATCACCGCCCGGGTCACTGGACTCACCAATACCCACCCGTGGGCCAAAGCAGGCGTGATGATGCGTCGATCTCTCGCCGCCAACGCCAGCAACATATTCCTGGCGGCGACGCCCGACTGGCACGGCGTCGTTGCGCAACAGCGTCTCTCCGCGAGCGCCGAGACTTCCCAAACGCAGGGCCCTAGTTTTTATCCGCCGTATTGGCTCCGCCTCACGCGCATCGGCTACTCGATCACCGCTGAGACCTCTCCCGACGGCGCCACGTGGACTACCCTCGATTCGCTCAGCACGGCAATGAGTTCGACCATTTACCTTGGCCTCGCGGTGACGAGTCACAACGACGGCGCACTCTGCACGGCAACTTTCGACAACGTGTCGGTCGTCGCCATCGACAGTGATTCCGACGGAGTGCCCTCCGCGCCGACCAATCTTCAGGCGAACGCCGTTTCATCGTCACAGATCTCGCTATCGTGGACGAACAACGATCCGTTCCTCGCCGGCTACTCCGTCGAACGATCCACCACGGTCAGTGACTTCGTGGAGGTTTTTCGATCGACCACCAACGCGTCGGCCCACACCGACTCCGGGCTGAGCCCGGCAGTGACTTACTATTACCGCGTGCGCGGCATGAACTCCGCCGGCTACGGCCCGCCCAGCAACATCGCGAGCGCGACCACACCCGCCGCGCCACCGAGCGGCGCGTGGCAATCCGCCGACATCGGCACAACCACCGCTGGCTCGACCAGCGCGAGCGGCGACGCCGTGACGCTCACCGGCTCCGGTCGTGATATTTGGAACACCGCGGACGGCCTCCGCTATTATTATCAACCTGTCGGCACGGGCGACGCCGAGATCATCGTGCGCGTCGCCGCGCTGCAAAATACCAATGGCTGGGCCAAAGCCGGCATCATGCTGCGCGCGAGCCTCGACCCGGGTTCGCCGCAAATGATGGTCTGCGTTTCCGCCGAACACGGCACCGCCTTTCAGATTCGCACCACCGCCGATGGCGAATCGCAAACCTCCACGCCTTCCGAAGACGGCGGTCCGCCGCGCTGGCTCAAGCTCGTCTATCGCGCGCCGGACAACATCGAACCCATTCCGCCCACCGTCACCGGTTATGTTTCGAACGACGGCGTGACCTGGACCGCGATCGGAACCTATCGCGATCGCGCCTTGCCTTGGCGCTATATCGGCCTCGCCGTGACGAGCCATAACGACGGCGCGCTGTGCACCGCGGAGTTCGATCATCTGCAACTGCTCACGCCGCCGCCGGCACCTACGGATCTGCGCGTGACTCAGCGCGGCCCCGACAGCCGCATCAACCTCGCGTGGAATTACAGCACGCCCGACGTCACTCAGTTCGTGATCCGCACGAATCGCCAAGCCACCGGCGACCATGAGTGGCGCCTCGCGGCCACCGTGCCGGCCACCGCGCGGACCGCCACGATCCAGATCCCCGCCACCGACGGCGCCGAAGTGGAGATCAAAGCCATGCGCGATTTCGTGCGCTCACCCGTCACGAAAATCTGGGCGAGGCCGACGATCACGCCTTCGCTCGCCGTCACGGCGACCACGGAAAATTCGGTCAGCCTCCGCATCACCGAACAATACGGCTACGGCGGCGGCGAATATGGCCCGTGGACCATCGAACGTTCCAGCGATGGCGCGAATTTCACGGAAATCGTCAACGGACTGACGCCCACCGGCGGCACCGCGTATTCTGCCTCCGCGGAATACACCGACAGTCCACTGCCCGCCGGCGCGACCTATTATTACCGGGCGAGAGAACTCCGCCCGAATGGCGACAGCTCCTCGTATTCGAATATCGCGTCCGCGGTCACCGCGAGTCCTCCGCCGTCGGGCACGTGGCAATCCGGTGAAATCGGTTCCGTGGCGATGGCGGGCAGCGAAAGCGCTTCGGGCAACACGATCACCGTGACGGGCGGCGGCGCGGACATTCGGGGCAGTGCCGACTTGTTCCGCTTCCGCTACCAAATTCTCAGCGGCGACGGCTCAATCACCGCGCGCGTCGTCAGCGTCAGCCAAGCGAACGTGTGGTCGAAAGCGGGCGTGATGATCCGCAATTCGCTCGCACCGGGCGCGCCCAACATTTTCGCCGCCGTCACGCCGACGTGGAACGGCATCGTCGCGCAAATCCGCGGCACGGAAGGCGGCCAGACCACCGCGACCTCGCTCGCCGCGAACGGCCGTCCGCCCTACTGGGTCCGCGTGACACGCAGCGGTTCGATCGCCACCGCGCAATCGTCCCCGGATGGCATGACGTGGAACACCGGCAGTTCGTGGTATCTCGGCCTCGGCGCGAACGTTTTCATCGGCCTCGCCGTCACGAGCCACGATCAAAATGCGCTCTGCACGGCGACGTTCGACAATGTGACGATCAGCGGCGGCGCAACGCCGCCACCACCACCGCCGCCGCCGCCGGACGGCACGTGGGCCTCCACCGACATCGGCGCAGTCGGCATCGCCGGCTCCACCACCGCCTCCGGCAACACCATCACGATCGACGGCTCCGGCGCAGACATTTGGGGCGGCGCGGATTCGTTCCGTTTTGTTTCGCAGGCGCGGACCGGCGACGGCGTCGTCGAAGCACAGATCACCACGATGGATGACACGAACGGCTGGGCCAAAGCCGGCGTGATGATTCGCGAATCGCTCCAGCCCGGCGCGCGCAACGTCTTCCTCGCCGTCACGCCCGACTTCCATGGCATCGTGGCGCAATGGCGCGGCAACAGCAACGGCGAGACCGGTCAACTCGCGGGGCCTTATCGCAACGCGCCAATCTGGCTGCGCATCGAACGCATCGGATCGATCTTCAACGCGTCATGGTCCACCGACGGCGTGACGTGGAACGGCATCGCCAGCATTTCGCTGGAGCTCCCGAGCACCGCGCAGTGGGGCTTCGCCGTGACCGCGCATGACAACACGCAGTTAAACCACGTCATCTTCGCAGATCCCTACATCGGCCCGCCGTGACACGGTAAACGCCTTGCCGCAGGTGGTCGCCGCTGTCCCCAGCGGCGATAAGGTGGAACGCATCGTCCCCAACGTGTTCTTGCCGGACGCGTGACGAATGGAGACGCGGCGCCGCCGCCCCGTTTCCTCACCACGCTGCCTTGGGCCGGGGTAGCCCGACCTCTCCGAGGGCGGGTCGCTACTCTCGCTCAGTTTTTCGCGCGGCCCGGATCTCACTCGGCGAACCTGCGTCGCACTCCAACCGCGAGCAACGCGAGCAAGCCGATCAACGCCGCCGTTGTCGCCGGCTCCGGCACCGCGACGAACGCCAGCGCCGTGGGCGTGCTGAATCCCGTGGCGAACGTGTTGATGTTCCCGTTCACGTCACGAAATAGCGACCCGCCCACGAGGAAATACCATGCCTCGTTACTGGCATAGGTGCCGGTATAGACCACGTCGGTGACATTTTGGCCGAGGTAGGAAAGCACCGCGGCTGAAGTATTGATCTGGTAGAAAGTGCTGTTCGAGCCGCCAACATGCGCCCAGTCGAGGTAGCCAAAATCGATGCACGTGAATCCCGCGTTGGCCGCCTGCGACGCGAACAGCGTCGGCGTGCCGTTGCTCGCGATCGAATACATCGTCATCGGATTATAGCCGCCGACCGCGTAGAGAACACCGGCGTCGTTGAACGCCACATCGCGCGGATAACTCATCCCCGTGGCCCACAGGCTCACGGTTCCGCTCGGAGTAATCTTGTAGATGCCCGCGCTGACGTCGGCGACGAAGAGATTGCCGGACGAATCGAACGCCATGCCCATCAGGCTCGAGTTCGACGGAAAATCGGTCGCGTAATCCGTGATCGTTCCGGCCGGAGTGATCCGCACGACCTTGTGCGCGGTCGTGCTGGAAACGTAGAGGTTGCCGCTCGAGTCGCCCGCCAGCCCGTAGATATTCGCAAATCCCGTGGCAAAAGTGCTGACGTTGCCGGCGAGATCGACGCGGCTGATCGTGCCGTCGCCGCTGTTTCCCACGTAAAGGAACTGCGCCTGCGCAAATCCTGCCACCAGCGCGAACAACCCGACGCACCCACCGGCCCGGAGTTTCATGCCGGCAGTTTACCGCACCGCGGCGAACCCGGCTGCGCGTCAGTTGTTATTTCTCGATTTCCGCTCCCGATCCTGGAAACGCGGCGCCCCCGCGCCGCTTGCCGCGTTCACTTCATCACCAGCGCGTCGTCTTTCACTGAAAACGTCACCTTCGCACCCTCCTCGATTTCGCCGGCGATGAGTCCGCGGGCGAGGCGGGTTTCGAGGTGGCGTTGGAGGAAACGCTTGAGCGGGCGCGCGCCGAAG
Organism: Opitutus sp.; assembly: GCA_013821985.1. Lineage (GTDB taxonomy): Bacteria > Verrucomicrobiota > Verrucomicrobiia > Opitutales > Opitutaceae > Didemnitutus. Next base: position 8,272 of record PNJQ01000050.1, read on the forward strand.
ACGGGGTCGTAGCCTTTTTCGGCGACCCAGATTTTGGCTTTCTCGTCCAGGGCGACGGTGACGCGGCGTTCGACTAGGCGCTTATTGATGTCGGCGATGAGCAGGCCGACGATCTGTTCGATTTCCTCGAGCGAGAGCGGCTTGAAGAGGATCGTGTCGTCGATGCGGTTGAGGAACTCCGGGCGGGCGCGGGCGTATTGGCTCGCCTTTGTCACAAAAACCGCATTGTTTTTGTGACGAAATGGCAGCCAAAGAAACTCAGCAACCAATTGATGGTAAGATACTCCGTTCGATCAGAGCTAGACGGAGTGCTCAGGCATTTTCCGCCAAGGACTTTGTGGACATCGGCCGGCCCGATGCCATCCGCCAAGCTTTGTCTCGTCTCGCGCGGGACGGCGCACTGCGTCGGATACGCCGGGGTGTCTACGACCTACCGCGCCAACATCCGATCCTCGGGCAGACAGCGCCCGATCCGACTGCAATCGTGACGTCGCTTCTCCGCGACACGGGTGCTCAATGGCAGTTCACGGGAGCCTACGCGGCCAACCAGCTGGGGTTGTCGGAGCAGGTGCCAGCCAAAATCATCATCTACACCGATGCGTCGCCGCGAAAAATTCGTTTGGGCAAGTTGACGCTGACTTTTCGGAAGGTTGTGCCGCGAAGCCTCCTCGGTGCTGGTCGTCCGGCGGGCCTCGTCGTGCAAGCGCTCCGTCACCTCAAACGCCATCTGACTCCCCGCCACATCGCGCAACTGCGGCAGCAACTGGATGCGGACACCAAGGCGGAACTCGCCTCACTCGCCCCGCAGTTACCCGCGTGGATGCGCCCGCACCTTGACGACATCACCACGTGAATGCCGTCATCCAACTGACCGGTCGCCAACGCGCCGAACTTTTCCAGGCCACTGCCCAGAAACTTGGCATCGCCGACGTCATTGTCGAAAAGGACTTCTGGGTGTGCTGGACGCTCTCGCAGCTCTTCACCCTGCCGGACGTCCGCGATCATCTCATTTTCAAAGGCGGCACGTCGCTGTCGAAGGTATGGAAGATCATCGACCGCTTCTCGGAGGACATCGACGTTTCGCTGGGGCGCGATTGGCTGGGATTCAGCGGCGCGTCCGATCCGGAAAACATCGCCGGCCGCAACAAGCAAGGTGCACAAATCGAAAAGCTGCGGAACGCGTGTGAAAGTAAGGTGGCCGGGACGCTGTTGCCTGCACTTACGAGCCGGGCCGCAGACCAGCTCGCCGGCTCCGGCTGGAAATTCGTCATCGAAGAGGAGGATGCACAAACCGTCCGTTTCCGTTACCCCACCGCGCTCCCCGAAGCGGCGCCCTACATTCGCCGGGAAGTGAAAATCGAGTTTGGCGCGCGTTCCGATTCCTGGCCGAAGGAAACCGCCAGCATCATCCCCTATGCAGCGGAAGCCTTCCCGTTCGAGGATGCAACGGTCGCGGTCCAAGTGCTCGCAGCCGAACGGACATTCTGGGAGAAAGCCACCATTCTGCATGCCGAAGCCCATCGCGCCGAAGGGAGCGACGTTCCGGCTCGCTACTCACGGCACTACGCCGACCTCGCGGCGTTCCAAGTGAGCAATCGCGCCGCGGCGGCGATCGCGGCGGACGACTTGCGAGCCCGCGTCGTCGAACACAAGCAAGTGTTCTTCCCCGCAACATGGGCCAGATACCCCGAGGCAGTTCCCGGCACCTTCCGCTTGGTGCCGGACGACACTCGCATTGAAGAACTGCGCGTCGACTACGGTGAAATGCAGTTGATGTATTTTCGGGAGCCGACTCCGTGGCCCGAAATAATCGCTCGTTTGCGCGAACTGGAGAGCCTCATCAACCGCCGGGTCTGAAAGCTAACTGTCCGGGGTTTGCGGAGAGGACGCGCAACATGGCGCCGCTGGGGACGGCGGCGCCCACTTGGATATCACTCCACCGGGCTCAGCGAGCCCGGCTACAACTCACGTCATCGCGAGCGCGTCGTCCTTCACCGAGAACTTCACCTTCGCGCCTTCTTCGATTTCGCCGGCGATGAGGGCTCGGGCGAGGCGGGTTTCGAGGTGGCGTTGGAGGAAACGTTTCAGCGGGCGGGCGCCGAAGACGGGGTCGTAGCCTTTTTCGGCGACCCAGATTTTGGCTTTCTCGTCCAGGGCGACGGTGACGCGGCGTTCGATGAGCCGCTTGTTGATGTCCGTGATCAGCAGGTCCACGATCTGCTCGATTTCCTCGAGCGCGAGCGGCTTGAAGAGAATCGTGTCGTCGATGCGGTTGAGGAACTCCGGGCGGAACGACTGGCGCAAATCCGCCATCACGGCTTCGCGCACGTTCTCGGGGATCTCTGCGCCGGTCACGCCTTCGAGGAGGTGACGGCTGCCGATGTTCGACGTCATGATGATGACCGTGTTCTTGAAATCCACGGTGCGGCCCTGCGAATCGGTGATGCGTCCGTCGTCGAGGACTTGGAGCAGCACGTTGAACACGTCCGGGTGCGCCTTCTCGACTTCGTCAAAGAGCACGACGGCATACGGCTTACGCCGCACGGCCTCCGTGAGCTGGCCGCCCTCGTCGTAGCCGACGTAACCCGGAGGCGCGCCGATCATGCGCGCAACACTGTGCTTCTCCATGTATTCGGACATATCGAGGCGGATGAGATTCGCTTCGGACTCGAAGAGCTGTTCGGCGAGCGTCTTCGCCAACTCGGTCTTGCCGACGCCGGTCGGGCCGAGGAACAGGAAGCTGCCGATCGGGCGGCGCGGGTCCTTGATGCCGGCGCGCGCGCGCAGGATCGCTTCGCTGACGAGGCGCACGCCTTCGTCCTGACCGATGACGCGCCGGTGCAACTCGTCCTCGAGGCGGAGCAATTTCTCCTTCTCGCCTTCGAGCAGCTTGTTCAGCGGGATGTGCGTCCACTTCGAAATGATCTCGGCGATCTCCTCGGCGGAAACTTCCTCCTTCACGAGCGTGGTCTTCGCCGTCGGAGACTTCTCGGCCTTCGCGAGTTCCTTTTCGAGCTGCGGGATGCGGCCGTGTTTCAGCTCGGCGATCTTGTTGAGGTCGTAGGCGCGCTCGGCTTTGGCCATTTCGAGGCGCGCGGCTTCGAGTTCCTCGCGGACTTTTTGCACGCGGCCGAGCGATTCCTTTTCCTTCTGCCAGATGGCGCGCAGCGCGGTAGCCTGCTCCTTCGCGTCGGCGAGTTCCTTGCGCAAAGTTTCGAGGCGGCGCTTCGAGGCGTCGTCTTTTTCCTTCTGCAACGCGGTCTCCTCGATCTCGAGTTGCATGACGCGGCGCTGGAGTTCGTCGAGTTCCGTGGGCAGCGAATCGATCTCGGTGCGGATCATCGCGCAGGCTTCGTCCACGAGGTCGATCGCCTTGTCGGGCAGGAAGCGGTCGGAAATGTAGCGGTGCGACAGCACGGCGGAGGACACGAGTGCGTTGTCCTGGATGCGCACGCCGTGGTGCAGTTCGAAGCGTTCGCGCAGGCCGCGGAGAATGGAGATCGCGTCCTCGACGCTCGGCTCCTCGACGAGGATCGGCTGGAAGCGGCGTTCGAGCGCGGGGTCCTTCTCGATGTATTTGCGGTATTCGTCGAGCGTGGTTGCGCCGATGCAATGCAGCTCGCCGCGCGCGAGCATCGGCTTGAGCAGATTGCCGGCGTCCATCGCGCCATCGGTCTTGCCGGCACCGACGATGGTGTGGAGCTCGTCGATGAAGAGAACGATCCGTCCTTCCGCCTGCTTCACTTCGTTGAGCACCGCCTTGAGGCGCTCCTCGAATTCGCCGCGGTATTTCGCGCCGGCAATGAGCGCGCCCATGTCGAGGGCGAAGACGGTCTTGTCCTTCAGGCCCTCGGGCACGTCGCCGCGGAGGATGCGTTGCGCGAGACCTTCGACGATCGCGGTCTTGCCGACGCCGGGTTCGCCGATGAGCACGGGATTGTTCTTCGTCTTGCGCGAGAGGATGCGGATGGCCCGGCGGATCTCGGCGTCGCGGCCGATGACGGGGTCGAGCTTGCCCTTGCGCGCCTGCGCCACGAGATCGACGCCGTATTTTTCGAGCGCGTTGTAGGTCGTCTCGGGATTGTCGGACGTGACGCGCTGATTGCCACGCATCGCGACGAGCTCCTTGAGCACCCGCGCGCGGTCGAGGTTGAAGCTCTGGAAATATTTTTTCAGCGCCGGCGGCTGGCCGACCTGAATGAGCGCAAGGAACAGGTGTTCGACGCTCATGAACTCGTCCTTCAACCCGTCGCGCTCCTCCTCGGCGCGCGTGAGCACCTCGTTCAGCGCCTGCGTGACGTAAATTTTCGACACATCGACGGCGCCGCTGACCTTCGGCACGCGCTCGAGTTCGCGATTCGCGGCCAACTGCATGGCGCTGACGGTCAGGCCGAGTTTCTCGACCAGTGCGGGCACGATGCCGCCTTCCTGCGCGAGCAGGGCAACGAGGAGATGCCAGGTATCGACCTCGTTGTGCGAACGGCGGCGCGCTTCGTTTTGCGCTTCCTGCACGGCTTGGCGCGACATCACGGTCATTTTTTGCGGGTCCATGGGAGTGAGTTTGCCTGCAGACCTGCATGGCGCGTTCCAGCCGCGCACCGCAGAATTCACTCTGAACGCCGTCTTCGGCCCGGGCCAGCTGTGCCAGACGCACCGCTCGCCGGGCACTGCGCGCCAGAATGCCCGCAACCGGCGCGCAGCGTTGGCCAAAGCGGGCGCAGTCGCCCGCGGGAGCCATGCGCATACTGCCCGCGTCCGCTACCCCCTCCACCGCCTGTCCTGTCCGCCGATGAACCTCACGACGAATTACCTCGGGCTGCAACTGAAGCACCCGCTGATGCCCGGCGCCTCGCCGCTCACGAACCGCCTCAACTCCATCCGCGAACTCGAGGACGCTGGCGCCTCGGCCATCGTGCTCGCCTCGCTCTTTGAGGAGCAGGTGCGCGTCACGCAAACCGAGCGCCTGAAAATCGAGAACCGCCTCGCCGAAACCGACTCCGCGACGGACGCGTTCTTCGAAGGCTCCGACGCCTACGCCTTCGGGCCCGACGAATACCTCGAGCACATCTACAAGGCCAAGGTGGCGGTCGATATTCCCGTCATCGCCTCGCTCAACGCCCGCACGCCGACGACGTGGGTGGACTTCGCGCGTGCCGTGCAACAGGCGGGCGCCGATGCGATCGAGCTCAATCTCTATTTTCTCCCGACCGATCCCGACGTCAGCGCGCAGGCCATCGAGGAGCGCATGCTTGAGATCGTCACGTCGGTGCGCGCGAATTCCAGCCTGCCGCTCGCGGTGAAGCTCTCGCCGTTCTTCTCGTCGCTGCCGCATTTCGTCGAGCGTCTCTACCGCGCGGGCGTGAAAGCCGTCGTGCTCTTCAACCGGTTTTATCAGCCCGACATCAATGTCCGCTTCCGCGAAGTCGCGCCGAAGCTCGAACTGTCGGATTCGTCCGAACTGCTTCTGCGTCTGCGCTGGCTTGCGATCCTCAGCGGCCGGGTGCCCGTCGATCTCGCCGTGACCGGCGGCGTGCACACGCCGAACGACGTGATCAAATCCATCCTCGCCGGCGCGCACAGCGTGCAAGTCGTCTCCGCGCTTTTGCGTTACGGACCGCAGCACCTGCGCTCGCTGGTCAATGGTCTTACCGCCTACCTCGAGGAACACCACTTCCGCTCACTCTCCGAGATGCGCGGCCAGCTCAACCTCGCGAACAGCGCCAACCCCGAAGCCTACGAACGGGCAAACTACGTCCATTCGCTGTTGTTCTGGGATCGGTAAAAGGGGCGGCGAGGCGGAGCGAGGCGAACGTCCGGTGGTGGGAGGGGCTTACGCCCGACATTTCAACCGCGTCGCAAATCGAACGTCGGGGCATAAAGCCCCTCCCACCCTCATGCAGTCGTAGCGACGAGGTGGAGCGCGTTGTCCCTAACGCGCTTTCCGGGGCCTCGCAGCAATCAGCGCGTTGACCCAACGCGCTCCACCTCATGCGCCCGGGGTGGCTTCTGGATTTCGGCGCGGCGGTAGCCGCACCCTCCATCGATTGGGCACCTGCGATCCCGGGGAGATCGACGCAACTTTCCACAGTTTGACTCGCGCTCCCACCCGCGCACGCTCTGCGGCACATGGCAGATTTTCTCACCGACCAGAAAGTGGCTCAACGCGCCTACCTCGTAGGCCTCCAGACGCCCAAGATGGCCGACGGCGAAGGCGAAGAGTTGCTCGGTGAATTGCAGGAGCTCGTCCAGAACCTTGGCATCGAGATCGTTCGCTCCACCCTCGTCGTTCTCCGCGAGCCGCAGCCGAAATATCTGCTCGGCTCCGGGAAAGCCGCCGCGCTCATCGCCGAGGCCAAGGCCGACGGCGCCGACGTCATCATTCTCGACGAGGAACTTTCCCCCGCGCAACAGCGCAACTGGGAAGCGGACTCCGGTCTCGCGGTGATCGACCGCCAGGAAGTCATTCTCGAAATCTTCGCCGACCGCGCGCAGACGCGCGAAGCCGTTCTGCAGGTCGCGCTCGCGCGCATGGAATACTCGCTGCCCCGCCTGAAACGCGCGTGGACGCACTTGTCGCGCCAGCGCGGCAAGGGCGCGATGGGCGGCGAAGGCGAAACGCAGCTCGAGCAGGATCGTCGCCTCGTGCGCGACCGCATTGTGAAATTGAAGGAGGAACTCGCGCACGTCCTCCAACAACGCGAGACGCAGCGCCGCCGCCGCATGCGCAAACCCGTCCCCGGCGCCGCCATCGTCGGCTACACCAACGCGGGCAAATCCTCGCTCCTCAACAAACTCACCGGCGCGCACGTCCTCGCGGCCGACAAACTTTTCGCCACGCTCGACCCGACCACGCGCCAACTCGTGCTGCCCGATGGCCGCACACTGCTCATGACCGACACCGTCGGTTTCATCCGCCGCCTGCCGCACCGGCTCGTCGAAGCCTTCAAGGCGACGCTCGAGGAAGTGGTAGTCTCGGACTTCATCATCCACGTGCTCGACGTCGCCAACCCAAACGTCGAACACCACTTTGCCACGACGATGGACGTGTTGGGCGAACTCGGCGCCGGCGACAAGCCGATGATCATCGCGTTCAACAAGACGGACGCCGCCGATCCCGAGACGCTCGCGTTGATGCGCGCGCGCCACCGCGATGCGCTCTTCATCAGCGTGCGCACCGGCGAAGGCATCGCGCGCCTGCTCGCGCGCTGTGAGGAACTCGCGATCGACGATCACCTGTCCGCCGAACTTTTGATTCCACACGACCGTTACGACATCGTGAGCAAGCTCCACCAGCTCGGCACCGTGCGCTCGCAGGAAACCGAGGACGAAGGCGTGCGCCTCAGCGGACGATTCCCGATCAAGCACCGCGCGATCTTCGAGCCGTTCACTGCGCCGGCCAAGCCCGCGAAACCAGCGAAGCCCGCCCAGGCGGCGAAGGTTGGCAAGACCGCGAAGCCAAAGAAGCAACTGGCACGTTCGAAGTAGGCGCGTCGTTCGGACGAGCTGCCGGCCTTGTCGCCGGGCTCGCTGAGCCCGGACGGGATGTCCGGCCGCGGCGGTCGTCCCCACCGGGGTCAGCGACCCCGGCTACAAGGTTTTTGAAAACGCTGGAGTAGCCCGACTCTTCACTCTCCGCGTCCTCCGCGTTGAAAACACAAATCTGGAATCCGTGTATTCCGTGCAATCCGCGATCAAATTTCTCGGACGCCGGCCGCAGCCCGGCGCTACTTTCCGAACACCGTGTAGAACGCGATGCCGTAACACTCACGCAGCGCGAGTTCGGTTTTTTCGAGCGCCTGCGCCGTCGGCAGATAATCGAGATAGCGCAATTGCCGGTTCGGCATCGTGCGGAAATCCACCGGGAACGCCACGATCTCTACGCCCGCGCCGCGGAATTGCCGCATCGAACGCGGCAGGTGCCACGCGGACGTCACGAGCACCACGCGCTTCAACCCGTGTTGCGCGCAGTAGCGCTTCAACTGTTCCGCCTCGTCGGCGGTGTTGCCGACCGCACCGATCACGTTGACGCGGCTCGCCGGCACGCCGCGGATCAAAGCCTCGCGTTGCAGCGCCGTGCCTTCCGAACCGCGCGTGTCGCCCGTGAACAGCAACAAGCGCGCCTTGTCGCGTTGCACAATCGCCACGCCGGCTTCGAAGCGTTCGACCGCTTCCGACCACTCGGTCACGAAACCCGGATCCTTGCTTGGCGACATGATGCCCCCCAGCACGAGCACCGCGTCGGCCTCGGCGAGCGAGCCGATGCTGCGCACCGGATAAACATTCTCGAGGGACCCGAGCAGCGCGTTGCTCACGAACGGCAGTGAGCCGCCCAACAACGCCGCCGCCGCCAGCAGCGACATCCACCGCCATTTCTTCAGCGCGCCGAGCACGATGAGCAGCGTGATCACGCCGATCGGCAGCACGAACACCGGCAGCAACTTGTTCAGGAAAAGCACGGGAGGAAAATTATCCGCTCGCGGACAGAGTCAATCGTGCGGCTCGGCTGTCTCGGGGTAGCCCGCGCCCTCCGGCGCGGGGGGCGTTCGCGGATTCAGAAACCCGCGCTCGGAGATCGCGGGCTACCAGCCGCGGCGCCGCGCCTCCATTGCAAGGCTTGCCGCCGCTCGCTCCCCTCCCCTCACATCTCGGCGCCCTGCGTCTCGACCCAGCGCACGGCGTGGCGCACGAGCTGCGTGCCGTCGGTGATGCCGAGCTTGCCTTTGATGTTCGCGCGGTGGACATCGACCGTCTTCGTGCTGAGACTGAGCTGCGCGGCAATGTCGTGCGTGCTTTTCCCCTGGCCGATGAGCTGGAAGATTTCGAATTCGCGATCGGTCAGCTTCGCGATCGGTGAACTCGAGCCGCGCGGACGGCTGCCGGTGAGATTTTCCAGCAGGCGCGCCGAAAGTTTCGCGCTGACGTAGATTTCGCCGCGCAACACCTGCCGCACGGCCGCGAGCAGCGCCTCGCCCCCCGCCTCCTTCATGATGTAGCCGCGCGCCCCGGCGCGGAGCATGCGCTCCGCATAGATCGACTCGTCGTGCATCGAGATGACGAGCACCGGCAAACCGGGATGCAGCGCGAGCAGGTCCTTGATAAAATCCGCGCCGCTGCGGCCGGGCATCGTGATGTCCGAGAGCACGAGGTCGGGCCGGTGGCGCGCGAGCGATTGGAGCGCCTCGGCGGGATTGCCGGCTTCGGCGCTGACGCGCAGATCCGGCTGGCGATCGATCAGCTGCGCCAGACCGGCGCGCATGAAGGGGTGGTCATCGACCACGAGAATGTTTTTCCGCGCGTCGGGCGGCGGCGGAACAGCGCTGGGTTTGGCGGCGCGTGATTTCATGGGGGCTGGGGCCACGAACAAGTGACGATCACGCCGCCGCCGCGCCGCGGCTTCACGGCGAGATCGGCGCCGATCAGGCTGGCACGGTAACGCATCAGGCCGAGACCGGCTCCCTTGCCTTCGCTCTGGGGCGTGAGGCCGACGCCGTCGTCTTCGACCTCCAGGACGAGCCAGCCCGGCGAGCGCGTAAGGCGCAGCCGGATGCCGGAACCGCGCGCGTGTTTCACCGCGTTGTTCACCGCTTCCTGCGCGATGCGATAAAGATGATTCGCCGCGGTGGGGTTATCCACTTCGACGATTTCCCCGGCCTCGAAATCGCAATGCGTGCGGCCGAGCGCGTTCGTGCGCTCGGCGAGCGCGGTCAATCCCTGATGCAGCGCTTCGGGGCCTCCGCTGAGTGGCACGAGGCCGCGCGCGAGAAAGCGCGTCTGCGCCACCGCTTCGCGGAGCATGCCTCCCATCTGGTCGAGCCGGGCCGATGCGTCCGGGTGCGTGTGCGCAGTGTCCTCCTTCAACGCCGTGCACATGAATTCCACCGCGGTTAGCAACTGGCCGAGGCCGTCGTGCAGGTCCGCGCCGATGCTGTGGCGCTCGCGTTCACTCGCGGCGAGCACCTCGGCCTCGAGGCGCGCGTGCTCGGCGCGGGCGGTGGCAAGCGCCTGTTCGCGCGCCAGCCGGTCGAGGGCGCGCTGCACGACGCTGGGCAGCAAATCGAGCATCGCGGTATCCTTCATCACGTAGTCAAGGGCGCCGCGTTTCATCACCTCGACGGCGACGCGCTCGTCGCCCTGGCCGGTGACGACGATGAACGGCACCCGCACCGGTCCGCTGTCCAGCCGCGTGATCATCGTGGCCGAATCGACGTCGCTGAGCTTCAGGTCGAGCACGATGAGGTCGGGAGTGTGGCTCCCGAGCCAGCGCAACGCGGCCTGACCGGTGGCGGCGGCCTCGACGTCGTAGCCTTCGGCGCGCAACGCCTCCGCCATCAAGATGAGCAGGCCCTCGTCGTCATCGACGACGAGCAGGCGCGGGGCAGCGGTGGTCTGGCCGGGGGCGGCGCTCACGATCAGCTCCGCGCCACGGGCGGCACGAGGAGCAGCATCACGAACAGCCCGAGGCGGCGGATCGCCTCGGTGAACTTGTCGTAATCGACAGGCTTCTGGATATAGACGTTGCAGCCGAGTTCATGGCAGCGCTCGACCTCGCGCGTGTCGTCGGTCGTGGTGAGCATGATGACCGGCAGCTTGCGGAGCTGCGGGTCGCTCTTGAGGCGGCGCAGGACCTCGATGCCATCGACCTTGGGCATGCGGATATCGAGCAGCACGAGGTAGGTGCCATCGTGGCCGCGCACGACCTTGCCGTCGGGCGCGAAAAAATAGTCGAGGATCGCCTGACCGTCGCGAAAGTGCTCGATCGGGTTTTCGAGTCCCGCCAGTTCGAGATTCTCGCGGATGAGGATGGCGTGGCCTTCGTCGTCTTCGACGATTAAAATCGTGGGATTCTTGTTCATAGCGTGGTCCGGCAGGTTACCCCGCCGGCAATGAAACGTGGAAAGTGGACCCGGCATCCGCCGCACTCTCAACCCAAATCCGTCCGCGCTGCCGCTCGAGCACCCGCTGGGCAATGGCGAGTCCGAGGCCTTCACCGGGGCTGTCGCTCGGATTCAGGCGGTGGAAGATTTCGAACACCTTGCCCTGATGCTGCGGCGCGATGCCGACGCCGTTGTCGCGCACGCTGTAGATCGCGAGGCCACGCTCGATGCGCCCGCTGATCTCGACGCGCAGCGGCCGGTGCGGCGAGCGATACTTGAGCGCGTTGTCGAGGAGGTTGGCGAACACCTGATTCGTCTGCACGCTGTCGCCAATGCACGGAGGCAGCGGCGCGATGCGCACCTCCGCCCGGGCCTCGTCGAGCTGGAACTTCATTGCCGCGACGATCTCCGCCAGCATGGCATTCATGTCGAGTGGCCGCGGATTGAGCACGACGCGCCCGAGGCGCGAGTAGTGCAACAGGCCCGCGAGGAGCGACTCCATTTTGTTCACGCCGGCGGTGATGAACCGCAGCGCCTGCGGGATCGTGGTGTCGATCGGCTTGCGCAAGGCGGCGGCCTCGACCCGTCCGTCCGGCGCCGCCGCAACGGCTTCGCGGATCGCATCGCACGCGCGGGAGAGCTGCCGGCTGAAACCCTGGACGTTCACGAGCGGCGATCGCAGGTCGTGCGACACGGTGTAAACGATGGCCTCGAGCTCCTTGTTTTTCTCCGCCAGCTCGGCGGAGGATTGCTGGAGGGCGAGTTCGTCGGCCTTGCGCTGCGTGATGTCCGTGCGGATCGCAACGTATTGGTAGGGCTTCCCGTCGGCACCGACGAACGGAAAGATCGTGGTGTCCACCCAGTAGAAGGATCCGTTCTTCGCGCGATTGCGGATCTCGCCGTGCCACACGCGGCCGTGCGCGATGGTGGACCAGAGTTCGGCGAAAAACTCCTTGGAGTGATACTGCGAGTTGATGATGCGGTGGTCCTGCCCGAGCAGTTCCTCGCGGGCATACTGGGAAATCGCACAGAACTTATCGTTCACGTAGGTGATGCGGCCGCGCGCATCGGTGATCGCGACGATCGAGTGCTCATCGAGCGCCGCCTTCATGTCGCGCAGCTCGCGGACCCGGGCCAGCAATTCGCCCTCGGATTCGGCCTGCTCGCGCTCGAGGGACTGGAGCGCAGCAATCAGCTCTTCGCGACTCAGCGTGGAATAGTCGGACGACACGCCGCCACCGTGGAAAACGCCGCGCGCGGAAGCAAGGGGGAAGACCGGCGCTTCACTCGCGCATCCGGGAGCCCATCCCGGCCACCTAAAGGAATTCCTTAGCGAGAATTGGCCGCAGCGACAATTACCGCACTGCGCAGATCGTGTTACTTTCAACGCATGCAAGCGATCCACGCCTCGCCCGCCCAGTCCCTCCCCGCCTCCGCCTCGGACGCCGGTCGTTCCGTCGTCACGCAGCTTCAACGCTCCGAAGTCTTCCGGGAATACCAGAACGCCTTTGAGACCACCACCGGTCTGCCCCTCGCGCTCCGCGCGTCGGGTTCTTTCAATTTCCCGCTCCACGGCTCGAAGCGCGCCAATCCCTTTTGCGAGCTCCTCGCGGGCAGCAACAAGACCTGTGCCGCCTGCCTCCAGCTCCAGCAACAGGTCGAGGACGGCGCGCACGACGAAGCCAAGACCATGCGCTGCTTCGCCGGCCTGAACGAATCCGCCGTCCCGGTTCGCGTCGGCGCAAACGTCATTGGCTATCTCCAGACCGGCCAGGTGCTCCTCCAAGCTCCGAGCGACGCGGGCTTCAAGGCGCTCAAGCGCCAGCTCAGCCCCGAACTGCCGGCCGAGCAGGTGACGAAGATCCGCGCCGCCTACTTCAAGACGCGCGTCGTCACCCGCACGCAATTCGAGTCCGTCGTCCGGCTGCTCTCGATTTTCTCCCAGCACCTCGCCGCCATCAGCAACCAGATGATGGTCCGCGAATCGTCCGCCGAATCGCCCGTCGTCGCCAAGGCGCGCGCATTCATCCACGAGCGCTTCACCAACGAAATCTCCGTCGCCGAGGTCGCCCGCGCGGTGAACATGAGCACGTTCTACTTCTGCAAGGTCTTCAAATCCGGCACCGGCCTCACCTTCACCAATTACCTCGCGCGCCTGCGCATCGAGGCGGTGAAACAACACATGCTCAACCCGCACGCGCGCATCAGCGAAGCGGCGTTCGCGGCCGGCTTCCAGTCGCTCTCCCAGTTCAACCGCGTCTTCCGCCGCATCGCCGGCGAAGCGCCGAGCGCCTACCGCGACCGCCTCCACGGCGCCAACGATTCCTGCGGCCGCGCCGCCTGAGCCCACCGGTTCCACCCGCACCCGCCTGCGCGTTTCTCCCATGTCCTTCTCCTCCCAGTTCGATCCGACCGTCGATGGCTCGCGTGGCATCCGGGTGGTGATCTTCTACTCCGACATCGCCGCCGCCGACCGCGCGCTGCGTTCCGTCCGCGACTCGCTCCGGCGCGACCGCGAACCGCGTGCCATCGAGCCGATGCTCTGGAATGTCGCCCTCCTCGAGGAAACCCAATGGCTCCGCCTCGCCGCCGCCGACGTCACCCAGGCCGACCTCTGCGTCCTTTCGCTCGGCACCGAGGACGAAACCGCCAACGACGCCGCCGCCTGGCTGCGCGAACTCGCCCCTCGCCTCGCGAAACACTGGGTGACGCTCGCGCCATTCGAGGACGCCGCGGAATCCACCGAACTGGTGCGCCGCGCCGGCTGACTTGCATTCAAATTTCCAAGAGGGTGTTAGGGGTAACGCCGCTTGAGGCGCCGCGGGGTGAGCAATCACCCGCGGCGTCCTGATTTTCAGCCAAGGCATTCAGCCGGCCGCCGGCAACTCCACCACCACACGCAGGCCGCGCGCGTCCATGCGATTTTCAGCGCGAATGGTGCCGCCGTGAAGTTCGGCGATCGCCTTGCAGATCGCCAGCCCAAGCCCCGTTCCGCGCTCCGGCGGCGGCTCCGCGCCAGAGCGATGGAACCGCACAAACCGCTCGAACACCCGCGCGAGCTGTTCCGGCGGCAGGCCCGGCCCTTCGTCGGTCACGGCGAAAATCCAGCGCCCCCCCTCCGCGCGCGAGGCCAGCACCACCGTCCCGCCCGCCGGCGAAACTGCCACGGCATTCGTCACGAGATTGAGCAGCAACTGGCGCAGGAGGTCCGCGTCGGCCGAGACCTCACCGGACCGATTCTCCTCCAGGCGGAATTTCGCGCCGCGATCCTCCGCCAGCGCCTGCGCGTCCTCGGCGAACGACTCCAGCCACGGCGCAAGGAGGAGCGGCCGCTTCGCCAGCGCCAGCGCGCCGCTCTCGGACTTCGCGATGAACAGCAGGCGGTCAATCACCTGATTGAGCTGCGTGACCTCCTCCAGCATGTCCTCCAAAGCCGCGAGCGCCTCCGCGTCGTGCGCGAGCCGCGGCCGGAGCTTCTCCGCATTGAGCCGCACGAGCGCGAGCGGGGTTTTCAATTCGTGCGACGCATCGGCGCTGAACCGCCGCACCTGTTCGAACGACGCCTGCAGCCGATCGAGCGTTTCATTCAACAGCCTCGCGAGCGAAGCGAGTTCGTCGCGTCCGCCCACCGGAATGCGCTCGCCGAGATTGTCCGCCCGGATGCGCCGCGCCGTCGTCTCGATCGCCCGGATCGGTTTCAGCGTGTCGCGGCTGAACGCATAGCCGAGCCCGAAACTAAGCAGCGCCACGCCCGCAACCAATCCGAGGCTGATGCGCACATAATCCTGCAGCAGCCGCTCCGACGCGCCGAGAGAGCTGCCGATGAGGACTCGCCACGGCCCGGCCTGAAAACTGGAAAGGTGCACGCGGCCGAGAAACGGCAGCCGCGTCGTCCAATGCCGCGGTGCCGCGCCACCGGCCGGCAGCAACGTCTCGCCCAGATTCTCCGACCGAAAGAGAATCTGCTCCCGCGGGCCGACCACCTGAATAAGGAACAGCGCTGCGTCGCTGTCCGCATCATGCCGGATCCGTTGCTCCACCTCCGCCGCCGGGAGCGAACCGTCCGCCCCGAGCAGTCCCGCCAGTTCGTTCGCCTCAATCTCGTGCAGCAGCTCCAGCCCGTGCTCGACCTGGTGGTCGAGCAGCAGACCGCCCGCCAGCAGGACCGCCATCGTCGTCAGCGTGACGAGCAGCGCGAAACGCAGCGTGAGGCGCGCGGTGAAGGATCTCATGCGAGCTGATACCCTGTCCCGCGGATTGTCTTGATGAACGGCGGCGCGCCGGGCCGCTCGAATTTCCGCCGCAGCCGCCGCACATAGACATCGATCAGGTTCGTCTCGAGATCGTAGGAGGCGTCCCAGATTTTTTCCGCGATCAGCGTGCGCGTGAGCACGCGGCGGGGGTTCTGCAAAAACAACTCCAGCAGCGCGAACTCGCGCGTCGTCAACTCGACCGGCTGCCCGTCGCACTCGGCCATGCGCGAGAGCAGGTCAAGCCGCACGCCCTTGTGCTCGATCACCGTCGCGCGCTGGCCGGTCGTCTGCCGGCGCAGCAGCGAACGGACGCGGGCCACGAGCTCGTCCACGCTGAACGGTTTCGGCAGATAATCGTCCGCCCCGAGATTCAGCCCGCGAATCCGATCCGCCACGGCGTCGCGTGCGCTGAGAATCAACACCGGCTCGTTGAAACCCGCGTCGCGCCAGGTGCGCAACAGATGGAGCCCGTCACCGTCCGGCAAACCAAGGTCGAGCACCACGGCATCGTAGGGCGATTCCGCCAGCGCATCGCGAGCGGACGCGCACGTCGTGACGTGCCGCACCGTGTAAGCCTGCTCGCTGAGCGCGTTCTCGATGAACTTGCCCACTTTCCGTTCATCTTCGACGACGAGAATTTTCATGATCGCAACGTTGCCTCAACGCTTCTGCCACGCGCGCACGAGGCGGGCGAGCCCAACGATTTCCTCGTCGCGCAAATATTCGTGCCCCGCCATCGGCGAACCGGTCAGGCCGAACTTGATGATGCGGCTCAACTCGAGTTCGACGTCTGCGTCCGCCAGGACATGCCGCCACGGCCCCGTGGTCCAATCCGGTGGCCGCACGCTCAACGCACTCGCGAGCGCGCCGTCGCCCCGGCCGCTCGCACCATGACAGTGCGCGCAGAGTCGCCCGAAAAGTTGGCGCGCCCGCGTGTCGCTCACCGCCATCGCCCGCGCCGGCCGCCACCCGCGCACCTGCGTGAGGCGCTCGGAGATTGAATCGGCGCCGAGCGACGCGAGGTAGGCGATCAACGCCTCGCCGTCCGACTCGTCGCCCCCGTGCTCGAACAAGTGCGCATACACCGGCATGCGCGAGCCGGGCGCAACCGCGCGCGGCATTTTTAGATGCAGCCGGTTCCACTCACCGGAACGGCGGTTGCCCACGTTCGCAAGATCGGGTCCCTGCCGGCGATTGCCGGGCAACGGCGGCGCGCCCGCGAGCACCCGTTCGAGCGTCGTGGCCGGTCCCCAGCGTTCAACGTCGAGCGCGACATGCGGCCGGACATACTGCGAATGACAATGGATGCAGCCCTCGTGGATATAGACCTCGCGACCGCGGGCGACGAACTCATCCGCTGCTTCCGCGCGCGTTCCGCCTCCCAGCAACGCGACTGCCACCATCGCCGCCGCACCGCGCCCGCGCCAGCCGAGCGCGAGCGCCACCGCGGCGACCGCCACCGCGACGAACCACACCGGCACGCTCTGCAAATCCTGCGCCATGCCGATGCCGAGCGCCGATCCCATCCAGCCCGCGATTGCGTAAACCACCGCCGCCACGCCTGCACGCTCCGTCGAGGCGGGGAAATAAACCAGCACCACCGAATAGAACGAAACGCCCGCGACGTAGAGCCAGCCCGGCGCGAGCACCGGCAACGTCTCGTTGAGCATCAGACACGCCGCGCCAAGCAAGCCGATCGCCGTGAGCGCTGGCGCGCGCTTCCAGCCGGCATCGAGCAGCACGCCGGACAACACGCCCGCGGTGAGATGCACTCCGGCGTTGGCCAACAGCGTTGCATCGCCGACCCACGTCTGCGCGCGCAACGCTTGGTTCTGTTGGATGATGAAAAACGCCGCTGAATCCATCCACACCAACGCCGCCAGCGCCACCACCCAGCGCGCCACCGCACCACGCGTCGGCGCGTCGGCCTCGCCCGCAGTGCCGGTTGCGAATCCTTGCGCCAGCAATCCACCGAGCGCGGCGGCCACCGCCGCCAGCAGAGTCTGCGTCCGCGGCTCCGCCCCAAACACAAGCGGCAAATTACACAGCGCATACGCCGCACCCGTGCCCGCCCCGACACACAGCCCGAGGCGCACGCCGCCGACCGCGCGCCGCAGCATCGCCGCGAGCGTCACGGTCAACGCGCCAAGCGAAAGTCCCACCGTCGCGAAGATGATCGACCAACTGCTCGCGACCGTGACAAACGCCGCCGCCACTGCCGCCGTCGCGCAACCCGCAAAACACAGCGCCAGCAGCCGCCGCGCCGCCTCCGGCCGGAAAACCCACGTCGCCCCCATCGCTCCAGCGATCCCGCCTGCGCCCATCCCGACGAGCAGCGGCTTGAGTTGCATCGCACTCACGCCGGTTCGCGCCGCCAGCGTGAGCAACGCGAACTGCGCGAAGATTAGGAAATACACATATGTCGCCGCCACCGCGAGGCACGCGGCCGTCCACGACCTCGCGCGCGGCGCCCTCTCGTTTTCTCCCCGGCGAGAGCTCGCCGGGGAGGGCGGCGCTCGGTCGCCGCCGCGACTCGCGTTGTGCGCTCCCTCGCTCATGCCCGCGGCTCGCGCGGAAGCAGCCAAAGCTGCACGCCCGCGATAATCCCGTCTGTGATTGTGACCGACAGCCACCGCATCTCCAATCTTCCGGTCCACACGGCCCATGCCACGAACGATCCCGCGGCCAACCGAAACAGCGTCGTGATCCGAAACACCGCCCACAGCCGGTCCGCACGTCGCGAAGCGAGTGCCACGAGATAACTCGCGCCGACCGCGCCCACGAATACGCCGACGAAGCGCAGAAAAATCACCGCCTCCGCGCCCGGCGCCGCGACGCCCATCGCGCCGAGCGTGAACCCTGGCAGCACCACCAGCCCGACGCCGGTCGCGGCGTCGGCGCCACCCGCCACCAGCGCGAACCCGCGCGCGATCCGAAGAATTTTATCGTTGTTCATGGTGTCCAAAAGCTCAGCAGGCGTCGGAGCGACGCAAAGGTCATCAACGCGCCGCCGGCGAGGCGGAGCCCAAACAGGGCCTGCGTCCACCCCTCGCTCCGAAACAAATCCCCCGCCCGCTCCGTCTCCACCGCGCCGAGCGCGAGCATCGACGCGACGTAGATCACCGTGCCCGCCTGCCACGATGTGAACACCCCGCGCGGCGCGGGGCGCTTCGTCAGCACACCGAGCAGCGCGGCGTTCAGGCTCGTAATCAGACCCGCCACGGCGAGGTGCGTGTGACCGACGAGCGCGTGCGTGAACTTCAACGCCTCGGAAATTCCCGGCAGGAAAAACGCCCAGCCGCTCGCGACGAGCAGAGCCCACCACGTCAGCGCCGCCCAGAGCCAAGCGCGCGCAGCCGGCGGCCACTCGAAGCTGAACCAAAAAATCCCGAGCAACGGAATCCACGCCAGCAGCAGCCCCAGTCCCACGATCTGCGCCGCCGCGTGATGCGACGTGTTGCCATGGTCGATCACCACATAAGCGACCCAGCTCAGCGCGAGGAACGCGCCGATCCAGTCGCGGCGTATTCCACTCATTGTCCGCGGGAGCCGCAGCAGAAAAGGCAGGAGCAAAAAGATCGAGACGATGCCGAGCGTGGAGCCGAGGAGCGCGGAGCCGGTGGCGCCGCCGCTGTCGGGATTCACCGACGGATAAACCTCGCGGCCCATCGACCAGTAGAGCGCTTCCGGCACGGGCAACAACAGCACCAGCAAACCCACGCGCGCGAGGCGCTCCCCTTTCGCCAGCGTCGGCCAGCGGAGCATCGTGTGCCGCGCGAGCACGCCCCACAGCACCAGCATCGCCGCGGGCAGCAGCGGTCGCGCCAAGCCTGACCAATCGAGAAACAGCTTTCCGCTCACGTCGCCCGCCAGCCAACTCACGCCGCCGAGTGCGAGCGCGAGCGACCACGCGCCGAGCGCGAGGCGGGCATGAAACAGCGCCCGTGGATCGCGCGCGTCGAGAAACCAGATGAGTAACAACCCCGCCGTCGGCAGCGCCGTCCAGCCGTAGAGCTGCCAGTCGAGATGCAGCGGCATCCAGCGCCCATACGTGAGCGGCGCCGCCCAATCGCCCGCCGCCGGCCAGAGCAACAGCACCGCGAGCCACACGCCGACGAGATTGGCCGCCACGAACCAGCCGAAGCTGTGCCGAGCGACGGAGAACGCAATCGCTTGGCCAGCGTTCGCATGCAACGGAAGCGCCTCGGACGAAGGCTTCATCGTCAGCGACCGCCGCCCCCCAGGTTGCCCGCGACCTCCGGGCGCGGGTGGCTTCGGTAATTGGCGAGAGTCGCGTCCCGCGCACACCAACCCGCGCCCGGAGGTCGCAGGCTACCGCGCGCCGGGGCGCGTTGTTGTGGCGGACAGCGGCTGGCCCGAGCGCTCACGCACTCACCTCGTTCAACTGCCCGTCGCGCACGCGGATGATCCGGTCGCACGCCTCGGCGAAACGCCGCTCGTGCGTGGCGAGGATGACGGCGATGCCGTCGCGGGCCGCGAGTTCCTTGAGCAACGCAAAGACCGAGTTGCCCGTCGTCTCGTCGAGCGAACCCGTGGGTTCGTCCGCAAGCAGCAGCTGCGGCGCGTTCATCAGCGCGCGGCAGATCGCCACCCGCTGCCGTTCGCCGCCGGAAATATCCTGCACGCGATGGTCGAGCCGATGGTCGAGGCCGACCCGTTTCGTCAACTCGGCGATGCGCGCACGCGTGGCCGCGTTCGCAGTGCCGACCGCGAGTGCGGGCACGCGGAGATTCTCCTCCACGGTCAGGTCGGCGATCAGGTTGTGGAGTTGGAAAATAAAGCCGAGCCGGTGCCGCCGCAGCACGAGACGATCGCGTTCCCGGCGCGGATCGAGCCCGCACACCATGAGTTCGCCGTGGTCGGGCAAATCGAGTCCGCCGAGCAGGTGGAGCAACGTGCTCTTGCCCGACCCCGATGCACCCCAGAGCGCGACCAATTCGCCCGCGCGCACCGTGAGGCTCACGTCGCGCAGCACCGCGATGCGCCCGGCGTCGTAGCTTTTGCTGACGCCGTGGGCGGTCGCGAGGATTTCGCGCGCGTCATTCATAGCGCAGCGCCTCCGCCGGTTGAATCTTCATCGCGAAACGCGCCGGATAAATCGCGCCGAGGACCGCCGTGACAAACGCCGTCACGATAATGCCCGCGAGCACGGCCGGCTGAATCGACGCCTGCACGTAGCCGTTGAACTGCGGCACGCGCTCCAGCACCGCGAGCGCCGCGAAGCCGATGCCGAAGCCGAGCACGACGCCCGCCGCCGCAATCGTTGTGGCCTCGCCGAAGATCAA
>PNJQ01000051.1 GCA_013821985.1 Opitutus sp.
GTCCGCCCTGGCGAGCCCGCCAGCCGCCCACCGCTGCCGAAAATTTGAGCCGGCAAAACCCGACGATGTTCACAACATGTTCTTCTGAGCGAAGCGAAGAATCCACCGGGATGTGCGGTGCGCCCGCGTCTGGATTCTTCGCTCCGCTCAGAATGACAATCGCAGTTGAGGCACTCCGCGACCCGCACCGCGCACTCCGCAATCCGCATTCCGCATTCCGCAATTTCTAGATGCGCCACTTTTTCACCATCCTCAGTCACGAGATCCGCGCGTTGTTGTTTAACCCGAGCACCTACGTGGCGGCGGTGTTGTTCCTCGGCGTGATGGGCTTCGTCTTTGCCGCGCTGCTGGATGACTACTCGCGCACGCCGCACGAGGTGTTGCCGGCGGTGACATTCTTCCGGCTCTTCTGGATTCCGGTCTTCTTCATGGTGCCGCTGTTGACGATGAAGTCGCTGGCCGAGGAACGCCGCCTCGGGACGCTCGAGACGCTGCTCACCACACCGGTGACGACGACGGAGGTCGTGCTCGGCAAATTCGGCGCCGCCTACTTTCTGTATTTGCTGCTCTGGGGCTCGACCGCGGGGTTCCATTACGTGCTGCACTACTACGCGCGCGACGCGCGATTCCTCGAGGCGGCGCCGCTCATTGGTGGTTATGCCTTCATCGCATTGAGCGGACTGCTCTTCATCGCGGTCGGCATCCTCGCCAGCGCGCTCACCCGCAGTCAGGCCGTCGCGGGCATCCTGAGTTTCGCGGTGCTGTTCGCGCTCATCATCGGGCTGCGTTTTCTTGGCGACGCGACGCTGCTGCAGCAGGAGACGTTCTCGCCGATGAAAAACACCGTCGAATCGCTGCAGATCTTCGGCCACCTTGAGGATTTCACCAACGGCGTGATCGATACGCGCCAGGTGTTTTTCTACCTCACCGGCGCGATCCTCGCGCTCATCTTCAGCATCCTCGGCGTCGAGGCGAAGCTGCTCCACGGCTGACGCATGAGCTTCAACGACAGCTTCCGCACCGCGCGCTGGATCCGCATCGTCAACCTGCTGCTGCAGGCCGTGCTGTTCCTCGCCCTCTTCGGCGGGTTGAACTACATCGCGCTGAACCACTCTTGGCGTTGGGACCTCACGAAGAACCGCCGCTATTCCCTCTCCGCCGAGACGGAGTCCTACCTCAAGCGCCTCGATCAGCCCGTGCGTGTCGTGGTCACCTTCACGGATGACACCGAGAGCAACGAGATCGCCCAGGCTTATCGGGACCTCACCGGCCTCCTCCGCGAATATAACTACGCCACGCGCAACAACGCCAACGGCCAGGTGCGCGTCGATTTCCTCGACGTGTATCAGCGCCGCCGCGACGCCGAGGCGCTCGGCATCGATCAACCCAACGCGGTCGTCGTCATCGCCGGCGACCGCCGGCGCACCGTCACGATCGACGAACTTTACCGCATCAAGAACAAGACCACGCGCGAGGCGTTCCGCGGCGAATCCGCCATCACCGCCGCCATCCTCGACGTCACGGCCGCCGAGCGGAAAAAAATCTACTTCGTCCAGGGTCACGGCGAACTTCGACCCGACGACGTGCGCGAAGGCGGCCTTTCGCTGCTCCGCGACGAATTGCGCCAGCGCAACTTCGACCTCGCCGGTCTCGATCTTGCCCAGCAACGCCGCGTGCCCGACGACGCCTCGCTGCTCATCATCGCCGGACCGCAGGGCCGCTTGGCGCCGTTCGAGGAGGAGCTGCTGCGCAATTATCTCCAGACCCGTGCCGGCCGCATCGTGCTCATGGTCGATCCCGGCCGGCAGCACGGCCTCGACACGCTGCTTTTCGACTGGGGCGTGATCGTTTACGACAACCTCATCGTCGATCAGTCCGCCAATTTCCTCTCCGACTCCGGCGAACTCATCCTGAAACATTTCCTGCCCAATCCGATCACGGAAAATCTCATCCGCAACGACCTGCCGGTCCTGATCGGCCCGGCGCGCGTCGTCAGCGACGACCTCGGTCGCGCGGCGGACGACGGCCTCGACGTGAAGAAACTCGTTGCCACCAGCGACGCCGCGTGGGGCGAGACGAGTTACCGCCTGAGCCAGCGCAGCTACACGCCCGGCCAGGACCTGCGCGGCCAGCTCGGCGTGCTCGCCATCTCCGAACGCACCAAGCCTGCCAATAACCTCCCGCTCAGCGTCCGCGGCGGTCGCCTCGCCGTCTTCGGCACGTCCGACCTCGTGACGAACAACCGCATCGTCAACATCGGCAACCTGAACCTCTTTCTCTCCACGGTGAAGTGGTGCGCCGACAGCGACACTGAGCTCAACATCCCCGCACGTCCGATCGAACGCTTCCAACTCGCGCTCTCGCAGGACGAACTTTCCCGACTTCGCCTCGGCCTCCTATTCATCGTCCCGGGCACCGTCGCCCTCCTCGGCATCTTCGTCTATTGGACGAGACGCAGCTAACGCGAACGCGAAAAGGCTGAAGAACTGAAACGCTGAAACCCAACCCGCCCGACCTTCCTTCGCCTTCAGCCCTCCCGCCTTCCAGCCTTCAGCCCTTCTCCCCCGTGCGCTCCAAAGTCACCGTCGTCCTCCTCTTCCTGAACGTCGTCCTGTTCTACTACATCTTCCAATACGAACAGAAGTGGCAGGCGGAGCGCGCCCAACTCGAGGCGCGCCGCCGCGTGCTCGGCCCCGAAGCCGCGAACATCGAAAAATTCTCCCGCAGCAGCCCGACGGCACCGACACTCACCGCCGAAAAACGCGGCGACAGCTGGTGGCTCGTCCAACCGCTCGAGTGGCCCGCCAATCCGAACTCAATCGCCAACATCCTGAACGAACTCCAGCTCCTCGAACACGAGACGAGCTTCGCCGTCGCCGACCTCGCCAAGGGCGGCCCATCCCTCGCTGACTACGGCCTCGCGCAACCGGCGCTGACCTTCACTTTCACCTCCGGTGGCAAGGATCACGCGCTGAAGATCGGCGACCGCACCGAACTCGGCAACCGTCTCTACATTCTTTCGCCCGATGGCGCGCGCGTCCATGTCGTCAACCGCAGCGTGGCCGACACCCTCAGCCTCACCGTCGATCAGCTCCGTTCGGAGGCGATTTTCACCGTGCCCGTTTTCGAAGTTCGCTCCCTCGCCGTGCAGACCGCGCCGCCGGCCAATCTCAAGATTCGTTTCCGCCGCGAAGGCGCGCGCTGGGGATTCGAAACCCCCATTCTCGCCCGCGCCAACAAGGCCGGTGTCGAAGGTGCCGTCACCGCCCTGAACGCGCTCCGCGCCCAGCGGTTCATCGAAGCGCGCGACGCCGACGCCAACCGCACCGGACTCGAAGCCCCGCAATTGCGTCTCACCCTCGAGGGCAACGCCCGCCGCGAAACCCTGCTGCTCGGCGCGCCCGTCAACCCCGCGGCACCGGCGGGCGAGTCCGTCGAACTCTTCGCCAAGATCGAGGACAAGCCCGCCGTCTTCGTCACTTCCGTCCCCGCCAGGCTGCTCGAGACCCTGCGCGGCGCGCAGGAGACGCTGCGCGACCAACATGTGCTCGATTTCGACGCCCGCACCGTCACCGCGCTCACCCTCACCGCACCGAATCAGCCGGAGCTCAACCTCCAGCGCCTCGAAGCCACGCAGGCCACGGAGACCTGGCAACTCGTGGTGCGCGGCGGCAACGGCCAGGCGCCCCAAACGCTGCCCGCCGACTCCGCCATCGTTCAAGGCCTGCTCCAGAAACTGCACGACCTCACCGCGACGCGCTTCGTCAGCGATGCGCCCACCGCCGCGGATCTGGAAAATTTCGGCTTCAACCGCCCCGAACTCGAAGTCGCGCTCAATCTTTCGACGGGCGGCGGTCCCCGCGGCACCGAGGCGTCAACCGTCACGCTCCAGATCGGCGCCACTCCCGGCGAACGCACTGCGGTCTATGCGCGCCTCGCTCACGCGCCGTTCGTTTACCAGATCGAGCCCGACTTGCTGCAGGACATCCCGCTCAACGCGCGCCACTACCGGCAGCGCGTCCTTCGCGAACTGCCCGAAGGCACACACGTCACCGGCGTGACTCTCACCGACCTCGCGAACAACTCCGTGCTGTTGAAGAAATCCGCCGCGCCCGACGCCCCGCTCACCGCGGAAACGATCACCCAGAACGAACCCGAAGCCCGCCGCCCGACGCTGCAAACACTGCTCAAGCAAGTTCGCGCCCTCGAAGCGAAGAGCTTCAACTCCGACCTGTTCGACCGCGCCGGCGTCACGGTCAACGCCACGTCCGTCCCGTGGCGCTACCGTCTCGACGTCGATCTCACGCTTACCGGCGGTTCCGCGCAGGCGGTGACGTCGAGCCTCTTCCTTACCGAGCGCCTCGGCGGCACGACGCAGGTCGGCGGTTCTGAGGAATTCGGCGGCGTTACCTTCGAGCTGACCCAGGAACTGATCGACGCCCTCTTCGCGCTGACCTACGCCCCCGCCAACGATCCCGGCCCACCCGCGAAGCCGGCGGCGACGGAAACAAGCGAACCGAAAAAATAGTTCCGCTGCGCCTTGGCAAACTCCTCCGCCTTCTCCAGCGGCCATTCTGAGCGGAATGAATCATCCCAGGGTCACGATTCGATGACCGCCACAATCATGCCTTCCGCGAATGCGATGTCTCCCGAGGTGGACGCGCGGGCTGGTCCGCCGAAGCCTGGGCGGAGGCTGATCCCACGGCGCGCCACGTCCGCTCTCTCCTTGCACCCTCGGTTCAATTTCACGCCCGGCGAGCAGATCGACCTGTCCGCCTGCCGTCCGCTCCCGCCGCTGGTCTGATCTCGCGAGACCGCGCTGCAGAACTCCACCCTTGTCAGCCCAACCTCCATCACGTCCCGCCCGTCCGGCCGAAGCTGTCGCGCGCTTCTGCCTGTCGTGCGCCGGGACGCTGGCGTGCTGGTGCGTGTGGATCGTTCTCTCCCTCTGCCTCGCCCTCCAGCTCTACGCGCTCCTGGCGCGCGAACTGCCCGTGCCGCCGTTCGTCCTCGCACGGATCGACGCGCGATTGGCGGAGGAAAACCTCGCGGCAACGTTTGCCCGCGCGCAGTTCGATCCGAGCGGCCGACTTCTCCTCGAGAACGTGCGCTTTCGCGTGCGTCAATACGGCGATCCCCTCGTCGTCGCCGACAGTGTGTTCGTGCGCAAGAGCCCGTGGTCCGTCCTCTCCGGCGCGCGCGCCCCGGACGAGATCCGAATTGACGGCGCCACGCTGCAACTGCCCGCGCCGCTCTCGCCCAGCGGCCTCGCGGAACCGCTCCTGCACCACGCCACCGCGACGCTGCGCATCGACGGTTCACTCGTCCACGTCGATCAGCTCGCGTTTCGCATCGGTCGCCTCGCGGTCAGCGTGCGCGGCGATTTTCAACTGCCGCCGCGCCCGGCTGGCGATCGTCGTCCGCCGTTCGGCGAAATCGTCGGCCAGGTCCTGCACATCGGCCGGCGCCTCGTGCGCGAGCTGCCGCGGCTCGACAGTTTCGATCGGCCCGTGCTGGCGGCCACCCTCAGCGTGCGTCCCGGCATCGGCAATGTCGCAGAACTGGAATTCACCGCCGATGCGCTGCGCCGGCCGCAGGATCTGCCGTTCGATGCCGGGCCGCTGCGCGCCACCACCATCGTGCGGCTCGACGGTGACGAGGCGCGGCCTCTGCGCATCCAATTTGAAACGACCCGGGTCTCCTACGGCGAGGATGTCGCGGCCGACGCCGTCAGCGGTTTCCTCGCCACGACATTTGCGCCCAGGCAGTGGGCCACGCCTGACGAGGTCGAGCTGGCGGTCGCCGCGCGCAGCGTGACGGCTTGGCGCGAGACCGCCGCGACGCCGGATCTGACGCTGCACTGGCGGCGTGAGGCACCGCTCCTCTTCGAGCTCGGCGTGCATCTGCACGGTGCCGCGATGGCCATTGGCGGCCGCGCCGATCTCGCGCAGCGCACTGCCGAGGTGAATTTCGAGGGCACCGTGCCGACTTCCCTCGTGAACGCCACCCTGCCGCTCCGTGCGCCGCGTCTCGCGCCATATCTGCATTTTCTCGATCCGGTGCGGGTCGTCGCCACGGCGACGTTTGGCGCCGGCTGGCAATTCGAACTGCTCCGCTCGCGCGTGCGCGGCGGCCGGCTGGACTCCAACGGCGTGGCGGTCACGACGACGCGCGGACGCATCGACGTGGATCGGCAGCTTAACTTCCACGCTTCCGACGCGCACGTGACGGCCGGCGCGAATCATGCCCGCGGCTCCTACTGGATGAACTTCCGTTCGTGGCAGTTTCGCTACCTGCTTGAAGGCGCGCTGCAGCCACCGGAAATCGCCGGCTGGTTTCGCTCGGATTGGTGGCTGAAGTTCTGGGAAAACATCCGCTTCACCGCCGCCGCGCCCGACGCCGACGTTGACGTCCAGGGCAACTACCGCGACAGCACGCGCACCACCTACTTTGGCCGCACGGACGCGCAGTCGGCGGTGGTGCTCGGCGCGGAATTCGCCACGGCGCAGGCGCGGGTGTTCGTGCGGCCGCATTTCGCGCACGCGTTCGATCTGCGTCTGACCCGCGCGAACGGCACGCAGCGGGCCGCGGGCTGGTTCAAGCGCTTCGCCGACGCACCCACGCGCGAGTTGCGCGCCTTCGAATTCGATCTCACCGGCAACCTCGATCCCGACGCGCTCCGGCACCTGGGCGGCCCGGCGGCGGACGCCTTGCTCGAGCCATGGAAATTCTCCGCGCCCCCGAGCCTCACGCTGACGGGTCGCACCAATTTTCGCGACGGCCGCGCCTCGCCCGAACTCAGTTTCCGCGGAGAGGCGGCGGGCAAAATTTCCTACGAAGGTTTTCCTCTCGAAGGCGTGCGCGCCGAAGGCGGCGTGAGCGGCGCGGATGTGCGGCTCGACCGAATCGAACTCGCCGTGGCCGGCGGGCGCGGCACCGCCAAGGCGGCCGTGAGCGGCGAAGGCGAGCGCCGGCGCCTGGGTTTCGATTTCTACCTCGAAGCGGCGGATCTCGTGCAGGCGATCCGCGCAATGCACGAATTCGAGGGAGCACGCGCGACCGGCCAGTCGCCTGCCTCGCCCAACAGCGAGTTGCTGCAGCGCGCGAGCGGCGGCCGGTTGAATTTCGCGCTGTCGGCGCAGGGCCGCCCAGGCGACCTCGCGACGTTTAACGGCAGCGGCAACGTCGAGATCGCAGGCGCCGAGCTCGGCGAAGTCCACCTCTTCGGCCTGCTCTCGCAATTGCTCAGCGGACTTTCGCTCAATTTCTCGTCACTGAAACTCGACACGCTGCGCGGCAGCTACCGCGTCGCGGACGGCCGCGTGAATTTTCCCGACCTCCGCGTGACCGGACCCACCGCATTGATCGAGGGCCGCGGCGATTACCGGCTGACGGACAAGACGCTCGACTTCACGGCGCGCTTCAAGCCCTACGAGGAAAACCGCAACCTGCTCACCGGCGTCATCGGCATCGTGATGAATCCGCTCGCGAGCATCCTCGAACTGCGCCTCACCGGTCCGCTGTCCAAACCAAATTGGTCCGTCTCCCTCGGCTCGAGCGCGCCGCGCGAAACGCCGTTGCCCGAGCAACCCGGGTCGGCCGGCGCCGCCGCCGTTCCCGCCTCGGGAGACGTCGCGCCAAGCCAGCCGGAAAACTCTCCGACCACGAAGCCCGCCGATCCGTCGGCGGCGCCAAAACCAAACTGATCGGACGCCCGAACCGAAGGTCCGCGACGCCGCTTCTTCGTGCTTTCGCCAACCCCGCCAATCGTCCCGGCCGTCTCCGGCGCGCCCTAGGTAGAAACACCTATTTCCGAATTGCTAAGCTTGGAGCGCAAACGCTTACTGTTCCGCCCCCATGCCGTCGGGACCCACCACCAGTGTTGCGCGTAACCTTCACCTGCTGCCTTTTGCGGCGGTGGCGGTGCTCGGCGGCGTCGGTCTGCTGGGTTGGTGGACCGAGCAAATCGCGTGGGTGCAGCCGCGCTCGTATGACCCGCCGTTCCAGGCGAATGCCGCGTTCTGTTTCCTGGTCCTCGGGCTCGCGCCACTGGTCTATCATTTCCGGCCGGGGCGCATCGCGGCGACGATTGCGCTGCTGGGCACCGTGCTCGCCGCGCTGGCCGTGGCGGAGGAATCGCTGAACCTCCGCATCGGTATCGCCCATCTCCTGGCGAATCCGGCCGCGCTCGTCGAGGGCCCGAATGTTGGCCGTCTGCCGCGCATGCTCGGCGTGGTGCTCGCGCTCTGTGGCGTCGCGCTGGCATGGCTGACGCTCGAACGCGGCGGCGCTCGCCGGCCGATGGCGCTCGCCCTCGCGGGCTCGCTCGCGGGCGCGTATGGCTTCGCCGCGATCCTTGCCAGCCGCATCGGTCTCGCGCGCGTGGGTTTCTGGCAGAATTACGCGCACATCGGTCCCCAGGTGGCGCTCGGCCTGCAGGTGCTCGGCGCGGCGCTGGTGTTGTTGGCCGCGCGCGAATCGTCGCGCGACGAAGGCCGCGGCGGCCCGCGCTGGCTCTGGCTGCCGGTGGTGGCCGCGGGCGTGACCGTGACACTGTTGTTCTGGATTTCGCTGCGCGAACGCGAGATCGCCTACCTCAACAACACCACGCAACTTTCGATCAACAACGTCGCCGCCGTCTTCTCGAGCGAGACCGAGACGCAGATCAAGAATCTCCGCCGCATGGCCGAACGCTGGACCGACTCCGGCGGCACGCCGCTCGCGAGCTGGGAGAAAGACGCACGCTCCCACGCAATCGATTTTCCGGCCTATCGCTCCATCAGCTGGGTGGACGCCAACCTGCGCACGCGCTGGATCTGGCCGCAGGAAGGAAATGAGGACGCAGCCGCTTTCGACCACAGTCGCGAACCGATGCGACTTGCCGCGATGACGAGCGCGCGCGAAGCGCTCACCTATGCCATCGCCGCGCCTCTCGTCTCGCCCCTGCAGCGCCCCACGCTCGCGGTTTACGCGACCGTGCTCAACGGCGGTTCGTTCGACGGCTTCATCGTCGGCGAACTGGGCTTCCAGCGCGTCTTCGAGGTGATCGACCATCGGCTGAACATTTCCTCGCGCTACGTGTTCCGCGCCCACGTGTTCGATGCCAGCGCCGCGACGCCGGAACGCCGTGACGTGCTGGTGTTCTCCACGTCCGAGCAGGATCCGGAGGTCGATTCCCGTCTCCGCCAGTCGGCGGTGTTCAATCTCATGGATGAGCGCGTGACCTTCGAACTCATCCCGCGGCCGGAATACATCGAGCCGATCCGCCAGTTTCTCCCCGAGGTCGTGCTGGCGTCGGGCCTGTTCGTGAGCTTTCTCGTCGGCCTGGTCGTCAACCTCGCGCAAGCCGCGCGCTCCCGCCAGTCCGCCGCCGAGACAACGAGTTCGCAGCTGCGGGCCGAGAACGAGGAACGCCGCCGCATCGAGGGTGCGCTCAAGGTCGCGGACGACCGCCTCAATCTCGCGCTCGATGCGACCCAGATCGGCGTGCTCGAGTGGAATCTCGCCGACGGTCATGCGATCTACAGCGCCGGCTTCTGGAATTCCCTCGGCTACGACAACACGGCGATGCCGCCGACCTACGAATCGCTCTTCAAGTTGATCCACCCTGACGACGTGTCGGCCTACCAGGCCGCGCTCGCCACCCACCTCGCCGGCCGCTCCGAGCTCGTCGAATCGGAATTCCGCGTGCGCCACCACTCGGGCGATTGGAACTGGTTCGCGCTCCGCGCCAAGTGCGTGGGCACCGACCGCGTCGGCCGCCCGCGCCGCATGTCCGGCACGTGCCAGAATATCACCGCCCGCAAACGGGCCGAGGAGGCATTGCGCGCCTCGCAGGCCGCCACGCGCAAACTTTCACTCGTCGCCAGCCGCACCGATAACGCCGTCGTCATCACGCGCGCCGACGGTCGCGTCGAGTGGGTCAACGAGAGTTTCACCCGCCTCGCCGAGCACACGCTCGAGGAGATCAGCGGGCGGCCATTCGTCGAACTGCTCTCGAGTCCCGATGCCGACGCCACGGCCGTCGAGCGCGTCAGCACGGCGTTCGCGCGGCAGGAAGCGATCGCCACCGATGTCGTCCACCACGTGCGCAGCGGCCGCCGCTACCACGTGCACCTGCAGATTCAGCCCGTGAAGAACGACGAAGGTGCGCTGGAGAATTTCATCGTGATGGAAACCGACATCACCTCGCGCGTCGAAGTGGAGCAGCAGCTCCGCCGCGCCAAGGCCGAGGCGGATTCCGCCTCGCGGGCAAAATCGGAATTCCTCGCGTCGATGTCGCACGAGATTCGCACCCCGATGAACGGCGTCATCGGCATGACGAGCCTGCTCAACGAAACCACGCTCACGCCCGAACAGCGCGACTACGTGCAGACCATCCGCACGAGCGGCGATGCGCTCCTCGCGATCATCAACGAAATTCTCGACTTCTCCAAGATCGAGTCCGGTCGCATGGAGCTGGAACGGCATCCGTTCGAACTCGCGCAATGCGTCGAGGAAGCGCTCGACATTTTCGCGCTCCAGGCTGCGGGCAAAGGCATCGAACTCGCCTACGCCATCGAGCCCGACGTCCCCGCGTGGATCGTCGGCGACATCACGCGCCTGCGGCAGATCCTGGTCAACCTGGTGAACAACGCCGTGAAGTTCACCCCGAAGGGTGCCATCACCGTCGAGGTGCGACTGGCCCCGCCCGCCGTGCCGGACGCCAATCCGGTGTTGATCGACTTCATCGTGACCGACACCGGCATCGGCATCCCGGCCGACCGGCAGAGCGCGCTTTTCAAACCGTTCAGCCAAGTCGATTCCTCGACCACGCGCAAATACGGCGGCACCGGTCTCGGCCTCGCAATTTGCGCCCGCCTCGCGCAGCTCATGGGCGGCGGCATTGAAGTCACCAGCCAGCTCGGCAAGGGCTCGCGTTTCGCTTTCAGCATTCAGACGGAACCGTTCCACCCGCACAGTGCCACGAAGCCGCTCGACCTCGGTGGCGCGCCGGTGCTCGGGGTGGATGACCTCGCGGTCAACCGCCGCGCCCTCGAGATCGCGTTGCGCAGCTGGAATTGCCAGCCGCGCATCGTCGATACGCCGGACACGGCGCTGACCACGAGCACCACACCCGTGCTCGCGATCATCGACCACGACCTCGCCGGCCACTCGGGCGAGGACCTGGGCGTTGCCCTGCGCCGGCGCTTTCCGGCGCTGCCGCTTATCCTGCTCACCGCTGCGTCCGACGGCGCGCGCCAAGGTCAGACCAGCGAACCGTTCATTGTCCGCCTGCCCAAGCCGATCAAGCCGAGCTTTCTCGGCGAATGCGTCGCACGCCTCGTGCGCGGACTGCCGCTCCCGCCCACGCCCCCTCCCACCACCCCCTCCATCACGCCACTCGGCGACACGGTGCCGCTGGACATTCTCCTCGTGGAGGACAACCCCGTGAATCAGAAAGTGGCGCTCCACCTGCTCGCGCGCCTCGGCTACAAGGCGGACGCGGTCGGCAATGGCCTCGAGGCCGTCAAGGCGGTCAACCAGCGCGACTACGATCTTGTGTTCATGGACGTGCAGATGCCCGAGATGGATGGCTTCGCCGCAACGCGCGAAATCCGCCAGCACGTCCCGGTGCCCCGCCAGCCGAAGATCGTCGCCCTCACCGCCAACGCCGTGCAAGGCGACCGCGAGCGCTGCCTCGCGTCGGGCATGGACGACTACGTCGCCAAGCCCGTGAAGCTCGACGAACTGCACACGGTGATCGTGAAATATTTCGGCAACGGCCAGGCCGCGACGGGCGACGCCAAGTAGGCCGCGCGCCGGCCCCGAACGCGTTGACGCTGCCCTGCGTCACCGTAGTCTGCGCGCCACACTCGCGCACACTATGACTACCCCTCGTTGTTTCGTCGCGCTCCTCGCGGGCGCCTGCCTCGTCACCGCCGCGCACGCGGCAAAAGTCTCCGCGCTCGTCGGCGGACGCCTGATCGACGGCTGGGGCGGGCCGCCGGTGAACAACAGCGTCGTGCTTATCGAAGGCGAGCGCGTCAAAGCGGTCGGCACGGTGGACTCGCTCACCATTCCCGACGGCGCCGAAGTGATCGACTGCCGCGGCATGTCCGTGCTGCCGGGCCTGTGGGATATGCACGTCCATACGATGCTGCTCGGACACTCGGATTACACGCATTGGGACAAGACTTACCCGAAGCGCTTTGAAACCGAAATCATGCCCGCGGCGGCGCAACAGTTGTTGATGGCCGGCGTCACCAGCGCGCGCGATCTCGGCGCGCCGCTCGAGGCGAGCATCAACGTCCGCGAGCGCATCGCGCGGGGTGAAATCCCTGGCCCGACACTCTACGTTTCCGGTCCGTTCATCCAACACGAGCCGTATCCGGGCACGGAGGATTTTCGCTGGGGCGTCAAAGGGGCCGACGACGCGCGCGCGAAGATCCGCCGTCTGGCCGAAGCCGGCGTCAACGTCGTGAAGCTGATCGACCAGGACCAAATGACGTTCGAAGAAGTGCAGGCCGTGGTCGATGAAGCGCACAAACACAACCTCCCGGTCATCGCACACTCGCACCGCCCGGATGAGATCCGCCTGGGCTTGAAGGCTGGTGTCGATTGCTTCGAACACACCGGCCTCGCGATGGCACCGGACTATCCGGAGGACATCCTCGAATTGCTGCAGGAGCGCACCGCGAAGATGTCGCTCGGCCCGCTGTTCTGGTGCCCGACGATCGAGGGTTTCTTCAACTACGAATACAACGTCCGGAACCCAATGCCGATCGAGCATCCTGGCTGGCAGCTCGGTGTGCCGGAAGACATCGTCGCCGACATCCAGCGCTCGCTGAAAAATCCCGGCTGGCTCGCCTACTACCAGATCACACCGTTGCGGGCGCAGACCTCCGCGAAAAAATTCCAGCAGCTGCGCACGTCCGGCGCCGTGCTGCTCATCGGCACCGACAGCGGCATCCCGATGAAATTCCACAATCAGTCCACGTGGCGCGAACTCGACATCTGGGTGAACAAGCTCGGCATGGATCCGATGGACACCATCCGGGCCGCCACTTACTGGCCGGCCGTCGCGATGAAAGTCGATCGCGACTACGGCACGATCCAGTCCGGGAAATTCGCTGACATCATCGCCGTGAAAGGTGACGTGCTCCGTTACATCAACCTGCTCCAACACGTTGACGTCGTGATCAAACACGGACGCCGCGTGAAGTAGCGCTGGTCTCCGGCGGACCAGCTTTCACTTTCTTCTGATCTTTTCTCGTTTGGTCCTGCCTGCGCGCCGCACCGCAGCCCCAAGGGAAAGAGAGAAGATAAGCGGGCGGCGGACCACCATCCACAGGCTGCTTGCAGCCTCAAAGCCACCGCAACAGCTCGCGCATCTCCCCCAGCCTCGCCGGATCCTCGGCGAGGTTTTTCATTTCCAACGGATCACTCTGGAGATCGAAGAACAGCCAAGGCGTCTCGCGCCCCTCGGCGTCCGTCCGCACGACGAGCTTGTGCCGGGCGCTGCGAAAACCACGCCACGCCCAGGGACACTGCAGCGGAATCTCGGTCGCGGCTGGCATGCTGATGAGCGCACTGTCGTGCTTGCAATGCCACTCGTGACCGTCCGCCCAGGCGACCGCCATGCGCGGCACATCCACCAGACTTACCGGCGCATGATCTGTGCGGCCGCGATTCTCCGGCTTCAAACCGCGGATCAACAGCGGCACGCGCACACTTTCCTCGTGCGGCCACGCCTTGCGAAACAACCCGTGCGCACCGTGCATGTCGCCGTGCACCGAGGTGAACACCACGATCGTCCCGCTCAGGTCGATCTCCGTCAGCAGCCGCCCGATCGCGCGGTCGGTCGCCTCGATGTGCGCGTAGTAGCCGGCGAGTTCTTCGCGCGCCTTTCTTTCCGCGTCACCGCCCGTCGGCACATTCGCGCGCAATCTCAGCTCCGCCACGCGCGGCTCTTGCACGTGCGGCGCGGGCGCGTGATACGGCGGATGCGGCGACTCGAGACTCACGACGTAGAACACCGGCCGACTGTGCGGTTCGCGCAGCCAGTCCGCCGCCCGCTGCGCGAGCACGTCCGCCTGGTAACCCTTGAAATGCTTCGGCTCGGGCAGACGCGTGCCGTGCAGCCAGGGATCATTGAGCAGGAAGCCACTCTCGAATCCTTCCCAAAGTTGAAAGCCCCCGCGCCGCTCCGGCGGCACGATCTGTTTCGCGTGTGCGTCGCCGACAAACGGCGCTGTGCGGTCGCGGTCACTCAGGTGCCATTTACCGAACCAGGCCGTCGCGTAGCCGCGATCGCCGAGCGCGTGTGCGACCGTGCGCGCGTTGGCGGGCAGCGGGTCCCAGTAGGACTTCACGCCGCTCTCCGGACCCAGTTTGCCGGTCAACAACGCCGCGCGTGCCTGCGGCCCGAGTGGATGCGGCGTGACCGCTTGCGCAAAGTTCACCGCTTCGCTGGCGAGTCCGTCAATCCACGGCGTGCGCGCATTCGCGTCGCCCGCATAGCCGCACGCCTGCGCGCGCCACTGGGTCGTCACGATCCAAAGTATGTTGGGTTGCGCCGGCACTGCCCGGCAAATTGGCCACAAAAAACCCAAAAGGGCACAAAAATTCCGACGGAACCGCACCGCGCTCCAGCCGCCCAGCGGACCTGCACAATTCGCAATCGGCGCGGAGCACTTTAGGCCGCGGGCGCGCATCATGTCCGCATGTGGCTCAAGGCGCTCCTCGTCTTCGCGTTGATCGCGCTCGTCGAAACCGTGCACGGCGCTCTGCGCGTGCGTTTCCTCAACCGCCCACTCGGAAACCATCGCGCGCGGCAGGTCGGTGTCTTCACCGGGTCCGCTCTCATCTTTCTCATCGCGTGGGTCACCGCACCTTGGTTGGCGCTGCCAACTTCGCGCGCTGCCTTCGCCGTGGGCGGGCTGTGGCTCGCTCTGATGCTGGCGTTCGAAGTATGGGTCGGCCGCGTGCTCTTTCACGCACCTTGGCCCCGCATCCTCGCGGACTTTGACGTGCGCCGCGGCGGATGGCTTGGCTTCGGCATGGTCGTGCTTGCGCTCGCGCCCTGGCTCGCCGCGGTCGCACGCGGCGGGTTTTGAACCGTTCGGGTGGGGTCAATCAGCGTCGCACGCCGCACCAAGCCGCGAAGGCAATTAACGCCAGACCATAGAAAAATAGCCCGGCGTAAGTCGTTCGGTTGCGCCGCCAGCTGTCTGCCAGCGCCGCGCGCGTGATGGTCGTGCCCTCCAATTGCACGGCCCGCGGCGGAGCGAGCAGACGACTCACCCCCGCCGTGACCACGATGGCGGAGACGAGACCAGTGATGTTCCACCACATCCAAAACAATTGCCCGCCAAACTGGAACAACAGCCAAACGTTGACGCCGACGCCGATCACCACGCCGGCCACGACTCCCGGTCCGCGCGCGCGCCGGTCGATTACCCCGGCGGCAAAGGCCGCCAGCAACGGTCCGTAGAAGAATGCGCCGAGCCGGTTGATGCCCTCGACCACGGTCGTGGAAATGTCGCCGACCCAAAACGCGAAGCCGGTGATCAACGCACCCCACAGCAGCGTCACCAGCCGGCTCGCCAGCAACACGCGGGGGGATTTCAGGCGCGGCAGCACGAAATCGCGGAGCGTCGCCGCCGAGAGACTGTTCAGCGCCGAGTCCAGGCTCGACATCGCCGCGGCCAGAATCGCCGCCACCAGCAGGCCGCGGATCCCCGGCGGCAGGAACAATTCGATGAAGCGCGGCACGAGGTAATCGAGACGTCCCTCCGGCACCGCCGCGCGCAAATCCGGCGAAAGGTGAAACACGGCGCCCACGGCCAGCCCGAGCGCGGCGTAGAGCAACGTGAGGGGAAATCTCGCCACGCCATTGAAGACGAGCGTGCGTTTCGCATCGCGGACGCTCGGCGCCGCGAGCTGGCGCTGCACCTGGCTTTGGTCCACGCCGTAATAGCTCAGATACAAAACGAGGCCGCCCACCATGAAGCCCCAGAACGGCGTTCGCGCACCGTCGCCGATGCCGTGGCCGAGTTCGAGCCCCGCCAGACGCTCCGGCGCATGTGCCGCGATGGCCGCGTCCCAGCCTCCGGCGATGTTCACCGCCGTCACGCCGCACACGAAAATGCCGGCGAAAAGCACCAACATCTGGATCACGTCGGACCACACGACTGCTTTCATGCCGCCGAGCGTGTCGTAAACCACGGTGATCCCACCCATCAGCACAATGCACCACGCGAGCGACAATCCGGTGCAGACCTGCAGCACGAGTGCCGCCGCATACACTGCCACACCCGTCGCCAGTCCGCGCGAAAGCAGAAAGACGGCGCTTAACAACAGCCGCGTGCCGCGATCGAAGCGCCGTTCCAAGTATTCGTAAACGCTGATCAGGTGCAGCCCGCGAAATACCGGCACGAGAAACAACATGAGCAGTATCATCGCGAACGGCAGCGCCAGTTCGTATTGCAGCCAGGTCAAGCCGCCCCCGGGCGCCAGTGCGACGAACGCCGGGATGCCCAGAAACGAGTTGGCCGAGGACTGGGTCGCCATCGTGGACAACGCCAACGCCCACCACGGCAGTGTCCGTCCGCCGACGTAATAATCGGCCTCGTCCTTCTGTCCGCGCGAAAGCCACCAGCTCAGCCCAAGCATTCCGGCGAGGTAAGAAATGATGACGATCCAGTCGGGCAGCGTCATGGCGGAGCGCGATGCAAAGGGGCCGAGCGGCACAGCGCGAGGAATAGTTTTGTCGCTCGTGCGGCCCGCTCAAGCCCGCCATTTCCTCCTGGTTCCGCCGGGGCTCCCCACGCGAATAATACGCATCCGGAGGCGTTCTTCATCTTGGGCGCGCCTTGTGCTTTTTGTGGCCAATCCCGCCTTTCTGCCCCAACTCTGCACCATGCGTCTGCGTGTCATCACCGCCGGAGGAACCATCGACAAAGTCTATTTCGACGCCGCCAGCACCTACGAGGTCGGCGAGCCGCAAATCGGTCCGCTCCTGCGTGACTCGAACGTGACCTTCGACTTCGTCGTCGAATCCGTGATGCAGAAGGACAGCCTGGCGATGACCGATGCCGACCGCGCGCTGATCCGCGCGCGCGTGGAAGCGTCGCCGGAAAAACACATTCTGATCACGCACGGCACCGACACGATGACGACCACAGCGGCGGCGCTCCAGGGCATCCCGGGAAAAATCGTGGTCTTCACCGGCGCGATGCAGCCGGCCCGCTTTCGCGACAGCGACGCGGTGTTCAACGTCGGGTGCGCCGTCGGCGCGTTACAGGCGCTGCCGCCGGGCATCTATATCGCCATGAACGGCGTCGTCTCACCCGCGGACAAGGTGAAGAAAAACCGCGCCGCCAGCCGCTTCGAGCCGCAAGGCTGAGCCGCAAGGCGCGGAGCCGACGCGCCGGCGCCACGCCACCGCGTCCGCCGGCAGTAGCGGGATCCTGGCGCCCTCGCCGCGGATAAAATTCGCCGGCACCCCGACCATCCCGTGTGTCACCTCCGCGCGCGGCGCGGCAGGGAAATCCCTAAAGTTCCCCCGCCGCGAACCGAACGACAGGGATGCCGGCGTCACCCCGGCGACCATGTCATTTTCCCTTTCCAACGCGCCCGCCAGCCGACCCCGTCGCGACGTGCCGGCCTGAGCCATGGCGGGATCGCCCTCAGTCGCCTCCCTGTTTGCCCAGCGCGTCGTCATCGGCGTGGGCGACATGGCGGTGTCGAACAACCCGCAGGTCGTCCTCAGCACCTATGCGCTCGGCTCGTGCATCGGAGTCATCGCTTATGACCCGGTAATGAAGGCCGCCGGCATCCTCCACCTGATGCTGCCTGAGTCCTCCATTTCACCCGACAAAGCTGCGCGCCAGCCGGCGATGTTCGCCGACACCGGCTTGCCGGCGTTTTTTAAAGCCCTCGCCGGCCTGAAAGGAGACCGCAGCCGACTGCGCCTGTTCGTGGCCGGTGGCGCGAGCGTCATCGGCGGCACCGATCCGTTCCGCATCGGCGAACGCAACGGGCGCGTGACGATGGATTTCCTGGCGCGTGAAGGTTTCTCCGTCCGCCGCACGGAAATCGGCGGTAACATCAACCGCACGATTCATCTCGAAGTGAACAACGGCACGGTCTCGATGAAGACGCCGACGGAAAACATCCAGCACCCACTCGCAATCTGAGCTCGCGGGGACTCGCGGCGCTTCCCCACATTCGTCGCGAACTCCTCCCGGTTCATTGACCGTGAAACATCGGTCACCGCTTTGCGGTTGGCCGCGGACCGGTTGGGCCGATTTTTTCCGTATGCGCGCCTCCGTCTTCCTTCTCACTCTCGCCGCTGCGCTGCTCAGCGCTCCGCTTTTCGCCTCTGACCTTCCGGCCGCGGCACCGGCAGTCGTTGTCCCGACGAAGTTGCCGCATGACCTCGAAGGCAAATGGACCGGCGAAGTGCGGCGCGGCGAAGAGTCCAGCGAGTTCGGGCTGCTGATCTACCGCGCCAAGGACGGCGTGCGCATCGGCGCGCGACTCTGGATGCCGCAGCTCAACGCCTACGGCTCTTTCATTGGTCTCGTGGAGATGCAGGACAATGAACCCGGCATTCCCGGCTTCAATACGCCGCTGCGATTCGACGGCGACACCCTGAGTGGCAGCCTCTACCTGCCCGACCTGAAATTCGCGGCGCGCAAAGGCGGCGAGTTTCCGCACGAAAAAGGTCCGCCGGATGACTTGCCCGCCGGCCCTGCGCCCGCGTGGACCTACGCGGCCGGTGCGGCGCTCTGGACCACGCCGACGGTCGTCGATGAGCGCGCCTACTGCGGCGACGCCGCCGGGAAACTCCACGCCGTCGATACTGCGAACGGTCGCGCCGCCTGGGTCATTGATTTGCAGGCCGCGATCCATGGTGAGGTCACCGCCGCGGGCGAATCTCTCTACCTCGTCACCGACGCCGGGGTGCTTCTGAAACTCGCGCGGTCCGACGGCGCGGAAATCTGGCGGGTCGATCTGGGCGGAGCGGGCGGGCGCTCGCTGCCTTCGAATGGCGCCGCGGAATGGGACTTCGTTTCGCCCGCCCCGCTCGTCGCCGATGGCGTCGTCTTTGTCGGCAGCGTCACCGGCGAATTTCACGCGCTCGACGCGGCAACCGGTCAATCGCGTTGGACATTCAAGACCGGGGGCAAACTGCGCGCCACGGCGTGCGTTGACCGGGATCGCATCTATTTCGGTTCGATGGACCGCTTCGTCTATGCGCTCGATCGCGCGACCGGGGCGCTCGCGTGGAAATTCGACACCGGCGGTCCGGTCACGACGCGACCGGTGCTCGCGGGCGACAAACTCGTCATCGGCACGCGCGACGCAGCATTGCTTTATGGCCTAAACGCGCGCGACGGCAGCGTGGCGTGGAGCGTCAATCACTGGTTGTCATGGGTGGAGTCCTCCCCGGTGCTGGCCGACGACGGCCTGCTCTACATCGGTTCGTCGGACAGCCGCCGCGTGCGTTGCCTCGAGCCGGCGACGGGCAAGGTTCGCTGGACCACGCAGGTGTGGGGTTGGACTTGGGGCACACCGCTCGTGCGCGGCGAACGCGTTTATTTCGGCACCGTGGGAGCCGCAGAGTATTTCGTGTCGCAACAAGCCTCGTTCGGCGCCCTCGATCGCGTGACGGGAAAACTTCTCTGGCGCACCTCGCTTCCGTTACTCGATCACTCCTACGCCGCCGGTGTCGCGGGTTCGCTCGTCGCGGCCGGGCCGTTCGCGCTCGTGGCGGGTATCGATGGCGTGTTGCGTGCGCTTCCCGCGGACTAGCCGCAGCGGAGGAGCGGTGAAGTATCGGTTCGCTCCGTCGTCCGACACCTCTCGCTGTTCGACCGCAATGGACGACGGCCAGTCGCAGCTCGATTGGCGCGCCGGCGGGTCGGACCTTCCGTCACGCCATGACCACGGCCTTGTCTGCCCGCTTCCGATCGGTGTTTTTCATCCTCGGCCTTGCCGCGGGCCTGACCGGATTCGCCCAATCCACTCCGTCTGACGCACTCGAAGCCGTCATCGGCAAATGGCGTGGCCGCGTCGGCACGCCGGAAAACCACACCGACTGGGCGATCGAGATTAAACGCGACGCGCAGGGCGTCGCGACCGGGTTCATTCACCATCAGGAGATGAATTTCTTCGGCCTCGACGTGGGCGAAGTGAAGTTCGCCGACGGACACTACATCCTCCCGCCCTTCGCCTGGCCGGCGAAACTTATCGACGACAAACTCGTCGGCCGCGACGCGGGGCCACTTAAAATGTCCGTCGATCTCGCGCGCACCGCGACGCTGCCGACGGAAGTGCCGATTCCCGATTTGCCGACCGGCCCGGGTCCGCGCTGGCAGACCAAAATGGGCGGTGGCATCTATGCGCCCGCCGCGGTGCGCGACGGCGTCATCTACGTCGGCACCACGGGCGGCACGTTCAACGCCGTGAGCCTCAAGGATGGAAAAATTCTCTGGGCCATTCCTGCCGGCCGCCCGGTGCACGGCGAAGCGCTCGTGACGGACGAACACATCTACTTCGCGTGCGACAATGGCTTTTTGTTCAAACTCCTCCGCGCCGACGGCAAGGAAATCTGGCGCTACGATCTCGGTGATGCGCAGTCGCCGCGCGTGCTGATGCATCCGACAATTTTCTTCTGGGATTACAAGGCGCCGAAACCCGTCCTCGCCGACGGCGCTCTTTACCTCGGCGCGGGCGACGGTGGCTTCCACGCGGTCAACGCCGCAACCGGACAGCGCATCTGGCGCTTCGCCGCGCAGGACAATATCCGCGGCGACGCCCTCGTCGCGGGCGATAAGGTGATTTTCGGCAGCTTCGACAACACGCTCTACAGCCTGCGCCGCGTCGATGGCACGGAGGCGTGGAACCGCCGCGTCGGCCCGGTCAACACGCCGGTCACGCTCGTGGCGGGCCAGGCCGTGTTCGGCACGCGCGGCACGACCATTGCCGCCGTCGATCCCGACACCGGCAAGACCGCGTGGCGGATGTTCATGTGGGGCTCGAGCGCGGAGTCGGCGGTCGTGCCGTTTGGAGACTTCGCCTACACCGGCTCCTCGGACCTGCGGCGCATTACCGCGGTCGAGGCGGCGA
This sequence comes from Opitutus sp., assembly GCA_013821985.1. Lineage (GTDB taxonomy): Bacteria > Verrucomicrobiota > Verrucomicrobiia > Opitutales > Opitutaceae > Didemnitutus. The sequence goes on from PNJQ01000051.1 coordinate 21,121, forward strand.
CGGGCAAGGTGGTTTGGCGCACGGATATTTTCGGCATCGCGTGGCCTGCGCCCGCCATCACCGAAAAGATCGTTTATGCGGCCGCAGGCGGCTACGAGCCTTACCAGGTGCGTCACGTCGGCGGATTGTGCGCGATCGACCGCGGGAGCGGGAAATTGCTCTGGCGCTGGCCCGCACCAAAGTCCGCTCACCAATACGAACAAGGCTTCGCCGCCAGTCCGGTAATCGCCCGTGACACGCTCGTCATCGGTTCCATGGACGGCACACTCTACGCTTTTCCGCTCGAAAACTGAACGGTCCCGATGAATCTCCAGCGTCTTCACCTTTTCGCCGCGCTCGCTGCGAGTGCGCTGATGGCCTTCGCCGCCGAACGGGTGCCTGCCGGCGATCCACTCGAAGGGAAATGGTTCGGAACGGCGGGCTTCCCGCAGGATCGCGGCGAAATCGGCTTCGAGTTCAAACGCAACGAGCAGGGCGTGTTGAAAGCGTTCCTCTACGCCCCGCTGAATAATTTCTACGGCCTCGAGATTCCCGGCGACGTCGAGCGAGAGGGTGAAAAATACCTCCTGCGCTCTTACGTGACATCGTTCAGTTTCGCCGTCGATCACGACCACGTCGAAGGCACATTCTTTCCGCTCAATGCGCCGCTTTCGATGGCGCGCGTCACGCAGCTCCCGAGCGAGGCTCCGATGCCGGAATTGCCGCCTGGGCCCGGACCGAAATGGCGCACAAAACTCGGTGGCGCAATCTTTGCCCCTGTGGCCGTGCGCGACGGCGTCGCCTACATCGGCACCACCAGCGGCGTGTTCAACGCCATCAGGATCAGCGACGGTTCGTTCGCGTGGGCCGTGCCGGTCGGACGACCGGTCTTCGGCGAGGCGCTCGCGACGGAGGACGCCGTGTTCTTCACCTGTGACAACGGCCAGCTCTTCAAACTCAACCGCGCCGATGGCACGGAAGTCTGGCGCTACGATCTCGGCGGCGAACGCGTGCCGCGCGTGCTCATGCACCCCACGGTTTTCGAATGGGATTACCGCGCCCCGAAGCCAATGCTCGCCGCCGGCGTGCTCTACGTCGGCTCGGCCGACGGGAGTTTCCATGCGGTCAGGGCTGACACCGGCGAGCGCATCTGGCGCTACGCAACGGAGAGTCGCATCCGCTGCGATGCGCTGCTCGACGAGTCGCGCGTCGTGTTCGGCAACTTCGATGGGGTCGTCGTCGCGCTCGACCGCGCGACCGGCGCGGAAATCTGGCAGCGCGAGACGCGCGCCTTCGTCAACGCCTCGCCCGCACGCGTGGGCGACAAGCTCATCGTCGCCAACCGCGGCGGCATCCTCGTCGCGCTCGATCCGCTCACCGGCAGAACTCAATGGCGCACGTTGCTCTGGGGCTCGGCGGCTGAATCTACCGCGGTGCCGTTCGGCGAATTTTTCTACATCGGCGCGTCCGACCTGCGGCGCATCACGTGCTACCACCCGGCAGACGGACGGGTCGAGTGGCGCACCGACATCTACGGCATTGCGTGGGGGCGGCCGGCGGTGACGGAGAAATTTGTCTTCGCCTCCGCGGGCGGTTTCGAGCCTTACCAGATGCGCCATCTCGGCGGCTTGAACGTCCTCGATCGTGCGACCGGAAGAATCCTTTGGCGCTGGACCGCCCCGCACGGACCCGACGTCTATGCAAGCGGCTTTGCGGCGGGTCCGACGGTGGCCGGCGATCTCGTGCTTGTCGGGAGCATGAACGGCATCCTCTACGCGTTTCCGGTGCCGTAAGCAGCCGGGGCATTGGTCGTTCGCCGCAGGGTATTCGGCTTACTCTCGTGGCGAACCAGCGAGGCGCGGTTGAACCGCTCGTGCGCTCCCACATGCCGGGGCATGCACCAAATCATTTTTCGAACGCTTCTTCTCCTCTCCGCCGCGCTTGTCACTCTGACCGTTCTCCGCGCCGCGGAACGCGACCCGATTGAGGGGCGCTGGCTGACTGAGACGGGAACGCCCGACAATCTCGCACGCGTCGGCTTGGAGATCTCGCGCAACGATCAGGACGCGCTGGTCATCCACTACACGATCGATCTCGTGAACTTTCATCGCGTGCCGCTGCCCGCTCCGCTCCACCGCGTCGCCGACGGCCGCTACGCCATCCCGGCCTATCAAATGGAACTGACTCTCGAGCACGAGCGCCTGCGCGTGACCGAGTTGCTCGACGAACCGCTCGTGTTGCGCCGGGTCGATCAGCTGCCGCAGCCGCGAGTGCGGCCGGAGTGGCCGCGCGGATCGGCGCCGCGCTGGCAGGTGGCGCTCGGCGGGGAGATTTTCGCGGCGCCCGCGGTGCGCGATGGCTTCGCCTACGTCGGCACGACGCACGGCGTTCTCTTTGCCCTCAATATCGCCGACGGTGCACGCTTGTGGACGTTCGCCGCCGGACGACCGATTCACAGCGAGGCGGTCACGACGGAGGACGCAGTCTTTTTCACCTGCGACAACGGCTTCCTCTTCAGACTCCAACGCGCCGACGGCAAGGAGGTTTGGCGCTACGATCTCGGCGATGCGCGCGTCTCGCGCATCCCGCCGAATCCGTTCGTCTTCGACTACGACCATCGTGGCGCGACGCCGCTGCTGCTCGATGGCGTGCTCTATGTTGGCGCCGCGGACGGCGGCTTTCACGCGGTCAACGTCGCGACCGGCGAACGCGTCTGGCGCGCGGAACTCGGCGGCAAGATTCGCACGCAGGCCGCTGCGCACGGCGCCAATCTCATCGTCGGCACACTGGCCAAGCGACTCGTCGCCCTCGATCGCGCGACCGGCCGTGAAATCTGGAGTGTGGCGGACAAGGGTGCCGTCACCAGTTCGCCCGCCATCGCGGGAGACGTCGCGATTGTCGGCAGCCGCGGCGCGCTTCTGCGCGGCATCGACGCCCGCTCGGGCACCGAATTGTGGAGTCAGAATTGGTTCGGCTCGTGGGTGGAATCGAGTGCGGTGTTGCACGAGGGCCGGGCCTACATCGGCTCGGGCGATCTGTTCCTCGTTTCGGAATTCGACCCCGCCACCGGACGCAATCTTTGGCGCACGCACGTTTACGGCTGGGTGCTGAACCGGCCGGCGGTCACCGATGAATTTGTCTATGTCGGCGTCTCGGGCGCGAAGCGGCGTCCCACCACCTTCCTGAAACAGGCGGGCGGCGTCACCGCGCTGCACCGCACAACGGGCGAGGTCGCGTGGCATTGGCCGTCCGCCGAAAACGCGGGTTCGTTTCTCCACGGCGTCATGGCGCCGCCCGTCGTGGCCGGCGACACGCTGCTCGCCGCCGGCGTGGACGGCACTTTCTCCGCGTTCCCGCTGCGCTGAGCGCGGCCGTGGCTTGGCCCACGGCGCGCAGCTTTCGTCTCGGAGCGCCTGCCGGAGACCGCGTCGCGGTTGTCCGGCCCCGCGCGTCCGGCCAGAGCAGGGTGATGAATGGCCCCTCCCTCTCTTGCATCGTCGTGCTGGCGTGCACCCTCACGTCGTTCGCGTTCGCGCAAGGCCACGACCCGGTCGTGGGCCGATGGTTCGGCGTGGCCGACCAGCCGGGCGATCCAGCGGGTATCGGCTTCGAGATCCAAGCCGATGCCCAAGGCGCCCTCCGCGCCACCGCGACGAACACCACGATCCAGTTCGTCGGCCGCCCGGCCGGCCCCGTCACGGTGCAGGGCGGCGGCGTCTATCAAGTGGGAGGTATAACGCTCACGCTCCGCGATGAGACGCTGACCGGCGAAATGACCGCACTGCGGATTCCTGTGCGGCTGCAACGCGTGGACGCGATGCCCGCGCCAGCCACGATGCCGGAATTTCCGCCCGGCCCGGCGCCGAAATGGAAAGCCGCACTCGGCGCCCCGCTCTACGCCGCACCCGCCGTGCGCGACGGCGTCGCCTACGTCGGCTCGACCGGCGGATTGTTCCACGCCGTGAATCTCGCGGACGGACGTTTCAAATGGGCGTTCGCCGCGGGACGGCCGATCCACGGCGAAGCGACCGTCACCGACGCGGCGGTGTATTTCGTCTGCGACAACGGCTACCTCTTCAAACTGAACCGCGCCGACGGCACGGAAGTCTGGCGCTACGATCTCGGCGACGCGCGCGTGCCGCGCACGCTGCTGCACTTCATGAATCTCGAGAATGACCACGGCGCTCCGCGTCCGTTGCTGGTCGACGGCACGCTCTACGTCGGTGCGGGCGACGGCGGCTTCCATGCCGTCGACGCCGCGAGCGGGCAGCGCGTGTGGCGCTTCGCGGCCGAGGGAAAAATCCGCCAGACCGCGGAAGTGGCCGGCGACCTCGTGTTCTTCGGCACCATCGGCAACGCGCAGGCCTACGCCATGGGCCTCGGTCAGCTCTACGCCGTCAAGCGCTCGACCGGCGAACTCGCATGGCAACACGACATGCGCGGGGCCGCCACCAGCGCGCCGGTGCTCGTGGGCGATAAACTCATCGTGGGCAACCGTGGCAGCACGCTGCTCGCGCTCAACCCCGCCACCGGCGCCGTGCTGTGGCGGAAATATTTCTGGGGCTCGTGGGTCGAATCGACTCCGGTGCCCGCAGGCGAATTGTTCTACCTCGGCTCGGCTGATCTGCGCACGGTGCGTGCCTACGATCCGCGCGACGGCAGTTATCGCTGGTCAACTTACGTTCACGGCTGGATGTGGGACCGCGTCGCGGTGAGCGACGACACTATCTATGCCGCGACCGGCTGCACCGATCTGCCCGGCAAACCGTATCACGCCTCGCTCTTCGCACTCGAACGTGCGACGGGCCGAGTGAAGTGGCGCGTCCCGATGCCGGAGTTACCCGGCGTGCTCTTCAGCGGCTTCGGCAGCGCGCCGGTGCTCGCCGACGGTCTCCTTCTCGCCGCCAGCCTCGACGGCACACTCTACGCCTTTCCCACGCCATGAAACCCCGATCGATTCTCCGCCTGTTTGCTTTCGTCGCCGCCGCCGCGCTGGCTCTCGCACAATCCGAAGCTGACACGCTGCTCGCGCGCGCCCGCGAACTGGCGGGCTCGGGAAAATTCGCCGAGGCGCTGCCCTTGTTCACCCGAGCCACTGAAATCGCGCCGGATAATTTTCGCGGACACTCCGGTCGCGCCAGCATGCTCAATTTTCTCCACCGCTACCGCGAAGGCCTCGCCGCGATCGAACGGGCCGTGGAACTCGCGCCGGACAACCCGCTGCTCTATTACAACCGCGCGCTGTCCCGCGCCGAAGTCGGCCGCTTCGCCGACGCGATCGCAGATTTCGATCGCGCCATCGCAGGCCGGCCGGAGCTGCCGCACACGTATGCCGATCGCGCGTCCGCGAAAATGAGTCTCGGCCCACTCGACGAGGCGATGGCCGACTGCGAAGCAGCGCTGACAGCGGATGCGAATTACATCTGGGCGAAATATTACCGCGGACAGATCCACTACCTCCGCGGCGACTTCGTGAGCGCCGCCGCGGATTTCGCCGCCGTGACGAAGGAGCAGCCGGAGTTTCCCGCGGCGCGTCTCTGGCAATTTCTCAGCGACCGCCGCGCGGGCGGCCCGGGCGATCCGGATCTCCTGCAGGTGACGGACCGCGCGTGGCCTGCAGCGCTGTTGGGCTTCTTCGCCGGAGAATCGGACGCAACCGTCCTGTTGGATCGCGCACGTGCGCAGCGCGTGGTTGACGACGATCGCCGCGAATCCGCCGCGCACGTCGCCATCGGTCTCAGCCGGTTGTTCGCGGGGGATTCAACCGGAGCGAAAACTTCGTTCGCACGTGCGCTCGAGTTCGGCGTGCCCGCGCATTTCGAGCAGCAAGTCGCCCGCACCGAGCTGGAGCGTTTGCGCTGACGCCTCGCGACGACCGAGCGCGTCGCACTTCCGGCGCGTTAACCCGCGGCCGGAGCCGTGGCCGCGCGCCGCATTACGCCCCAGACAAAATTCGGATTGCGACCCTCGCGGATCGCGAGACGGATCCACAGCAACGCCAGCGGCTCGAGGCTGCGCGCCATGCCGAGACCGCCCGTGTCAATGGGCTCGAATCCGAGATCGGTGGCGAGCTTGGCGACCATTTCCTTCGCATCGTCGTCGTCGCTACAGAGAAACATCACGGGCTTGAGATCGCCGTAACCGGGATAGGTCGAGTTTTCGAAATTTTCCCAACCGTAGGTATTGAAGGCCTTCACGACATGCGCCGTCGGGAGAAGCTTTTGAATTTCCTCCGCACCGGAGCTCGTCGATCCAATCTCGAGGCCGAGGCTGCCCTCGGGGCTGAGCGTGAGCGGGTTGGTGCAATCGATGATCGTCTTGCCCTTCATGTCACCGAGCGCGCCCACGACGTCGGGGATCGCGTTCCACGGCGTGGCGAGGACCACGACATCGCCCACCCGCGCCGCATCAGGGATGAGGCGTGAAGAGACGCCGCTAAACGTGGGTGGCTGCGTCTTGCCGCCGCCGGGGTTGCGCACCCCGTAGATGATCGAATGACCCGCCTTGGCCCAACTGCGGCCGAGCGCCGAACCGACATTGCCCGCGCCGATGATCGCGACATTCATGGCGCGCAAGGCTGGCGGCACCGCGCGCTGAGGCAAGGCTGGCTTATTCACGAAACAAGATTGGCTTTTACGCTTCCTTCGCGTCCCCGCGAAGTGGTCTGCGCCCCGGCATTTTAGTCCAAAAAGCCCGCAAGCCGCACTGGCTGTCCGGCCCGGTCCCCGTATATTGCGAGCCATGCTTGTCCTCCGGCCCGTCCGCGAAACCGACCTACCCCGTCTCGTCGCGCTCGCCCGCGCCACCGGCGGCGGCCTGACGACGCTGCCACCCAACGAGGAATTCCTCGAGGAACGGATCGACAGTTCGCTCCGCGCGTTCCACCCGCGGGTGAAGCGTCCCGGCGGTGAATTCTACCTCTTCGCCCTCGAAGACAGCACGAACGGCGAGGTCATCGGCGTATCCGGCATCGCGTCGCGCGTCGGCGGCTTCGAACCCTGGTATAGCTACGAGATCAAACACGAGCGCTTCGCCCACAAGCCGCTGAAAATTTCCCGCAACATCCCCACGCTCCACCTGAAAAAGGAACACAGCGGCCCGTCGGAGATTTGTTCGCTCTTCCTCCGGGCCGACCGCCGCCGCGGCGGTGTGGGCCGCCTGCTCTCGCTCGGGCGCTTCCTCTTCATGGCAGCACAGCGCAAACGTTTCACCGACACGGTCATTGCCGAGATGCGCGGTTACATCGATCAGACCGGCAAATCGCCGTTCTGGGAAGCGGTGGGCCGGCACTTTTATCCATTCGATTTCTACCGCGCCGACGT
>PNJQ01000052.1 GCA_013821985.1 Opitutus sp.
GCACATCCTTCCGATCTCGCAGCTCGGCATCATGCAGATGACGCGGCAGCGCCAGCAGGAATCGCTCTCGGCCAATATCTACACGAGTTGCCCGTATTGCCACGGCCGCGGCATCGTGAAGAGCGCCACGACGATGTCCGTCGAACTCCAGCGCCGCCTCTCGTCCGTCGCGCGCCGTCTGCAGGCGCGCAAGGACAACAAGGAATACTCTCTCCGCGTGCACGTGCACCCGTCGATCCTCGAGCGCCTCCGCGCGGAGGACGCCGACCTGCTCGTGCGCATGGAGAAAACGTTCGGCATCAAACTGGCCTTCCGCGCCGACCCGAACTACCACGTCGAGAATTTCAAAATCATCAACGCGATGACGAACGAAGAGTATCGCTGAAGGTTCGAGGTGGTCGCCGCTGTCCCAGCGGCGACATCATCCGCTCCGCACACGACTTCCGCACTTCAGCCTGACTCCCTCGTTCTCCTAATCTTAATCGTTCTCTCGCGCCGGCTCTTATACGAGCCGGCGCTATTCATTTCCGAATCATCGTAGCGGGGAGCACCAGCGACCCGAAACCCCTCTCCGCTCGCTTCGCGCTCGCGGCTGCCTTCGCCGCCCTCAGCGCAAGGTCAGCGCAAGCCGGAAGAAAACCGCCTGCCCCGCCACCGCGTGATACTGCGCCTGCCAGGACTCCACGCCCTCGCCCGCGAGAATCACTTCCTGCGTCACGCCCGCATCGGACCAATTGACGAGATCCGTCGAGACTTCGACGCGATAGACCACATCGACGGTATCGCTCGGACGCCGGTAGGAGAAAAACCAGTGGTCATCGAGCTGCTCCGTTTCCGGCAGTGCCGCCGTGCCGTCCTCGCGCGGATCGAGCCCCAGCGCATACTTCATCAAATTCGAAATCCCATCAGCGCCATAAACCGCCTCCGGATCGCTCGCCTCCGGATCCGCCAATTCCTCCGCCGTAAACACGCGCGCGGCCCATGCGCCATAAGACTCCGGATCCGACGGCGCAGGTTGCGCGCGAGCGGGAGCTTGGACCGCAACCGGGATCGCGCTCACGGCCACATTCGCGGCTGATTCCAAAACCGGCCCCGAACGATACGCCCGCCACACTTCGCCGTTCGCCGACTCCGTCTCTCCAAGCACCGTCATGGCCGGGACGAGAATCAACGCGACCGTCCGGGTCACTGAGCGAATCGCGGGGCGGAGAGACGACATGAGGGCCTCGCCACCCAAGCATGATTCGTTCGAACGGCAAGCCCCGGCGCAGTCAGCTGGGGTTCAGCTCGGCGGCGCTGCTTCGCGATCGGGGCTCACGCCGCTCCGCCACGCGCACCACGCCCATGCCGCCAGCGCATACGCCACGGCGCCGAGGTGCGCGCTCGTGGCGACTTTCACGCCGGGTTCGTCGAAGGTGATGAAGCCGCCGCCTTGGCCGCCTTTCCAGATCTCATAGCTCAGCTCGACGACGTAGATGACCACGATCGCCGGCCAAAACCAGTCGCGCAGATCGCCCTTCCAGCCGCGCGCGGCGAGCAGGAGCAACAAGCCGAGGTTCAATGCACTGAGTCCGGCGTAGCGCGTCATCTCCGGATCGAGAAAGTAGATCACGGCCGAAATGAACGGCGGCATGAGCAACAGCCCCAGCCAACTGGTTCGCGGAAATTCCCGGCCGAGTGTCCAGCCGATGATTAGCAATAGTCCGCCGTCCGCCACGAAATGCGGCCAGCCGAAATGCACCGCGTGACCGGTCCAAATCCGCCAGAATTCGCCGCCGCCGACCGCCGCGCGTTCATAGATCAAATGTTCGCGCCACGTGGGCAGCAGTTGCGCGACGAGCGCAAAAAGAAAAACCGCCCCGAAATACCACGCGGGCATTCCGAGGCGGGAAATTTTCTTCAACTCCATGCCGCCTTACTGGCGGCGTTGCAGCGCTCGTGCAATCCCGGCGAACGCCACCGCGGCGAGGAACCAATGGCTGGGCGCGCCACCACCGCCTCCGCCCCCACCGCCGGCACTGGGAGCTGGAGCCGGCGGAGGCGTCGCCGCATTCACCGTGAGGGTGGCCGGATTGCTCGTCACGGAGCCGGCACTGTTCGTCACTGTCACCGTGTAATTACCGGCGTCGCCCGTTTGCGCGTTGCTCAACGTCAGCGTCGCACTCGTGGCACCGCTGATCGCCGTGCCGCCCTTCGACCACTGATACGTCGGGGTCGGGGTGCCGGTGGCCGTCACCGAAAAGGATGCCGTGCTGCCCACGGTCACCGTTTGGTTTTGCGGCTGCGCGGTGATCGTCGGCGCAGTGTTGGCGGGATTCACCGTCAAGGTCGCAGTGTTGCTCGTCACGGAGCCCGCGCTGTTCGTCACCGTCACCGTGTAATTTCCGGCATCGGACGATTGCGCGTTTGCAATCGTCAACGTCGGGCTCGTCGCCCCGCTGATCGCCGTTCCGCCCTTTGACCACTGATAGGTGGGCGTCGGCGTGCCGGTGGCCGTCACGGAAAACGTCGCCGTGCCGCCCGCCGTCACGGTTTGGTTCTGCGGCTGTCCGGTGATCACGGGCGCCGTGTTGGTCTGAGTCGGCGTGAACGTGACGGTCAGGGAGATGCTGCCCCACTCGCCCTCCCAGCCATCAACGGCGAAATAATAGGTGGTGCCGCCAACGACGTTAAACGAGATCGTGCTGGTGCGCACGACGCCGGGATCGACGTCGTCGTTGCCGGCGAGCTGCGTGAGCGCGCCAACCGCGCTGCCAGTGTAGGCGGCGAGCAACGTGTCGAAATTGCTGTTCAGCGTCACGGCCGTGACGCTGCCGGCCGCCGGCGCGGTCCACTTCCACCACACCGAGGCGCCGCCGGTCTCGTTGGGGGCGTGATTGGGTTCGCCCGCTTCCCTCGTCGCGTGCACACTCGAGCCGGTGACGGTGGCGGTGTTGCCCGTCAGCGTAATCGTCGTGGCATTGGCAAAATCGTTGTTGGCCGGACGCGTGATGCTGCCGGCGGCGCCGTAAAGAAATTGCGCGCCATCGATGTCGTCCTGCCGGAGCGAATCCACGTTGCTGACGCGGCTGTTCATGATGGCCGCCACGGTCTGACCGGCCTCGTCGGGGTGATCGAGGCCGAGCGAGTGACCGAGTTCGTGGATGGCCACGCGCCGAAAATCGAGCGTGTTTCCCTGCGTCGAACCCCGGTAGGAATTCCACATGCGACCGCTGTTGAAGATGATATCGGACTGCGTGCGCCGGTAGCTGCCATCCGATTGCACAGCGCCGCTGCGGAACGACGTCGTGATCGCCACGGTGTCGCCGTCGAACGCCTCACCATAGACGTTTGCGGCAAAAAAAGTCTCGTTCTGGCCGTTGCCGTTGGAGGTTGGGATCGGATCGGAACTGATGTTGCCGGCGAACTGCAAGGTGCCGATCACGGCATTCCAGGAATCCATGGCGGCAACGAAGCTCGTGCTGTAGTTCGTGCCATCCTGCAGAGTCTGGCCGGTGCCGACCTGCACCTTGAATGTCACGACGCCCGGCGCAAATTTCACGATGCGATTGTCGTCGCGGATAATGTCGTAGGCGGATGCCCGCGCGCCGCCCAAAAGGGCGAGCGTCGCCAGGCCGATCGTGCGGAGGAGATTATTTTTCACGGTTCACGCCTCCCGTGCTGCGCTCCGCGCGCGTCTGCTTGATGCTTTGCACAAATTCCGCGGGCGTCAGCGCATCGTCGGCGCGGCGTTGGGCGCGGAGCAATTGCGCGAGTTTGCCCTCGGCGAGCGGCAGCGCGACCTCGGCGGTCGCCGCGAGCGGCACGCCGTTGGCGCGGGCGACGTATTCGCGGCCGAGTTTTTTGTCGAACTTCACCGGGTAGCGTCCGTGCATCACCGCGGCGAGCGGGTAGAAGCTCTTGCCGTTGTCCCGGACGAAGAGGATGTCCTAGTCACCGACCGTGAATTGCGGGACGCCCTCCACGCGCAACTCGCCACCGTCGGACGTGCGTCCGCCGAGCATCGTCAGGACGACGCTCGCGGGCGGCGCGCCCGCGATGACTTCGCGCACTTCGACTTCGATGTGCGTGAACGGCACCTCGCGTCCTTCGCGGAGGCGAATTTCGTTCCGCAGCGCTTTGACGCGGCCGCGCACGATATAGTCGGAGCTCTGGACGAGCTCGGGAAATTCGGGAGGAATGACGGTGGTGGCCACCGCCGCGGTCGAGGCGACGAGGACGCAAACACCCACAAGAACGGATCGGAGGGAGAACATCGGGGAGGTTGAAACTGAATTCGCGGCGGCCACAGACGCGAACTCAGAAGGATTATTGGTGCGGCTTTGACCGGCCTTTGACCAGAGGCGAAGTCCCGCCGCCTTTATCATCAAACAACGCAGGAAGCCTGTCGCGGTTTTCGTCCACCGCAAGCGGGAGTTGTTCCCTTTCGCTGCGAAAAGCTGGCCCACGTCGCGTCGGCCCGCCAAATTGCCCGCATGCTTCCGACGCTTCTCCGCCGCCTCCGCTGGTGCGCGCTCGCGCTCCTTGCCCTCGGTCTCACGCTGACCCCGCACGCCGCCGAACGCGTCACGCGCGGCAATCTGCGCCTCGAAAACATCCCCGACATCCCGCCCGCGCTGGCGGAGCGCACGCAGCAATATCAGAACACCCGCTCTGCGCTCCTCTGCGATTTCGATCCAGCGGGTGACGGCCTGTTGATCGCCACGCGCTTCGGCAACACCGCGCAAATTCATCGCGTCGAAAAGCCCGGCGGCATGCGCCGCCAGCTCACGTTCTTCAATGAACCGGTGGCCAACGCCTCGTTCTCGCCCGACCCGCGCTTTCGCGGTTTCACGTTCACGCGCGACACTGGCGGCGGCGAATTCTTCCAGCTCTACTGGTTCGACCTCGCGACGGGCAAGGCGACGCTCCTTTCCGACGGCAAATCCCGCAACGGGGGCGCGACCTGGTCGAGCCGCGGCGATCGCTTTGTCTATACGAGCACGCGCCGCAACGGTCGCGACACCGACCTTTACGTCGTTAACATGGCCAACCCGACGAAATCCGAGCTGCTGCTCGAGGTGAAGGGCACGTGGGGCGCCACGGATTGGTCGCCGGACGATTCGCAGCTCCTCATCGGCGAATTCATCTCCGCCAACGAATCGCGCGTTTTCGTGCTCGATCTCGCCACCAAGGCACTGACGCAGCTCAACCCGCAGCCGAAACACGCCGACCCCATCTCCTATGGCGGCGGCCGGTTCACGAAGGATGGCAAGGGTCTCTTGTTCGCCTCGGATCAGGACAGCGAATTCCAACGCCTGCGCTACTACGACCTCGCGACCGGGAAGCAGGAAGTGCTCACGCCCGACATCGACTGGGACATCGCCGGCATGACGCTCAGCGACGACGGTCGCACGCTCGCCTTCGTCGCCAATGAGAACGGCGTGGCGAAACTCTACCTGCTCGACACCGCCACGCGGAAACGCACCCCGGTCGATCTCCCGATGGGCGGCATTGCCCGGATGCGCTTCGCGCCGGATAGCCAGCGCCTCGGCCTGACGATCAACACGCCGCAAACTCCCGGCGACACCTACGTGTTGTCCCTTGCGGACCGCAAGATGGAGCGCTGGACGTTCAGCGAGGTCGGCGGTCTCGACACGTCGAAGTTCGTCACGCCCGAGTTGATCACTTACCGCACCTTCGATGAGTCCGCCCCGGGCAAGCCGCGCGAAATCCCCGCGATCATCTATCAGCCAAAGCACCTGCCGGCGGGCGCGAAGGCACCCGTCCTGGTCAGCATCCACGGCGGCCCCGAGGGCCAATCGACGGTCGGCTTCTCGTCGTTCGTCCAATTTCTGGTCAACGAAATGGGCATGGCCGTCGTGCTGCCCAATGTCCGCGGCTCCGAGGGTTACGGCAAAACCTACCTGAAACTCGACAACGTGTTTCAACGCGAGGACTCGGTGAAGGACATCGGCGCGTTGCTCGACTGGATCGAAGACCAGCCCACGCTCGATCAAAACCGCGTGGCGGTCTATGGCGGCAGTTACGGCGGTTACATGGTGCTCGCCGCCATGACGCATTACAACGATCGCCTCGCCGCCGGCATCGACGTGGTGGGCATCAGCAATTTTTCCACGTTCCTGAAAAATACGCAGGACTACCGCCGCGATCTTCGCCGCGCGGAATACGGCGACGAGCGGGACTCCGAAGTCGCGGCGTTCTTCGACCGCATCTCGCCGCTGAACCACATGCACAAGGTCAACAAGCCGATGCTCATCGCGCAGGGCTACAACGACCCGCGCGTGCCCGTCACCGAGGCCGAGCAGGTGGTCGAAGCGATCAAAAAGAACGGCGCCCAGCCGTGGTATTTTCTCGCGATGGACGAAGGCCACGGCTTCGCGAAGAAGAACAACTCCGATCACTTCCAGAACGCAATGATGCTCTTCCTCGAGCAAAACGTGATCAAGAAGCCTGCCGCTGCGAAGTAACTCCGACGGCCACGACGCGTCCTCGGTCTAAAGCGCACGCCATCACCGGACGCAGGTGGGCGGGCAGGTCCTCTGCCCGCCAAGCGCCCGCACCCATGCCCGGCACACCTCAAAGGCACCACCCGCACAACATAACGATGGCGAAGCGCTCGCCGCGCCCCCTGACGTGCAAAGGGACCTGCGCGTCCACCTTTCAGCTCGCCGCGCCAGATGCGACGGCTCATCGGCCGCCGCGCACACCACGGCGGCCACGGCACCCCTTCCTCCGCTTCCCCGTCCCGGGTCTCGGGATTCTCCCCGCAAATCGGTCCAGTCCCGCGGCTTGCCTTGCTCGGGCCGTCCCGCTCAAATCTCCGCCTGCAACTTTCCGACGCAGGCCGCGTCAAATGGGTGACAACACCCGCCCTACCCCTTTCTGCATGAAGCAATTTTTTGCCTGCCTCGCCCGGATCGCCCTTGGCGCCTTCGTCATGTCCGCTGCGCTCGTCCGCCTGCCCGCTCAGCCGCAAACCCCACCGCCCGCTCTCGCCCCAGGCGCGTCGCTTGGCGCCCCGGGCAACGCCGCCATCGGCCCGCTGCAATTGCGCGACGAAAGCATCGACCAGGTTCTCGCGCTGATCGAACGCTGGACGGGGAAAACCCTGTTGCGTCCGCAGGCTCTGCCTTCCGCGACGATCACGGTAAACTTGCGCGACACCGTCACCAAAGAGGAAGCCATCCGCGCCCTCGAGACGCTGCTCAACCTCAACGGCGTCGCGCTCACGCCGCTCGGCGACCGTTTCATCAAGGTCACCGCGCTCAATCTCGCGAAAGGCGAAGCGCCCGAACTCATCGAAGGCTCCACGCTCGAACTCGCCCCGAGCGGCCGGCTCGCGAGCAAGATTTTCTCCCTGAATTTCCTGCGCGTCGCGGAGTTCATGCCGCAAGTCACGCAGCTCCTCAGCCCGAACACCGGCAGCCCGCCGATCATCTTCGAAAAAGCCAACGCCGCGCTCGTCACCGACACGTTGAGCAATCTCCAGCGCATCGAGACGCTCATCGCGCGCCTCGACCAGCCCGCGCTCGGCGGCATGACGCCGAAGTTCTACACACTGAGTTTCGCCAAGGCCTCCGACGTCGTGAACAAGATGCGCACGATCCTTTCGGGCGCGCTCCAATCCCAGCTCGGCACCGCGACCTCGTTCAACGCCGACGACCGCACCAACCAAGTCATCGTCATCTCCGACCCGCGCCAAGTGCCGTTCTTCGACGACCTCATCGCCAAGCTCGACGTCAAATCCGACCCGAACACCCGCAACGAAGTCATCTACCTGAAACACGCCGCGTCGAAGGACGTCGCCTCCATCCTCAGCCAGCTCGTCTCCGGCCAGAACAACGCCGCCCGCGCCGCCGAAGGCTCCGCGCGTCCAACCCTGGGCGCCCCGATGCAAACTAACGTCGTCCAAGGACCGAACAACCCGCCCGTCTCCGCGCCCGCCGCCATCACATTGCCCACCGGCATCTCGATCGAGCCGTCGAATCAATTCAGCACGCTGCTCACGATCCTGCCCGAGGAGCGTTCCAACTCCATCGTCGTCTCCGGCACGGTGGACGACATCCGCCTCATTCACGAACTGGTCGATAAAATCGACGTTCTCCTCGCACAAGTGCGCATCGAAGTCGTCATCGCCGAAGTCACGCTGAGCGACAACGCCCAGTCCGGCATCGCCGCGCTCGGTCTGAAAATTGAAGGCGACAAGCTCGTCGGCGCGCAGATCTCCGGTCCGGGCTTCGAGGCCACCGAGATCACCGGCACACGCCAGCCGACCGGCGACATCGATCTCGCCGCCCTCATCTCGATCACCACCACGCCGCGCAAATCCAACGCCACGATCCTCTCGCAGCCGAACATCATCACGACGCACAACAAGGAAGGCAGCATCTTCGTCGGTGAACAGCGCCCCGTCATCAGCAGTTATCTCAACGACCAAACCACCACGCCGGGCACGATCGGCAGTGGCTACCGCTCCACCGTTTCGTCGAAGGACATCGGCATCTCGCTCAAGGTAAAACCGCTCATCGGCAACGACGGCTCCGTGCAGCTTGAGATCACGCAGGAAGTGAACGACATCCTCGGCGACATCACGATCGACGGCAATCCGCAGCCGCGCATCGGCCGTCGCTCGACCAACTCATTTGTCAGCGTGAAGAGCGGCGACATCATCGTCCTCGGCGGCCTGCAGCGCACCACGAAGTCGAAAAGCACCTCGCGCCTCGGCCCGATCCCGATCATCGGCGATCTCCTCGGCGCCCGCTCGCGCGAAAACACGCGCACCGATCTCGTGTTCTTCCTCCGTCCGACCGTGCTGACCAACTCGCCGGTCGATAACGTTCCCGCGATGGAACAGGTCGAGTCGCTCCCCGAGGAACAACGCAACCGCGTGAAGCGCGCGCTGCAAGTCCCGGGCACGACGATCCCGCCGACGCCGAACTCGAAGTAACATGCCCGCGCCCACGGCCGCCACGACCGATTTCCTGCGCGACTGGCCCGACGCGGACCAGTTGCGCCAACTCCGCGAAGCCCCGCGCGGCGAACGCCAGCCGCTGCTCGCGGTTTTCCGCCAGCTCGCGCCGGGCACCGTGTTGCCCTTTCTCGCCGAGTCCACCGGGCTGCCCATCGCCGCCACGCTGACGGCCGATGCCGACGCGGTCGCCACGCTCCCGGCGCGCCTCGTGCACGATTACCAGATCCTCCCGATCAAAGCGCCGCCGACGCCCGCCGGCCAGCCGGCCGACGCGCCGCTGCACCTCGCGACGTCGTGGCCGCCCGACGACGAGATGCGCGACTGGATTTCCATCTTCACGCCGCGCCGCGTGCTATGGCACCTCGCTCCCGCCGACCGCCTGCGCCAGCTCATCATCGAGAACTACGGCGTCGGCGCGGGCAGCATTGAGGACGATGACCAGCCCGACAACTTCGCCGCCGGTGAAGCGCTCGACATCGAAGCCGACGCAGACGCCGCGGTCGTGCGCTTCGTGCGCGACATCATCGGCCAGGCGATCGAGGACGGCGCCACCGACATCCATTTCGAACCGCAGGAAGGCCAGCTCCGCATCCGTTACCGCGTCGATGGTCTCCTCGTTCCAGTGCCCGTCCCGGAAAATCTGCTGCGCTACCAAGACGCGATCATCTCGCGTCTGAAAATCATGGCGCGTCTCAACATCTCCGAAAAGCGCCTCCCGCAGGACGGCCGCATCAACTTCCGCGCCGGAGACAACGTCCTTGATATCCGCGTCTCCACCATCCCGACGATCTACGCCGAGTCCGTTTCGCTCCGCCTCCTTAATCAGAAGAAGGAAGCCTACACGATGGAGCGCCTCGGCATGGACGAGGAAGAGCAGTCGCACATCATCAAGGTCCTCGAGTATCCGCACGGCATCATCCTCGTCACCGGACCGACCGGCTCCGGCAAATCAACTTCGCTCAACGCGTTTCTGCGCAAGATCAACTCGACCGACCTCCGCATCGTCACCGTCGAAGATCCGATCGAATACGAAGTCCCGGGCGCGAACCAGATGCAGGTCCGGCCCGAGATCGGCCTGTCGTTCGCCAGCGCGTTGCGCCACGTGCTGCGGCAGGACCCCGACGTCATCATGGTTGGCGAAATCCGCGACCGTGAAACCGCCGACATCGCCATCCGCGCCTCGCTCACCGGTCACTTGGTTTTTTCGACACTGCACACGAACGACGCCCCCGGCGCCATCACGCGCCTCATCGACATGGGCATCGAGCCGTTTCTCGTCGCCTCCGCGATCGAACTCGTCATCGCCCAACGCCTCGTCCGCCGCCTCTGCCCCGATTGCGCGACGCGCGCGCCGGTCAGCCAGATGAAACTCCGCGACACGCTCGCGATCCTCGGCCTCGACGCGAAGCTCGCCGAAGGCGTCACCGAACTTCCGCAGCCCTGCGGCTGCGAACGCTGCCGCGGCACCGGCTATCGCGGCCGCATCGGCCTGTTCGAAATCTTCAAGCCCGACGAGTCCGTGCACGACCTCATCGTCCACCGCGAATCGACCCGCACGCTCGCCAAGGCCGCGCGCGATCACGGCATGCGCACGCTGCAACAATCCGGCTGGAGCAAAGTCCTCGCCGGCCACACAACGCTCGACGAAGTCCTGCGCGTCATCACGACGGTGGACAAGTGATCTGGGAATTTTCGATTTTGGATTCTCGATTTTCGATTTCCGAAAAATCGGCCACCCCAAGGTGGGAGGGGCTTCATGCCCCGACGTTGGACGTTCGGTTCGGACGCACGCCACTCGCCGCAATCGCGCACCAATCGAAAATCCAAAATCCAAAATCGAAAATTTAGTCCGTGCCCCGCTTCACCTACACCGCCCGCTCCGCCAACGGCAAAACCGTCGAGGCCACGCTCGAGGCCCCGAGCCGCAAGGACGCCGCGCGCCTCCTCGCCGCGCGGGGCCTGCAGACGGTGCGCCTCATGGAAACCGGCGGCGGACCGGCGGCGACTCCGACCAAAAAATCCGCGGGTGCCTCACTGCTCGAGGACTTTGCGCCCGCCCCCAAGACAGGCCCCGCGTCGTTCAGCTCCGATCTCCAGCTTCCCTTTCTCCAATCGCTCTCCGACCTGATCGGAGCGGGCATGCCGGCCGGTGAAGCCGTGCGCCTGCTCAGCACTCGCCTGCAGGAACCCCAGTTGCGCGCGCTCTGCATCGCACTCTGGGAACGCCTCAGCGAAGGCCTGCCGCTCTCGCACGCAATGGAGTCCGTGCCGGGGGTCTTCGCCACGCACGCGATCAATCTCGTCGCCGCGGGTGAAGCGACGGGCAATCTCCGCGAAGTCCTCACGCGCCTGATCGATCACTACACCGCACAACGCGAGATGCGCCGCCTCATCACGGCGGCGATGGCGTATCCGGTGTTCATCTGCGTCGTCGCGATCGGCGTCATCCTGTTCTTCATTTTCTTCCTGCTGCCGCGGCTCCAGACACTGCTCAGTTCACTCGGCGGCAAGATGCCCTGGGCCACGCGCGCGCTCGTCGGGCTCTCGGATTTCATTTTGCACTACGGCATCATCGTCGCGGTCGGCATCGTGCTCGGCGCCGTGTTCTTCTGGCGCTGGCGCAAGACTCAGCGCGGACGCGACGCGACCGACGAAGCGGTGCTGAAGTTTCCTTTCGCCGGTCGCTTCGTCATCGCGTCCACCGTGCACAACTTCAGTTCGACCCTCGCTGTGCTCCTCGAAAACGGCGTCACCACCGCCGAGGCGCTGCGCATGACCGAACGCACCATCGCCAACCGTTCGCTGCAACGCGCGTTCAGCGAAGCCACCGGCCGCGTCCTCGAGGGCGAAGCGCTCTCGCAATCGCTGGCCAAGACGAACTGTTTCCCGCCGCTCGTCATCGACCGCCTGGCCGTCGGGGAAAGCACCGGCCAGCTCGCGCCGAGCCTCCGCAGCATCGCGGGCTCGTATCAGGACGAACTGCGCCGCCAGATCAAAATGTTCACGCAGGTGATCTCGAGCGGCGTGCTGCTCTTCGCGTTCAGCTTCGTCGCGTTCATTGCCTATGCGATCGTCAGCGCCGTCTTCCAAGTCAGCGCGAGCTTCAAGTTCTGAGCGATGAAAGCGATCGTGCGCAGATTCCAGGCGACGTCCCTCTTGGCCTTGTGCAACGTCGCACTGCTGTGCGGTTGCGCGCAACGCCCCGCCGTCTCTTCGCGCCAGGCGCCGACATCCGGTGTTGGCTTCGAGTCCGAAGCGCAGCGCGAACGCGATGCAGCAAGGAAGGCCGATCGCCTGGGCCAAAAGCCGCAGCCGATCACTCACCAGCGACATTGAGGGTGGACGAGGCGGTTCGCGAAACGCGGAGTCGCATCGAAACGTGGTCCATTTCGCGCACGCTCATTCGTCGCATTTTAAACCCACGCTCCTCATGTCCAAAATCACTCCCTGCCTCTGGTTCAACGGCGACGCCGAGGCCGCCGCCAAGTTCTACGTTTCCCTCTTGCCCGACTCCCACCTCGACCGCGTCTTTCGCTCGCCGTCCGACTGGCCCAGCGGCAAGGCCGGCGACGTGCTCACCGTCGAGTTTACCCTCGCCGGCCAGCCTTACGTTGGCCTCAACGGTGGCCCGGAATTCCAGTTCAACTGCGCCGTGTCGTTCCAGATCCACTGCGACAATCAGGCGGAGGTCGATCGCCTGTGGGACGCGATCCTCGCGAACGGCGGAAAGCCCATGGCATGTAGTTGGATCGCGGATCGCTGGGGACTGTCGTGGCAGATCGTGCCGCGCCGCCTCACCCAACTCATGCAGGACCCCGATCCCGCCCGCGCCAAACGCGCCATGGAGTCGATGATGACGATGGTGAAAATCGACATCGCCGAACTCGAGCGCGCCGTCGGCGGGAAGTGAGCAATTGCGCTGGCACGCCGGGCGAGGACGATCCAGCCGGCGCGGCGGGCCGGTGTGCCCTATCTCAGGAAAGACGCGCGCAACGGCCGATAGAGCGCTCTTCGATCGTATTGTAGCTGGGCTCGCGGAGCCCGGTCGGTGTGCCGTCGCGCTGCGCGGGTCCTCACCGGGGTCAGCGACCCCGGCTACAAGATTTCCCGAAGACCCTGTCGCATAGCCCCAGCCTCTCTCGCGCGCTCACGATTTTTATCGGTGCGCTTCAGTTCGGATTTCTCCAGCTTCGCGGCACCCTCGCACCACCCCAATGCGCACCCTCGCCCGTAACATCCTCGCCGTCGTTCTCGGTTTCCTCATCGGCGGATTCGTCAACATGGCCCTCGTCACCGCCGGCCCGAAAGTCTTCGCGCCGCCCGCCGGCACAGACATGACCACCGCCGCGGGCATTGCCGCCGCGATACCGTTGCTCGAGCCGCAGCACTTTCTCTTTCCGTTTCTCGCGCATGCGGCCAATGCGTTCGTGGGCGCGCTCGTGGCGTATCTTTTCGCCGTCACCCGGCGCGAGCTGCTCGCGTGGATCATTGGCGGACTCACGCTCTGCGGCGGCATTGCGGCGAGCGTGATGATCCCCGCGCCCGCATGGTTCAAAGCCGTCGATCTGCTCCTCGCCTACCTGCCGATGACTTGGCTCGCCATTCAGCTCGGCAAAAGAATCGCGTCCGGCAGTCCGGCACCGACGCCGTAAACTCCGCGCCATGCGCGGCGCTGAATTCGGCGTTATCGATGGGTAGGAGCCTGCTTGCCGGCGTCACGAAACTCCGCCGCGATGGGGCGTCCTAATCGCCTGTAAACAGGCTCCTACTTCCGATCCCGGCATTTTCGCCACGGATGGCACGGATGATCGCGGATAATCCTGCGGCCCCCTCGCGAGCGTCTGGCCTCCATTCGTGTGATCCGTGCTATGCGTGGTTAAATACAAAATCCACGAGTCACCACGCTGCCCGCGCTGGGCTTTGTCGGCGACTACTGGTCCGTCCTGGTCGCCGCGTTCCGCGACTTCCGTTCCGCGAATTTTTTCAGCAATACGGCTCCGCCCAGCGCCACCGTCCCGATGAGCGTCGCCGAGCCACCGCCTCCTCCGCCGCCACCGGCGCTCGGCGGCGCAGCGACGGGAGTGCTGGGGGTTGTCGGAGTGGTGGGGGCCGCCGGCGTGCTGGGCGCGGTCGCAGCGCCGATCAGTTCGAGGCTTGGCCGGCCGCCGAAGCGACTGCTGAAAGCGGGCAGCACGTGGTCCATGTCGCCATTGCTCACTCCGAACCAACTCAACAGGTCGCGGGCGTATTCGTCCACCGCGACTCCCGGAATCAAACGGCCTTGGCCGGTGTCGATCTCGGCGAGGCGCTGGAAGTCGGGATAGTAACCTTGGTCGCGATTGCCCGCGACCTTTCCTCCGGCGACCGAGCCGCCGAGCACGAAATGATTGCCGCCCCACGCGTGGTCGGAACCGTTGCCGTTCGAGGTGAGTGTGCGACCGAAGTCGGAGGCGGTGAACAGCGTGACGTTGTTGCGCAACCCCAGTTCGCCCAGCGCATCCCAGAAAAATCCGATGGCCTGGCTGACGGTGCGGAGCATCGTGAGTTGGTTGTTCACCACCTCGTCGTGGTGATCCCAGCCGCCCAGCTGCACGAAGAAAATCTGGCGGCGCGCGTTCAGGCGTCCGGCCGACGAGGCGGTGCGAGCCACCATGGCCAGGTTGCTCGCCAGCGAATTGTTCGCTGGCGTGGCCGTGGCGAGCGAAACGCCGCTCAGCGCGCCGGAAAACTCCTGATAGGCGTCGATCGCACTGGCGGTGCTGCCCCCGTAGGATTTTTCAAAAAGGCTGCGGTAGTCAGCCTCGAGCAGGCTGTCGGCTGCAGCGGTGCGGAGAGCGTTGAGGTTGTTGCGCGCCGCTGCGTCGTAGCCGGTCAGCGCAGTGGCGCCTGCGGACCCGATGCTGTAAGTGAAGGAACGCTCGCCGGTGAGAAATGTGTTTTGCCCAGAGAGCGAGATGTTCATCGAGACTTGGCTCGGCGAATTGAGCGATTTGATGATGTCGGCCGCGCGCCCGCCCCAGCCGATCGCGGTTCGTTGGTCGGGCATGCAGGTCTGCCATTGCTTGATCTGGTCCGCGTGCGAGTAGAGCGAGACCGGACGATAGCGGCTGGCCCGGTAATCCGCCAACGTCGTGGGCCGAACCAGTGAGCCGACGTTCGACACGAAAGCCAGGCGGCCGCCGTTGAACAAATCGCGCACCTCCGTCATCGACGGATGGATGCCAAGGGTGCGTCCGCCGAGATTGGTCGGGGAAATCTGCAGGAGCGTGTCACGCGCCAGTGCGAGATTTCCGCGGGCGGCGGCATAGGCCGTGTATTCGGCGCTCGTGGTCGGCACGAGCATGTTGAACGAATCGTTGCCGCCCGCGAGGAAGAGGCAGACGAGCGCCTTGTAGTCCGTCGGCACCGTTTGCGCGGCGAGCGAATTGGCGAGGCGGAGCGAAAGCAGCGTCGAGAACAGCGCCGTGCCGCCCACGCCGGCGCAGCTGGCCTGGCCGAGAAATTGTCGGCGAGAGATCGGAGGCGCTTTCATTTCAAGACGGCGTAATCGGGCGAGAGCAAGGTGAGCTGGAGCGCCAGGCGGGCACGCTGCTGATTGAGGGTGCTCGTGCCCGGCACCATCGCGGCGGTGATGCCATCGACCGCCCGTAGAATCGCCGCGCGTGACTCGGGGCTCATGGTGCCATGGGTCAGGAGGAGGTTGAGATTGTCGAGCAGCGCGCCGGTGTTGCTCGCGAAGGTTTCCTGCT
This sequence comes from Opitutus sp., assembly GCA_013821985.1. Classification (GTDB taxonomy): domain Bacteria; phylum Verrucomicrobiota; class Verrucomicrobiia; order Opitutales; family Opitutaceae; genus Didemnitutus. The sequence continues at coordinate 15,724 of PNJQ01000052.1, forward strand.
CGGCGAGGTTGAGACGGAAGCTGCCCGTGCCGTTCGCGCCGGAAATGAGGGTGTTGAACGTGTTCGGCAGTGTAATCGCGAACACGGCATTCAGGATCTGGAACTCGGGTCCGACGAGCGCCGCGTCGCTGATTGGGCCAGGCGGCTCGTAGTCGGGCGAATAGAAATTGAACACCGACGGCGAGCCGAGCGGGAACTGGCCCATCGTATTTTCCGTGAACCCGCCGAGATCGTAGGGGATGGGATTCGCGCTGGAATTCACGAACTTGAAGGCGCGAAGCACGTGTGTGACACGGAGGAACGGTTCGCGAAGCTTGCCGTGCTGCGGGTCGGTCAGCAGCGCGGTGTTGCGCGCCTCGTGGTCGAGCAGAATGGCCTTCACGACAGCGAGCAGATCGCCGCGCACGCCCGCGCCGTTGTTGACGAACACCGCCGCCACCCGGCCGACGTAGCCGTCGCTCGGGTTGGAGGTCACGAGGCGCTGGATCAATTGCCGCGAGATGAACGGCGCCGTGCTTGGGTGCTCGATCAGGTTGTCGAGCGCATCGCTCACATCCTGCAGACCCGTTTGCCCGGCAGGAAGATTCACTTTTCGCGCGCCCGGGTAGCTGAGCAACGTCTTCGCGCCGGTGTCGTGCTGGCCTTCCCACAGTCGCATCGGGTCCGTGTAATTTTGCGTCGCGCTGGGGAAATCCGTGCGGCCGGTGCCCGTGCCGGTGTTGTTGGTGCTCGCATCGGTGAAGCCGGTAAACACGCGCGCGAACTCCGTGATGTTGTCATTCGTGTAGGTTTCGAGCGGGCGACCGCCACCGTCGAAGATATAGTTGCCGCTCGCATCGAGCTGGTAGAGACCGATGGTAAAGAGCTGCATCACCTCGCGCGCATAGTTTTCGTCGGGGCGCGTGCCGGTGGCGGAGTTGGCTTTCCGGTTTTTGTAATGGCTGAGGTAGCGACCCATGATCGGGTGCTGCGTCACATCCATCATCAGCGTCTTGAAATTCCCGAGCGCGTTGCGCGCGAGCATGTCCCAATAGCTGCTGGAGCCGTCGCCGCCGTTTTGCACGTTGGAGTCGGCGTCGGACACCACCATGATCTGGCTGAGCGCGTAGGCGACCCGCTGCCGCAATTGGTCGGGGGCGGTGAGCATAACCTGCGTGCGGGCGCGGCGATTCAGCGCACGGTCGCTCGTGGTGATGCGGCCGGCGTTGCGCTCAGCCACGAGCACATCGACGGCCTTGGTCTGCGCCTTCGCCGCCTCGCGATCGATCCACGCGCTGTAATTGTTCCCGCTCTGGCGCAGCTCCGCAATCGACTCAGTCGTGGGGCCAAAGGTCGCCTGCGCGAGAAAGCGCGACGCGTGCTGGTCGGCCGTCAGGCTGGCGTTGGGCGACACCGCCGCGGTTCCGTCGGCCGCACTGGCGAACGCGAGGACCAACACGCCGCACCACGCACCGAGGGCCCGTTTCACGCCCGCAGGTGTTCCGGAAACCGCGCCCCGCCTCAAGCCCGGAAGTGCCGACCGCATGATTTCACAGATTCGTCGTAACCGCAGGACCGCGATTGACGTCGGCGCGCGTCGCTCCAGGCGGGCGCGCCTCCGCTTCCGTTTTAGCGCTGCAACTCCGCCGCCACGACGCGGAACGTCGCATTGACCGTGCCCGGCGCGCCGCGATCGATCGCCAGCGAGACCTGCTCGAGCCCGATATACGGCGAGCGCTTCGCAATCTCTTCGTAGAATCGCACCAGCGCCCCCATATCGGCGCGGCGGAAGCTGATCTGGGCGGAATGAAACGCGAATTGCGTCGTGCGCTCCGTGCGCTGACCGGAAACTTCCGGCGCCAACCCCGCCTGTCCCGCGAGCGAGTTCAATTCCCCGATCAGCCGCGCGCCGTTGAGTGTCTTCGCCGCGTCAAGCTGCGCCGTAGCGCTCGCGGCCTTGGCCTCGATGTCGGCTTTGTTGCTCAACCACTGCTGCTGTTCCTCGCCGGCCACGGCGGCCGAGCGCGCTTCCTGCGCCATGATGCGACCGCGGCCGATCGCGCTGATCAGCCACGCGAGCGACGCCATGCTGACGAATGCCACAAGCAGCGCCTTCTCGCGCATCGTGCGGGTGAAGAAGTAGCGTCTCACTTCGCCCCTCCGGGTTGTCCGGCCGGCGCAGCGGACGCGGTCGTGCCGGCCACACTCGCGAGCGAGCCTTCGCGAAAAGTCGCGGCCAGTTGGAAAGTGGTCAGTCCATCACGCAATCGCAGGTCGCGCACCTCGAGCGTTTCGATCGACGGCAGCGCGCGCAGCGCCGATTCAAACGCGCCGACGCTGTCGGCGTTCGCCGTCTGGCCCTCGATCTCGATGCTCCCCTGCCCGCTCGTCACGCTGCGCGTGAACAACACGCCGCTCGGGCGCACCGCGTTCAACACCGCGAGCATTTCGAACGGCCGCAGCCGGCGGCGCGACATCTCCTCGATGCGCGTGCCGAGCGACTGCGCGGTTTGGATGCGCTCCACCTCCGGCGCCACCTGCGCCTGCGCCTCGCGTTGCTGGCGGAGCAACACGCCACCCGCGACCATGCCGAGTTCGAGCAGACCGGCCAAAAGCAATCCGCCCACGGCGGTCTGGAGCACGCGCCAGAGCAACTTGTCGCGCTGTTGCGCGGAGCGCCGCTCGGCCAGCACGGCCTTGTCGCGCACATCCATCGTCTCGATCGCTTCCCCGGTGAAACGCGATGTCACGCTCCGTCCGCCGCCGCCGTTCCCCAGCGTGAATTGCAGTCCGCCCGACTTGAGTGGTTCGGTCGTAACTTCGCCGGAAAAATCCTCCACCGCCGCGTCGCGCCCCAACCGACGAACGAGTTCGGCGACGAGTTCGTCGCGCGCGGATTCCTCGCCGGCCCGGCCGAGCACGAACGCCGGCAATTCTCCCGCGCCGTCCCACGCCGCCGCGACAACGGTTTCGTTGCGCCGCCAGACGCGGATCTTTCCTGCACTCGGGGGCTCACCGAGCAGCGCGACGAGGTTCGGTAGCACGGCGGACGCACCGTCCCAGCTTTCGGCCGCGAAACGCCGGCGATGCGTGGCGAAGACCAGCGCGCTTTTCCCATCTGCGGCCCGCAGAAAACCGTAGAACAACTGTGCCACGGCGAAGGGTGCGCTGGCTTCGAGCGCGATCTCCACCTGCCCGGCCGCATCGGTCGCCGGATCGAGTGCGACGCGCCGGACGAAAAACGCCTCCGCTCCGAGCAACACGGGCTCGTCCGCGGAAGCGGCAGTCGGGATCGCAGTTTCGGGGCTGGCGGGCATGTCAGTCGATGGGACTCGGAAGCGGGGTGATTGGTTCAGTGTCCTCTCTGATTTCCAACACGGCAAACGGGTAGTTCAACATTTTACGTTCCGGCGCGGGGGAGGTGGTCGCCCCATTGCCGCCGGACGCCGTCGGCTGCTCGCGGCGGGGCTGCGGCGTGCGCGCGCCCGTGCTTGCGGCCACGACGGTGGACAATCGATACGCGATCGCGCCCTGCCGCACCGTGACGTTGACGCGCAACACCTCGATGTTCGTGCCGAATTTTTCGCCGGTGATCGACGCGCCCATGACCGTGCCCGCTTCGGTCAGCGAGCGAAACACACCGTTCTCGCCCTGGGGCTTCGGCCGCTCGCGATAAGTGGCGAGCGACTGCACTTCACCCGCGCCGAGCCCAAGCGCGGTCAGCACGCCGGCACGCGCGGAGTTGAGATTCACCTTTTGAAACGAATGCAAGGACACCTCGCGCGCGAACGCTTCGAGCACCGCCGTCGGCCGGCCGTCCTCGTCGAAAAACACGTGCCGATCCATCTCGACCGCCGCGAGCTCGCGCCATGACCGCAGCGCCCGATGCGCCGGCTGATACGCGGGATCGGCGCGGCTGTAGTCCGGCGCATCGAGATCGATCGCCGCCTCCGCCGGCGCCTCGCGAATCCACGCGTGCAACGCCCCGCTGAGGCGCTCCGCTTCGTTCCGTTCCACGCCGGAAAATTCCATCATCGTCTGCAATTCGGTCTCGCTCGCGGTGGGCAGCGAAAGCTTGGCCGACTCGTCCTCGAAGGAAATTTCCACCTCGCGGCCGTTCGAGGGCACGTAGCCGGTATCGAGCAGCGGCTCGCCCCAATTTTCCGCCGGACTGCGCAACGCCCCCTCGGCTGCACGGTAATCCGCCAGCACGGCCAGCGTCGTCTCGAGCGCCGAGTAGGCTTCGGCGCGCAGCTCCTTCTGCTGCGCTCCGCGCGCGTCCGCGAGCAGTTCGGTGCCGCTGCGCCGGATGAACGCCGTGAGCAAAAACGCCGCGAGCAACAACGTGACGAGCACGAGAACGATGACGGCGCCGCGTTCGCGGGCCACGGTCGGGCGGAAATCTTGACGCGCGTTCATCAGAAATGCGGCAACGGTCCGGGTGACGGCGGCAGCACCACGGTGGTTTCGACCTGCATTTTGCCATGGATGAATTTCAGGCGCAGCCGGCCCGGCACGCTCCACGCCCCCGCCGGCGTGCGCTGCAACTGGTCATAGGTGCGCCATACGGCGCCGTCGGACTCATTGTATTCGTAGGTGAGACCGGCGCCGAATGGCGAGAGCATGAACGCGCGTGGCGCGGCCTCGTCGAATTTTTCTTCCAGCCGCGACTGCCAATAGAGCATCAAGCCCTTGCCGTCCTGCTGCACGAGCGAGCACACGACGTCGGGCAACGCCGTCTCCGGCCAGGGGAGGCGCGGCGTGCCTTCCGGCAACTCGAACGTGAGCGGCGACACGCGCCGCCCGTCGTCGAGCCGGATCTCGCGCGCGAAGATCGGCGGATCGTTGAGTAACGGCGGCAGCGCTGCGGTGCGGAGCAGACTCTCCACCTCGCGCGTCACGGCGCGCACGTGCTGCTCGAACAGCCGGCGCTCGGCGCCCTGCCCCCAGATGTCTGCCATCGAAAACACGAAAAAGTTCAATGCGAGCAGCAGTCCGCCCATCAACGCGGCGGCGAGGAGCGTCTCGATCAGCGTAAACGCGCGCGCCGCGTCCCCAGGGTTTGTCCGCACCGATCCCATGGCGGGCCGCGCCCTCACTTTTTCTCCTCCTGCGGCCGGCTGGCACGCCACTCGCTCCGCAGCTGCTCGCGCCGCGACGCGTCGGACCACGTCGGCCGCAGCAGCATCAGCGTCTGCGAAAATTCTTCCGCGGGGCGGTTCGCTTCTCCGTCCACGCGGCCTTGAATCACGACTTGGAACAAATCCGGCACGACCGCCTCTTCGATCTTCGCCTCCCAGCGCAGACGGCGGTTGTCCGGCAACGAGAGATCGCCGCCTTTTTCGACTTTGTCGCGTTCGGGTTCGTTCAACACGACCTCGCGCAGGAAATCCACCGGCGCGCCGGCGGCCGCGCGTGCGGCAATGGCACGGTGCGCTTCGAGCGTGTTCGCATAGGCCGCGCCGAGCACGATCGCGGCAAGCCCAAGGATCGCGAGGCTGATGAGAACTTCGATCAGCGTGAACGCGCCACGCGAACAAGCAGTCGAAACCTCGCTGCTCACCTCTGGCACCGGATGCAGCGTCGTCAGGCGACTCGGCCCTGCGTTCGAATCGAAATTGTAGGAGCCTGCTTGCAGGCGATTCAAGACACGCGACAACCTCCCTCGCTTTCGAATATCCAATTCGCCTGCAAGCAGGCTCCTACAAAACGAAAGTGGGCGGTGGAGTATCATGGCGGCTCGGATTGTCGCTCAGGATTTCGGTGCCACCGGGTTCACCGCACACGTCCATGGGTCGATGACATAGAGTCGCGGCGTGGCGGATTCGGTTTCCTTCACGCGAAGACGGAACGCGTCGCACGTGCCGTCCGGGAAAAAACGCACACGCCGCAACGGCTCCTGTGCTTCAGCGAGCTGGCCGCCGAGTAAAATGTTTCCGCCCGCCGCCATCGGCAGCAATTCGAGGCTGGTGCCGAGCGGCAGCGGGTCGGTGCGCGTGCCGGCGGCGCCCCAAACGAGTTCGCGCTTATCGGCATCGAAACGCAGCTCGACCGTGCGGCAGGTTTCGAGCGCCTCGCCGCGCGCCGCGAGGATCGCTTCGCTGGCGAGTTGCTCCGTGCCGCGATCGTTCATCGCGGCGAGCATGGAGTTGACCCCGGGGATCAAGAGCGTGCCGATCAGGGCGAGCAGCGCGAGGACGAGGAGAACTTCGACGAGCGTGAAGGCGCGGCGGGACCGGTGGGTCCATGCGCGCGCGCGCACCTTCGAAGAGATGCGGACCGGACCGGCGGACGCGGCGCAGCGGGCAGAGGGAGCTGCCCGCCCACCCTGGTTCGCGACGGCATCAATCGAAATCATGCAAGGCAGGCGCCGCGCGGCCCGTGGCGCGACGAGCTTCACCAATTCCCGATGTCGTCCTCGGTGCCGTCGGCCTTGTCCGCCCCCACCGAGTAGAGATCGTAACCGCCCTTATTTTTCGTGCCCGGATAGCGATAGCGATACGGCTCGCCCCACGGGTCGGTGGGCAATTTGCCGCCGGGCCCTTCGGCGTAGGGGCCGCGCCAGCGGTCGCTCTTGTTGGCCGGCGCGGTCGTCAACGCGGCGAGGCCCTCCGTCGTGGTCGGGTAATCGCCGAGGTCGATGCGGTAGCGCGTGAGCGCGGTCTTGAGCGAGTCGCGCACGAAGATCCGGGCCACGGCCTCCTGGCTTTGGCCGAAAATTTTGTCGCTGTTGCTGATCGCGAGGCCGGCCAGCAGGCCGATGATCGCGAGCGTGACGAGAATTTCGAGGAGGGTGAACGCGGAGCGGGAATTCATATCAACGAGGCTGGGGTGAATTGGAAGGCGGTTGCGGCGGCACCGGGATCGGCGACACCGGCTGGTTGCCCTGCTGCGCTTGCTGGCGCAGGGCGCGGCGGCGGCGAATCTCCTCGGCAACTTGCGCGAGGCGCTGCGCCTCCGTGGTGGTCGGCTGCGGGCCCGGGCGAACCTGCGCCCCGCCTCCACCGACTTGCGGCGCGCCGGAGTTGTTGACCATCGCCGGCTGTGGCATCGGCATCGCGGTGACACGCGCGCTGTGCAGCTTCAAATCCATCGCGCGGCCCTGGAATTCGAGTGTGATCGATTCCTTCTCGGGATCGTAATTTTTCACAAGGAACGGCCGGCCGGACTCGTTCAACGATACCCATTCGGCCCGGCGCGAAGCAGTGTCGAGGATGCTGAAGAAGCGCTCGCCGTTGTCCACGAACGTGCCGCGAAATTCCAATGGCGTGTTGGCCGTCGGTGCGCCGGAGGCTTGGTTGGCGGAGCCAAAAGGGGAATTCGCGATCAGGTTCTGCAACGACGGCGGCGTGGGCTGGGCCGTCGCGGTGGCAGCGAGAAATGCGAGGAGGGGAAGCGATCGCATGAGAATGACGTTTGACTAGTTAGCGTCCGCTTTGTGCCCCGGCAATGCCGAACCCAACGGGGAAAATCCCGATGGCGGCGGCCGGTTAACCGCAAGACGACCCGCGGTTGCACCGGGTTACGGCGCGGCACGCGGCGGCTGGTGCGAGTGATCTGCGCTAACCCAGACTGAGCAAAACCGATCGAACGGAGGAGCCTCGATGCCAGAAGGCCGGGCGCACCGGTGCGCTTCCCCCTCACCACGCGTAACCGAGCGACGTCGTCAGGCGCGAATCCGAACGCAACACCGGTTCGGAGATCGAATGGTCGTAGTCGTATTCGAAACGAAGATTGAGCGACACCTGGTCAGTCATCTTGCTTTGGAGCGCGGTGTTGAACTTGAAACGATAGTTGCCGTCGCTGGGCGCCGACGCGGGCGTCGCGGAATTGCGCAGGATCGCGGGCGGTTCGTCGGCGAATTGCAGCGACGATTCCTGCGTGACCTTGAAACGGTCGTTCCAGGAGAACGCGTAATCCTGAAACAGGGAGCCGAGGAGCACGGCGTTGTCGTCATAACCCTTGCGCGCCTGCCACTGGAACACCGCGCCAAGGCCGACGTTCATCTTCTGCCGCTCGCGATCGACGAGACGGTAACCGCCGCCGAGCTGCTGCTCGATGCTGTAGTCGATGTTGCGGATATCGTCCGCGTTGTAGTTCGTCAGTGCCTGCGCGAATGTCCGCCGGTTGAAATCATGGCGCCAGCGGAAGTCCGCCTCGTCGCGGTTTCTCGTCACGACCCCTTCCGATTCGGAGCGCAATACGCGCGCCGTGCCCCGCAGGCTGTTCGAGCCGAGCCGGCCTTCCACCTGCCCGCGCAGACTGAGGTCGCGCGTGGTTTTCGCGCCCTCCTGCATGACCAGGCCGAACTCGATTTGCCGCGTCCATTGCGGGCGCGATGCGACCGTCGGCGTGGCTTTTGCGGCCGGCGTCCCGGACGAGGGCAAGGGGGCGGCCGAAACCTGCGCGACCGCCAGGGTGGAATCCGTCGTAGCGCCCTGCAAACCGGTCCGCGGAATCGTCATGCGGCCGAGCTGCGGGTGTTCGATCTCGATCGCCGCGTCGGTCTCTTTGACGAGCTTGCCGTTCAAGCGGTCGCCGTTGACGAGGACCCACGTCGCGCCGTGCGCGCCGAGGAAGGCAACGAGGAACGTGGTGAGAATGAGCGCAAGGCGGCGGAAATGGTGGCGAGGCATTTGAACTGAAAGGTGTGCGCCTGTTGGACCGCTGCGCAACTCTCCCGTTCAATTTTGCGGGAAATTCCCGGACGGATGACGCTGATTTATGAAATACGACCGCGGATTTTCACCCTGGTGGGCCGGGTGCCCTCACCCGGCGAGTCGCGCGACGCGACGGCCGCGGTGAATTGAAGGTGGTCGCCGACGTCCCGTCGGCGACACGAACCGCGCCGCGGTCAACGTTTTGGCGCCGCCGGAACGGCCACGCCCACCTCGGAATCCTGCCGCGAAAGGTCCGTCAGGACGCCTTGCGCTTGCGGGCGGATTTTTGGCCGGTGCGGACGAGCAATTCCTGGAACCAGCGCGTGCGCACGTCGAATTCCTTGCCGCCCTTCACGCGCGAAAACTCGATGGGACGCAAGCGGCCGCTGTCGTTCTCATCCTCGCCGATGAGACCGGACTCGCCGCGCAGCGCGCACTCGACGGCGTGTTCGACACAGCGGCCGATGAGCACGAGGTCGGCGTCGTTGGCTGGCGCGGAGCGGGCGAAATAACCGCTCTTCTGCACCAGCACCTTCTCGGCGCCAATCATCGTCGCGAAGCGTTTGCCGAACCACGCGCCGACGTTGATTTTGTCGAGTTTCACGTGGCCGAACGGGTCGCGCTCGATCGGTTCACCGCGCGCGGTCATCTCGGCGATCACGGTCTCGACGGACGCACCTTCGCTGACGAAGAGGTTCACGTTGCCGAGACGATCGATCACGCTGCGCAAGCGTTCGGCCTCGGCGGGCAGGTCGAACTCCATTTCGGGCAGATAAACACCGTGGACACTCCAGCTCTCCTCCTTGTGTCCGAGTCCGGGAACGAAGAGCCCGGCATCGACGAAGCGAAAATAATCACGCGTCGTCGCAGCAGTGAGCCAGCCGGAGTGGCGGCCCATGATTTCGTGAATGATGAGCATCCGCGAACTCGCGCCGTGCTCGCTCACGACATTTTGGAAAAATTTCGCGCCCTGCTCCGCCGCGGTCCACGCGCCGAGGCTTTGGCGGACGGGCATGATGTCGTTGTCGATCGTCTTCGGCAGGCCGATGACGGTGAGGTCGTAGCCGTTCTTCTTCAGGTAGGCGGCGAGATCGGCTGCCGCGGTGTTGGTGTCGTCGCCGCCGATGGTGTGGAGCACATCGACCTTGTCTTTCTTGAGCTGCTTGGCCGCGACGGCACGCGGATCCTGGCCAGGCTTCACGAGTCCGCGCTTCACGCAGTCATCGACATTGGTGAGGCGCACGCGGCTGTTGCCGATCGGACTACCGCCGTAGCGCCGCAATATCCCCGCCTGCGCGCGCATATCCGGGGTGACTTGGATCGAGTCGCCCTGCAGCAGGCCCTTGTAGCCCGACCGGTAGCAGATCAACTCCGTGTCGGGCGAGGCTTCGGAATATTGCTGGATCAACTCGCCGACGGCGGCGCTCAAACACGGAGCGAGCCCACCGGCGGTGAGAATGGCGACCTTGCGTGGTTTCATGTGGAGCGAAGAAACGAACGAATCGCGCCGCCCGCCGCCAGTGTGTTCTTCAGAAAATACCCGCAATGACAGGATTTTTTCCCGCCGACGTGGTTCGAGGTGGTCGCCGCCGTCCCGGCGGCGACAAGGACTCCCGCCGGGCGAGACGCGAGAGTTGAACAGACGCCGCTCGCCAGCGGTCCTACAACGCCACTCGCGCCCGCGCAAAACCGGCCGCGCCCCCGAGGGCGCGGCCGGCTCCCATTCTGCTATGCGTTCTGTTGTTTAAAGGCCGGCTGTGACACCGACCGAAAAGACGAGATTTTTGGGCGCGCCGGGAATTTTGCTCACGCCGGTATAAGTCGCTCCGAGCTTCAGCGTCGCCGTCGCGGTGAGCTCGTAGGCGAGCGTGGCCGACAGCGCGTAGTAACGGTAGTCGAAGCCGGCGGTGCCGGGCAGATCTCCGTCGCCATCGCCGATATCGTTAAAGGCATACGTGCCCGCGAAATCGACCGAGCCCTTCTCCTCCGGCAGCGGGATCGAGTAGCCGAGGCCGAACTGAAACGTGTTCGACTTGAGCACGAAGTCCTTGAAGTAAGTTGCGCTGCCCGTGAGCGGGCCGAGCGGCGCGGAAAGCCCGGCGCTGAGTTCGTAAGTCTTGTCCGGCTCGCTGAGCGACGGACGCGCCGACGGATAAAGATAATAGGTGCCACCGAAAGTAGCGGTGATGCTCTCGGTGAGCTTCACGCCGTAGGTGCCCCAGAGATCGATTTCGCTGCCCTGTGCCCACACCGCGGATTTGTTCTTCACCGCCTGACTGGTCCACACGCCGAGCGCGAGCGTGTCCCTGGTGAAGGTCACCGCCGGTTGAAACGCCGCGTCCTGCTGCTCAATACCGCGGAAAACGTATTCCGAGACATAGAAGAAATCGGCGGTGATGGAATAGGAGGATTTGGTTTCCTCCGCGCGGAGGCCGGAGAAAGCGCACGCGAGTGCGACGACGGCCAGCAGGAACTTTTTCATGCGAGGTGGGTGCGGTGTTGGGTGGCGTGGTGCGGCGCAGCAAGGAACTGCGCCCGTCGCGCTCTTCTCAGCACCCCATCGGCCAAGATTCGCGCTATGACACTGCGGCTCGATTTGATGACACAACTGCGGGCGCATCGCCCGTCGCGCCGCCGGTTTGCCGGCAACGTCGCACGTTCAATCTCCACTGCGCGAATGCCGCGGCGAATGCACCGCGCCCTCGCGCGGCGAGGCCCCTTGCGATCCGCGACCGGGGCGGACGCTGCTTTCAGGAAACAAGCGCGGTTCGGACCGTGGATTTGGCGGCGGCAATTTCCTGGAATTGATAGAACGCCTTCGGTGCATCCGCGGTCGGCGGATGCGGGACGACCTTCCAGAACTTCTTCAGCGACTCGCTCCACGCGGCGAGGACGCGCTGCGCGTGCGGGCTGTCGGTTGCCTCCGCGTGCGCGGTGATCAGTTGGCGCAAGGATTCGCTTTCGTCGGCGTTTTCGAACCGCTCGAGCGAAACCATCTGCGGATTGAAACGGTTCGGCAGCACGCCGCGCTCGTCGAACACGAACGCGAGTCCGCCGCTCATGCCCGCGGCGAAATTGAGCCCGGTGCGGCCGAGAATCACGATCGTGCCGCGCGTCATGTATTCGCAGCCGTGGTCGCCCACGCCTTCGACGACCGCGGTCGCGCCGGAGTTGCGCACGGCGAAGCGCTCGCCCGCCCACCCCGCCGCGAAGAGCAAGCCGCCCGTTGCGCCGTAGAGGCAGGTGTTGCCGATGAGGACGTTCGTTTCCCACGCGAAGAGTTCGTCGCCGCGCGGGCGGATGACGATTTCACCGCCGCTCATGCCCTTGCCGACGTAATCGTTCGCCTCGCCGGTGAGCGTAAGGCGCACCCCGGGCACGAGGAACGTGCCGAAGCTCTGACCCGCGGTGCCGTTGAACGTGAGGTCGATCGTGCGCGGTGCGAGTGGGCT
>PNJQ01000053.1 GCA_013821985.1 Opitutus sp.
ATCTTGGAAGGCTGGCGGGTTGTTGCCATCCCGCGCCGCTCCACGCTGTGACTCACCTTTGCGACCGAGCCGATTGCGTCAGCTGGGTCTTTCGGAGGGATTGCTCGCTCCCGATGAATCGCCGCGTTCTGGTCGTGCAGTAGCAGCCATAACCCTCTGGGTAACTGCCTCGATCCGAGAGCCCGAAACTGGCCCACGGATCTGACTCGGCTGGGACGCGGTTTCTAAATCGCGCCTCGCCGCACAGCTCCTATATCGCATATCCAGACGACTTGCGCCGTCCAGAACTGGATCGGTTGCGAAACCGTTCCAGAGGAACTGGTGATATATGCCTGCCCGGCTTGCGCCCTGCAGGGACCGACCGCACCAGCTGCGACCGACCTTTCCCCGGTTGCCCGGGCGTATCCCAGTCGCGCCCTCGGCGGGTTTTTCATGCCGCCGTGCTCTCGACTGTTCTATCAAGGAACATCGGAGAAAGTGCTGCCGCACCGCTCGGAAGTCCACCGGTTCTTACCACCAAGTTGCTCACCGATATTGTGGTGAACAACTTGGGCCGTCGCACTTGTTGGCGAGTTATTCACCGCCCCGCGGCGCTGTCCGTCAGGCGCGGGTCTTCACCGAGCGGTTCAGCGGGGGGAAATGATTGAACCGCAGCCAAGCGCGCAGCGAGCTCATCATCTCCACCAATTCCGGCAGTGTGCCGGGCTTGACGAGATACGCGGTCGCGCCGAGGTCGAACGCGCGACTGATGTCGTCTTCGCGCTGCGACGCGGACATGACGATGATGCTCAACCGTCGCAGCCCCTCGTACGCGCGCACCCAGGTCAGCACGTCGAAACCGTTTTTGCGCGGCATGTTCAGGTCGAGCAGGACCACGGCTGGCAGCGGGAACAGTTTTCGGTCGGAATATTTTCCGACCCCTTGGAAGTAGGCGATCGCTTCCTCGCCGTCGTTCACTTCCTGCAACGGACTGGTGAACTTCGCCGCGGCACACGCGGTGCGCATGAAGAAGCGGTCGTCTTCCCCGTCGTCCACCAAGAGAATGGTCTCACCAGTCATGGGCGTGGGGCGGCAGCCGCGTGCGGCAGTTCGAACCAGAAGCGCGTTCCGTTGGCGTCCGACTCGATGCCGATATGTCCGCCCATGCGTTGGAGCGCTTTTTGGACGATCGCGAGTCCGACGCCCGTGCCCGGATACGTGTTGCCGTTCAGTCGGTTGAACAACCGGAATACTTGCTCGCGATGGGCGGCATCGATGCCGATGCCAAGATCCTCCACCCACACCCGCACCCGCTGACCCTGGATCTCGGACCAGAGCCGAATCGATGGCGGTTCACCTGGGCGCACGAATTTCAGCGCATTGCTCAACAAGTTGAGCAGCACCTGCGTGAGCGTCGGATCGTGCGCGAGGACGACGGGCCAGCCGTCCGCGCGCTCCACGCTGGCACCGGTGCGCTTGATTTCCTCGCTCAACAGCGAGAGGGCGGCCTCGATGACGTCGTCGAGTTTCACGGCCGAATACTCGACGCGTTCCTGGCTCACTCGGCTGAAGGCGAGCAGGTCGCGGAGCAGCGCGTCGAGAAAGCTCGCGGATTTGTTGACCCGTCGCGCGTAATCTTTCGCCGTGTCGCCGAGCGTCGCGGTTTCCTCGATCAACATGCTCGAAAAAACCTGCATTGCACGCAGCGGCGCCCGCAGATCGTGGGCGATCGAATAGACGAACGCCTCGAGCTGCTTGTTGGTGGCGGTGAGTTCCATCGTCCGTTCTTCGACGAGGGATTCGAGTTGTAAGGCGCGATTCGACAGCCGCGCCTGCGCCTCGTGCAGCGCGATTTCATTTTGCCGCCGCTCGGTCACGTCGGTGAAAAGCAAGCCGACCTTTCGGCTCTCTGGACCGCCGAGCCGGATGGCGTAAACGTTGAACCAGCGATGGAGCGCCCGCGACTCCGCTTCAAGCCGCTCGGGTTTTCCGGTGAGCGCGACCGTGCCGTAAACCTTGAACCAGTGACTCTCGTGGTCGGGTGCGAGTTCGCCCATCCGCTTGCCCACGGCGTTCGCCAGACCGCTTTGCTTTTCGAAGGCGGGATTAGTCTCGAGAAAGACGTAATCGTTGGCTTCCCCCTGCTCGTCGAACAGGACCTCGATGATGCAGAAACCCTCGTCGATCGAGTTGAAGAGCGAGCGGTAGCGCTCTTCGCCCTCGCGGATTGCGCTGCGCATTTGGTGAAATTCAGAAAGGTCGGTGTAGGAGGTGAGAATCGAATCCGTATCGCGATCCAACACCCAGCGGCAGAGCGACGGGATGCGCCGACCGTCGCGGGCGATTTGCGTCACCTCGCCACTGAACCGTGCTTCGCGTTCGATTTGCGCGACGATCTCGGCCATCGGCTTCGGAAATTCCGTCTGCAACAGGGTGTGCAGGTGCTGGCCGATTGCTTCTCGGGCATCCCAGCCGAAGAGCACCTCGGCTCCCTTGTTCCAGAGCGTGATGTTGTCGCCGCGGTCGCGCACGATGATCGCGTCCTTCGTGAGATCGAGCAGCCGCGCCTTCTCCTTCAACCGGCGCGACGTGCGCTTGCGATCCGTGATGTCGCGGATGTTGCACTGGATAATGCTGTCCTCCAGTTCGGAGTAGAGGGTGCTGACGAACTCCACCTCGCGGCGCTCACCGGATTTTTTCTGCAGCGGCAAATCCTCGTAGCGGATCGAACCCTTCTTCCGCAGTTCGAGAAACGCCGCCTCGCTCGCGGCGGCATCGGCGAGGAGACCGATCTCGAACAGCTCCTTCCCGCACAGTTCGTCGTGCGTGTAACCGAGCAGCGCGGTCATGAAGGGATTCGCGTCCACGATCTGGCGCGTCGTCGGATCGACCAGCAGCACGCCGTCCTGTGAGGCCTCGAACAGGCGGCGATAGCGCAGTTCCGAGCGGCGCAGGCCGATTTGGAAAGCGAGCATTTCGGTGATGTCCTGGACGCCGACGAGGATTTCGCTCGGACGAGTGTCGAGCGCTTTGAGCACGCGGCCATCGACGAGCAACGATCGTGGGCCGAGCCGGGGAAAATCGTGCGTCACTTCGAATTCGTTGAACGAACTGTTGCGCGGAATGATGCCCTCCAGCAGTTCCCGCAGACGCGGCAAGTCGAACGCGTCGCCATCGAGTTCGAGCATCGGGCGGCCCGTGACCTCGGCAGGAGCGAGGCGAAAAACGCGGTAGAAAGCATCGTTCGCGAACTGCACGCGCAGGTCGGCGGTCAGAATGAGCAGCGGATTCGGCACCGTGCGGATGATCGCTTCCGCGTGCTCGCGTTCGGCGGCGATGCTGGCTTCGGTGCGCTTGAGGATGTCGATGTCGAACACGGCCAGCACGGCGCCGTCCGCTTGGTTGCTCGCGTTGAGGTAGGGCCGCACGCGCAACGACTGCCAGCGACCGCGTTGGTCCTGCACCTCGCAGGTGAATTCTTCGCCGCGGTCGATGACGCCCGCGACGACCTGGCTGAGCCCCGGGAGCAGCCGGTTCTGACGACCGCTGTCGAGCCGATGCCCGAGGTCCGTGGCCTGTAGGCCGAGTTGCTCCCCGGCCTGCACGCTGAAGCGGCGAACGGTGAGGTCGCGCCCGAGCAGCACGATCGGCAGCTTGAGCGAGGCTTGGAGATTCGTGAGATCGCTGTTGAGCAGGTTCAGTTCAGCGTTCCGGTTGACCATCTCCTCGTTGACGGTGGTCAGCTCCTCGTTGGTCGATTGGAGTTCTTCCTTCGAGGTTTCGAGTTCCTCGTTGAGGCTCTGCAACTCCTCGTTGGCCGATTGGCCCTCGGCGTTGGCGGCTTCGAGTTCCTCGTGCGCACTCTCCTCTTGTTCCTGGACGCTCTGCAGGTATTGTCGCGTCTCGGCGAGTTCCTGTTCGAGGTCGCGGAGGCGTTCCGCCATTTCGTCCGCCGGGGCGGACGGGTGCCGCAGTTCGCTGCGCCGGGCGACTGGCTCGCCGGAGATTTCCGCGTTCGTGAACAGCACCAGAAAGCAGCGCGCGCGCAGGTTGTTCAGCGGCACGACGTCGAGGTGAACTTTGCGTGGCCCGTCTTCGGCGGTCACGACGACGTTCTCCTTCCGGAAGGGGCGTTCGGTTTTTTCCGCCTCGTTCAGCGCGACGCGCAATGGGATCATCAATCCGTCGCGTGCCATCTTGAGCACATCGAAGCTGGCCTTGCCGGTGGGTGCCTTGAAAAAGGCGCCGGTCGCCCCGCGAAACTGGAGAATTTGTCGCTCGGCGTCGATCAGCACTGCGGGTGGGGCGAACTGGTTGGTCGTGACGCGGTCGGCCTCGCGCTGGGCCTCGAGATCGCTCCGGACGTCCCGCGCGGCGCCGCGCGCCGGGTGGCCGCGGTGCGCGACTGCGGTGGCGGAGCGCAAGCGCACTTCCGGGCGGGTGCCATCGCCTTTTTCGGGGAGATGGAAAGCCGCCGGTGCCGTCTTTTTGGTGTAAAGGCGCAATTGCTGATTCACCGGCTCGAAGAGATCGACGAAGCGGCCCACCGACTCGGAAGCCCCCAGAAAAAGAAAGCCGCCGGGCTTCAGCGCGTAGTGAAAGGTCGGCATGATTTTCTGCTGCAGCCCAGCGTCGAGGTAGATCAGCAGGTTGCGGCAGCTGATCAGGTCCAGCCGCGAGAACGGCGGGTCGCTGAGCAGATTCTGCCGCGCAAACACGACCTGTTCCCGCAGCGCCTTGTTGATCCGGTAGCCGCCTTCCTCCTCGACGAAGAATCGTCTTAAGCGTTCCGGTGACAGGTTCCGCACGCTGGCGCGCGAATAGAATCCGTGGCGCGCCTTTTCCAGCATCGCTTCGCTGAGATCGGTGGCGAAGACCTGCAGCCGACGAGGGCGCGGCCAGCTTTCCGCCACCTCCGCGAAAGCCATCGCCAGCGAATACGCTTCCTGTCCCGTCGAACAGCCGAGCACCCAGAGGCGCACGGGCTCGTCGGAACTGGCGGCGAGCAACGCCGGGAAAATATCCCGGCTGATGGCTTCGAAGGCCGCGGGGTTCCGGAAGAAACCCGTGACATTAATCAGCACGTCGGCGAACAGCGGGTCCAGTTCGCCGGGATGATCGACGAGAAACTGCCCGTATTGCTCCATCGTGTTCTGATGGCAGAGCACCATGCGCCGGGCGATGCGCCGCTCGATCGTCGGGACTTTGTAGAGGGAGAAATCGACGGCGTAATGCTTGAACAGCAGGCGCAGAATTTTTTCGTAACCCAATTCGGCGTGGTCCGCGACCGCGGGGACGGGGCCGCCGAGCGTCGAAGTTGGCGTTCGACGGACAATGGGCGGAGCGTCGGACAGCGCTGCGCGCGGGAGTCTCCCGGCGGCGGCGTTTGACTTGGCGACCTGCGGATGCTGCGCGATCCGGGCGATCTCCGCCGCGATGCCGGCGGGCGGCAGGACGAAATCAACGCAGCCGGCGGCGATCGCGCTTCGCGGCATCGAATCGTAACGCGCCGAGTTATCCTGCGCAAACGTCAGTCCGCCTTCCGCGCGGATCATTTCGAGGCCAAGGGTGCCGTCCGTCGCGCTGCCGGACAGCACGACGCCGATGGCGCACGCTTGCTGGTCCTGCGCGAGCGCTTCGAAAAACGCGTCGATCGAATGGTGAGGCGCTCCGTTGGCCGGACGGGCGTCGAGTTCCAGGAAGCCGTGGGTGATGCCGAGGGTCTTGTTCGGTGGGATGACGTAAACGTGATCCGGTTTGATTTGGAGTCGGTCCGTGACTTCGTGCACCGGCATCTTCGTGCTGCGCGCGAGGATCGCCGTAAGTTCGCTTTCGTGTTGCGGGTCGAGGTGCTGCACGAACACGAATCCACAGCCGGTATCGGTCGGGAGATGCGTGAGCAGTTGGGTGAATGCCTCGAGCCCGCCGGCGGACGCGCCGATGCCGACAATCGGAAATGCGGCGGAGGGCGTCGCAGGGGAGATGTCTTTCCGTGGCGAACGAATGTTTTTCCGAATGGTCATGATTGTCTCGCCGCTTTGCGGACGAAGGGGGGCCTTGCACCGAACAAGGGTCGATCAGCGCAGGACTGGGGAGGAAAACGCGGGGACGCGACGCACCGCGCCACCCTCGTTTTCCCAACTTTCTTTCGCGGCGCGCAGCCGCGTTTGCGCCCGCGACGACGCCGGTTTCGAGCCGCTTCCGGCCGTCTTGATTCGCCCGGCGCAATGTTGCGCGCGGCGGTCGTTCTCACCGAACACGGTCGATTCCCGTCGGGGTTTGTGCGTCTCGCCCTGGGGAAGGAGACGGCCATGGTTCGCCTGGGACGGGATTTTCACGGGTCAATTTCGCACGTATTCGCCGTGGTCACAATGTATCGCTTGATCGCGACCGCCCTCGCCTTGTCCGAGAACGAGATAGGTTATTTAAAAACCGCCCATGCCCGGCGCTTGCGGACCGGGACAGGCGGGACGCAGCGGCGAAACCTCGCGCGCCTTCCGGTTAGCCTGACTATAATCGTCCGAAACGCGTGGCCCGCGAACCGATTAACCGAGTGGAGCTGCATGAGGCGGGATATACTTCGCTACGCGTCGTCACCGCTCCTAGAATTTCCCATTGCCCATCCACGCCTGCCACCGCGAGCCCTCGCGCCAACACTTCTGCGCGTTCCGCCGAACCGCCCGCCACTCATGAGAAACGACTACGTCCTGAACGCCGCCAAAGTCATCGATGATCCCTACATTCTCGTCAACGTCGTCTCGCGACGCGTGAAGCAACTCCGCCACGGCCATCGTCCGCTGATCGAGTCGCTCGAAAAACTCTCCTTCGAGGACACCGCGCTGCGCGAAATCGCCGAGCGCAAGATCACCTATACCGTCGCGACGGCCGAAGAGTTGTTGGAAGCCTCGCCCGTGCGCACCCGTGCCACGACGATGCGCACCACACCCACCCGCGAGTCCGCGCTCCGCGCGCACGAAAAAACTGCGGGAGCCAGTGCTCCGGCTTGAGCGGCGCAAGACTGGTCCGCGCTGACCGGTTTAAATTCAGGGCTTCGGACCCGCCTTGTGGCGCGACTAGCGTCGCGCCCATCATCGGCGGGCCGGACGCCTTGCTCGCGTTTCATTTAGCTCACCTGCCTGCGCGAATACTTTCGGCGTCTCTTTCACTATGCAAAAGACCAAGAAATCCGTCGCCAAACGGTTCAAACTCACCTCGACGGGCAAACTGATGCGCCGCACGCCGGGCTTCCGCCATTTGCTCGCGGCGAAGAGCACCAAATCGAAACGCCGCGCTTCAAAAGACAAGCTCGTCGCGCCCGGCCACGCCGCGCCCCTGAAAATGTGTCTCCCGTTCGGGCTGAGATAAATGCTGCTCAGGATCGGTCCCTCCGGTGGAGCGCGTTGACCGCCACCCGCTCGGAGCGGATTGATCGGGGTGAACGCGCAGGTCCCTCTGCGCGTCGAGGATGACTAGAAGCTCCCGTGATCGAATCGCCCAGCAGTTCGCGCACTCGTCTAGCGCGATCGGAGAGCGAAGCGGACAAACGCGCCGCGCTGAACGGCGTTGACCACGGCGGAAATTTGCCGACTGCTCGACGCTTTCCGTCGCATGCCTGCTCCGCGCGAACTTCCCATCTACGAACTCGAGTCCAAGCTCGTGGACTCCGTTCGCGCCCACGGACGACTGATCGTGCAGGCACCAACCGGCTCGGGCAAATCGACCCAGGTGCCGCAGATGCTGCTCAATCACGGGTTGCTTGGGGACCGCGGCGAAGTGGTCGTGCTCCAACCGCGCCGGTTGGCGGCGCGCCTGCTCGCCAAACGCGTCGCCGAGGAGGTTGGCACGCGTCTCGGTGAGGTCGTCGGTTACCAGATTCGCCTCGATTCACGCGTTAGCGCAGCGACGCGGATCCGCTTTGTCACAGAGGGTATTCTGCTCCGGCAAATGTCGTTCGACGCGTCCCTGCGCGGCATCAGCGCGATCGTGTTCGACGAGTTCCATGAGCGCCATCTCTACGGCGATATCTCGCTCGCACGCGCGCTGCAAATTCAGCAAACGCGCCGGCCCGACCTGAAGATCATCGTCATGTCCGCGACGCTTGATGCGGCCATGCTCAAGGATTACCTCGCGCCGTGCGACGTGCTCACGTCGCAGGGCCGCATGTTTCCGGTCCGCATCGAATACCTGCCGAAGTCCGTCAATTTCGAGCACGATCCCGTCTGGTCCGTCGCCGCGCGCGAGTGCGAGCGCATCGCCGCGGAAACGACCGGCGATCTGCTCGTGTTCATGCCCGGGGCCTTTGAAATCAGCCGCACGGTGCAGGAAATCCAGGGTTCGCACGCGCTGCGCGGCTTCGTGTGTTTTCCACTCCATGGCGAACTGCCGCCCGAGCAGCAGGACCGCGCCGTGGCCCGCTACGAGACGCGAAAAATCATCGTCTCGACCAACGTCGCCGAAACCTCGCTCACGATCGACGGTGTCACCGCGGTGGTGGATTGCGGTCTCGCCCGCGTTGCCCGCTACGATCCACACCGCGGCATCAACACGCTGTTAATCGAGAAAATTGCCGTCGCTTCGTCGGATCAGCGTGCTGGTCGCGCCGGTCGAACCGCTCCTGGCATTTGTTTGCGGTTGTGGACGGAGCGCGAACACGCGCAACGGCCGTTGCAGGAATTGCCGGAGGTCAAGCGCCTCGACCTCGCCGAGGTCGTGTTGACGCTCAAGGCCGCGGGCATCGACGACGTCCAGCATTTTCCCTGGCTCGAAAAGCCCGAAGCCCGCGCCCTCGAACGCGCCGAGACGCTGCTGGAGGACTTGGGAGCGCTCGCTCCGGTGGGAGGGGCTTTACGCCCCGACGTTGCGCGTTCCCAGTCGGGGCATAAAGCCCCTCCCGCCACGATCACAGACATCGGCCGCCGCATGCTGCGCTTCCCGATGCATCCGCGTTACGCCCGGATGTTTCTCGCCGCGCAGGATTACGGCTGCGTGCGTTCCGTGGCGCTGATGGCGGCGCTCACGCAGGGGAGGAATTTTCTCCTGCGCGGGGTCGATAAGCGGACGCAGGAAGCGCGTGATGATCTCTTCGGCGCCGAGAGCGAGTCGGATTTCTTCCTGCTGATGCGGGCATGGCGTTACGCCGACAAGGCGAACTACAACATGGACGCGTGCCGTCGCCTCGGCATCCACGTGCAGGCGGTGCGCCAGGTCGGTCCGCTGTTCGAACAGTTTCTCGAGATCGCCGCGGCCGAGAAACTCGACGTGACCGAAAAACGCATCGACGGCGTCGCCGTGCGCAAATGCGTGCTCGTCGGATTCAGCGATCACCTCGCGCGGCGTCTCGACAAAGGCACGCTGCGTTGCGAGCTCGTGCACGCGCGCAAAGGCATGCTCGCGCGCGAGAGCTGCATTCACAATGCGCCGCTCTTTGTTGCCGCCGAGATCACCGAGATCGAGAGCCGTGGGGAAGTGAACACGCTGCTCAACCTCAACACCGCGATCGAAGAACCGTGGTTGAAGGAGCTCTTCCCGGACGACTTCCAGGACGCCGGCGGCGTGGTTTACGACGAGACGCAGCGCCGCGTCATGGCACGCAAGGAACGCAAGTTCCGCGACCTCGTCCTCGAATCGAAGCAGACCGCCGACGAGCCGCCCGAAGGCGAAGCCGCCGCGATCCTCGCGCGCGAAGTGATGGCCGGCCGGATCGTGCTCACCGAATGGAACGAGTCGGTCGAACACTGGATTGCGCGCGTAAACTGCCTCGCGAAGTGGTGGCCCGAACTCGAAGTGAACCCGATCACCGACGCCGACCGCGCGACGCTCATCGAGCAGATTTGCTACGGCAGCTACGGCGCACGCGAGCTGAAGGACAAGCCGGTCATGCCGATCCTGCGCGACTGGCTGCTCGCCGAACAGCTCGCGGTGCTCGATGAGTATCTCCCCGAGCGCATCGAAATGGCGAACGGCCGGAAGGCGCGCGTTACCTACTCGAAAGATGGTCCGCCGGTGCTCAGCGCACGCATCCAGGAGCTTTACGGAGTCAGTGCGAAATTCACGCTCGGCCACGGTCGCGTGCCAGTGAAGATCGAGGTGCTCGCGCCCAATCAGCGTCCCATCCAAGTCACCGACGACCTCTCGAATTTCTGGCGCGAGCAATACCCGAAGATCAAATCAGAGCTGTCGCGGCGTTATCCCCGACACGAGTGGCGGTAGAGAGTATGACGACGAACGGCGTTGAGCCGCGTCGCTTGGGCGCTCAGGTTGGCGTCGCATCATGGCC
This sequence comes from Opitutus sp., assembly GCA_013821985.1. Lineage (GTDB taxonomy): Bacteria > Verrucomicrobiota > Verrucomicrobiia > Opitutales > Opitutaceae > Didemnitutus. The sequence goes on from PNJQ01000053.1 coordinate 10,256, forward strand.
GCTGACCGTTCCCTCCACGACACCACGCCGATTCACGCGCTGAACGAACTTCCCCAACTGCAGACGGAGGTTCGCACGCTGGGCCGGTTGTTGGGCGACGTCATTACTCGCCTCGAGGGCCGCGCGACGTTCCGCCTCGTTGAGGAACTGCGCTTGCTCGCGAAGGAGAGCCGCGCGGGCAAGACCGTTGCAGCCCAGAAGCTGGCGGCGCGCGTCCGACGGCTGACGGCGGCAGAGGCGCTGAATCAGGCGATGGCGTTCACGTTGTTCTTCGAACTCGTCAATCTGGCCGAGGAAAATTTCCGCGTGCGGATCCTGCGCGCCCGGCGGGCAGGTGGTCAGTGGCGCAAGGAATCGATCGCCGCGGCCGTCACGGCGCTCAAGCACTCCGGGGTTTCCGCCGAGGAGATGCAGCGCCAGCTGGATCAACTGAGCATCGAACTGGTTTTCACGGCGCATCCAACGGAGGCGAAACGACGGACGCTGCTGACGAAGCTGGCGACGCTGTCGGAGGTGTTGCGCCGCACGTCCGGGGAGGCACTCGGCCGCAGCGCGGAGATCGAGCGCGAGATTGTGTCCCTGTGGTTGACCGAGCGCGGCCGGCCGAAGCCGCCCACCGTGACGGACGAGGCTCGCACCGGTTTGTGGTATTTTGAGCGGACGCTTTATCACGTGCTTCCCGACTTGCAGCGGGAACTGCGCGAGGCGCTGGCCCGCCACTATCCCGCGGTGCGCGCGCCGCTCGGCTGGTTGCGCTTCGGTTCCTGGATCGGCGGCGACCGCGACGGCAATCCCTTTGTGACCGGGGAGGTGACGCGCGAAGTGTTGCGGATGGAGCGGGAACTCGCGCTGACGGCCATGGGGCGCGGTTTGCAGCGCCTGGCTTGGTCGTTGACGCTTTCGTCGCTGCGCGAACCCGCCCATCCCGCACTGGCCCGGGCGGCGCGCCGTCTCGGCGCGAAGCTGCGCGAATGGCCGGAATTGCAGGCGCGGCACCAGTTCGAGCCGTATCGACTGCTGATCTACGTTTTGCGCGCACGCTTGCGTGGCGCGCCATCGTCGCTCACGGAAGACGAACTCCGCGGTGCTCTGGAGGAAATCGACCGCAGCCTCCGTCGGTCCCGCGCCGCGCTGCTGGCCGATGGCGCGTTGAGCGACACGCGCAGTCGGGCGGCGACGTTCGGTCTCCACACGGCCCGTCTCGATGTGCGCCAGCACTCGGCGGTGCATGCCCGCGCGATGGCAGATCTGCTGGGCCGGAGCGACTATGCCGAATTGAGCGAAGGCGAAAAATGCCGGCTGCTCGCCGCCGCGATCCGTCGTCCGCCTTCGCGGAGATCCCGCGACGAGGATGCGCGGGCAGCGTTGGAATCGCTGGCTGCCGTGCGTTCCGCTCCCCGTGAGGCGGTGGGAATCTACATCGTGAGCATGACTGCCGATGTGTCGGATTTGCTGGAGGTCGTTTTTCTTCAGACCGTCGCCGGAACACACATGCCGGTGGCACCGCTGTTCGAAACGCTCGCGGATCTGCAGCACGCCCCGGACGTGCTCGGCCGTTTGTTTCGCGATCCAACTTATCGGCGCTGGCTAAAAGGCCGCGGGAATCACCAGCATGTCATGCTCGGTTATTCGGATTCGAACAAGGATGCCGGTTTGCTGGCGGCGACCTGGGCGTTGCATGAAGCCCAGGAAAGTGTGACGCGGGTGACGCAGGAGCACGGCGTGCGCCTGACGATTTTTCACGGCCGCGGAGGGAGTATCGCTCGCGGAGGCGGCCCGGCGGCGAAAGCCGTGCTGGCGCAGCCGGTCGGCCTGCGTGACGGAGGCATCCGCATCACCGAGCAAGGGGAGGTGCTTTCCACGCGCTACCATGACATCGACATTGCGCACCGCGTGCTGGAGCAAATGACCTATGGCGTATTGCTCGGCGCACACGAGGCGCGCCGTCGCCGTCGCGCGCTCAATCCGGCCTGGCGTCGGACAATGACCGCGATGAGCGAACGCAGCACCGAAACGTATCGGGAGCTCGTGCACGATCCGGAATTCCTCACGTTTTGGCAGCAAGCGACGCCGATCGATGAGATCAGCGAACTGAAGCTCGGTTCGCGTCCCTCGTATCGCAAGGAGGGCCCGCGCACGCTGGCCGATCTGCGTGCCATCCCCTGGGTGTTTTCCTGGATGCAAAGCCGGTTCAATCTACCCGGGTGGTTCGGGCTGGGCTCGGGCCTCGAGAGCGCCGCGCGTGAACCGGGCGGTCTCGAGCAATTGCGCACGATGTATCGCGACTGGATGTTTTTCCGCCTGTTGATCGACAACACCCAGTTGACGCTTGGCAAAGCCGACCTCGGCATCACGCGCGTTTACGCCAGCCTGGTGGAGGATGCCGCTCTGCGCGAAAGAATATTTGCCCGGATCGCGGACGAGTTGCACCGCACCGAAAAGTGGGTGCTTGCGGTGTCGGGCCAGCAGCAACTGCTCGACGCCGAGCCGGTGCTCGCGAACTCGATCAAGCTGCGCAATCCCTACATCGACCCGCTGAATTATTTGCAGGTGGAGATGATCCGGCGACTGCGTTCAGGAAAATTGAGCGAGTCTGCGCGCCGCGAGACGAAGCGCGTCATCGAACTGACGGTGAGCGGTATTGCGGCGGGATTGAAGAACACGGGTTGATTGCTGATGGATCGGTGATCGGAGGTGGGCGCCGGCGTCCCTGCCGGCGCCAGGCACTCCCGCCGCGTGCTGTCTGATGGCGCGAATGCACATTTCGTCGCCGCCGGGACGACGGCGACCACCTCGAAATGGTGCGTGGGTAGGTCCGGCTTCAGCCGGACCATGGCGCGTGCGTTGCTCCTTTGGGCCGGCTGAAGCCGGCCTTACTTTGTGCGGAGTTGCGGCGCGGCTTGCACGAACACCAGATACATCGCGGCGGTTTCACGGCCGCTTTGCTCGGTGTTTGGTCCGAGCGTGAGGCTGCTGTCGCGCGCGACGGAGCGGGCGAAGAGTTTCAGCGCGAAACCGTTCATGAGAATTTCTTCGCCCGTCGATTGGAAATCGCGCGTGAGCCATGGCGGACGTTGCAGGCGATTGTCGTGTGCGATCGTGACCACAGCGTCGGTCGAGACCGCGAGCTCCATCAGGTCGACGGCGTGATAGAGCGAGTCGCGACTCGCTGCCTGCACCCAATCAGCGCCGGCGAGACTCGAGGGCAGGCGGGTGAATGGGGAATCGACGTCGACGTAGGCGTTGCGCCCGTCGCGCGCGTCGGACTCGACGTGGACGATCGCAGCGGACGGGCCGGAGTAGCTGAACGATTTCGTGAAGCGGCCGACTTGTCCGGGCGGCAACGGCGTCGCGCTCGCGGCGGAAATTTCCGGCTGACGCTGGCGCTGTGGCTGCACGGGCAACGTCGCCGGCCACGGCGCAGCAGCGTGCGGTGTGCGCGCGACGAGTTTGAGTGTGGCGACTGCGAGTCCCTCGGCGTGCGCGGAGAGCACAACCTCGCCCGTGTCGCGCGTGCTACGCAGCGCGATGCGGTTGATGCCCGCTTCGAGGTCGAGGAAAGGATGGTTGATCGAGTCGAGCTTGCCGCTGTTGTAGCCGCCGCGCCAAACGGCGGGACCGGAGTGCGCGAAATCCACGCGTTGCTGGAACGTCGGCACGCGACGCCCCGCAGCGTCGATCGCCTCGACGTCCACGAGCGCGACATCTGCGCCGTCCGCTTGCCAGCCGCCGGGCGCCGTGATCGGCGTGAGGCACAGCGCCACGGCCGGGCCGGTGGTTTGGAGCGTGTGTTTCGCGGCGAGTTTGCCGGCAGCGTCGAACGCGAGGGCGGTGAGCTCGCCGGGTTCGAACGCGACATTTTCGAAGCGGTAGAGAAATTCTTTCTCCCGTGGCGCGCGTCCGAGCGAGCGGCCGTTGAGCTGCAATTCGACTTCGCCGCCAGTGTTCGCGACGACGAAGACCGTTTTTTTCGTGCCGGCCGGATAAGTCCAGTGGCCGATGATGTGCGCGCGCGGCTGCTCGGTGAACATCACCTGGCAAACGTAGTAAGCTTCCTTGGGGAGGCGCACGGCGTCGACTTCGCCGCTCGCGCGCGCGACTTCGACCGCGACGCGTCCGCCGCTCGTGCTGTCGGAAAAAATCCAATTGGCACCGCCCGCGTGGGAGAGCGCGCCGAGCTTGTTGACGTAGTGGGTGACTTGATTGACCGCGAACTGCTCGGACGTGAGGTGATAGGTCTGACCTTTCGCTTCGGGATAACCGAAATTCGGCGGCGAGAAATCGTCCCACACGCGCCGTGGCGATTCCTCGCGGTTGTATTCGCCCTCGACGACCGGGAGCGCGGCGATCTCGCGGCCGCCCTCGGTGCCAACGCCGACTTCCATGAACTCCGCCGTGATTTTGTCCGGACGGCGATGCGTGTAAGCGCGCTGGCCGTGTGGGTCGAACTTGTCCATGTGGCCGCGCAATTCCGCGGCGTGTTCGCGCGAGAGTTTTTGATTGCCGCCTTCCCAGAGGAAAATCGACGGATGGTTGCGGTAATAAACAATGACGTCGCGGAAGACCGACGAGCGCAGTGCCCACGCGGCGCGCACGGTGTCGCTCTCGCCATCCGCGCCGGGCTGGAGAGTCACGATGCCGAGCTCGTCGGCAGCGGCGATTTGCGCGGGGCCGCCCGGGACGTGGCCCCAGCGCACGAAGTTGCCGCCAGCGTCGCGCATGAGTTGCAGCGTGAAATACTGCAACCAATCGGGCAGCGCCGCACCGAGGCCGGGCCATTCGTTCGTCGATTTCTGTCCCCAGCCGTGGAGTTTGTAGTGAGCGCCGTTGATCCACAGGCCGGTGTTCGCGTCCCAGCGAATCGCGCGGATGCCGAGGGGAATTCCCGCCGCGTCGACGACTTGCCCGTCGTCTGACTGGATCGAAATCGCGACGCGATAGACGTGCGGATAACCCGGTTCCCACAGGCGCGGCGAGCGCACATCGAGCGAGAGCGCGGTCAGCTTCAGCGAGGAGCGCGCCTCGACCGAAAATGCGCGGTTGATCACACCGACTTCGCGGCCGTCGGCGTCACGCAGGGTGACGTGAATCTTGCCGCTCGCCGTTTCGTTCCGGTCGTTGCGCAGCGGCACGTCGACGGAGACTTTCGCCGACTCTGCGGTGATGTCGGTCGCGTAAGCGTAGGGACCCTCGGTCTCGAGGAAGCTGAACAGCGGCAGCGTGATGTGCAGCGGATCGGTGACGTGCAGGCGGACGTTGCGGTAGATGCCGCCGTGCGCCGGGTGCCAGTGCGGGTTGTTCCACGGGATCTGGTCGGCACGGAGGTCGTCGAGTTTCTCCGGGATGGTCGCATTGAATTCCTGCGAGAGCTGGTGGAGGTTCGGATGAGTTTGCGCGTTCGTGGCCGCCTGCGGCGCGAGGGACGGATCCATCGGGTCCTTCATGAAGCGGTTGTCCGCCATCACCGCGAGGACGTTGGGCGCGTCGAAGCGCAGGTGCGGGGTGAGGTCGAAGCCGAAGGGCGTGAAGCCACCCTTCGCGGTGCCGAGTTTCGTGCCGTTGAGATAAACCTCCGCGACTTGGCGGCCGGCTTCGAACTCGACGAACACTTTTTTGCCGCGCCACTCCGCCGGAGCCGGAAACGTTTTTCGATACCACGTGCGGCCGCTCCACTGTTGTTGTTCGCCGCGGTGGCCGGGCAACGACCAATTGTCGAATGTGTCGGTGTCGTTGAACGTGTGCGGCAGGCTGACCGCTTGCCACGCGGCATCGGCGAAGTCCGGCGACTCGGCGCCAGCAGGATCATCCTTCACGAAGCGCCAGTCAGCGTTGAAGTTCACGGTCTCGCGTTGCGCGAGCGCGGCGACAGTCGAGACGACGGCGAGAAACAAAATGGCAGCGAGGCGCATGGGAAAAAGCAGGGTTCAGTTCGCTGCGCGGGCGCGCAGGAGAGCTTCGAGAAAATAGTAGTCGGCGTAGTTCAACGGCGTATCGATCTCGCTCTTGCTCGGATGATTGCCGGTCGCGTGCTTCAGCAAGAAGCCGCCATTCTCGCCTGGGCGGGCGAGATAGGCGGGCGACGCGAGACTGCGCAACTGCGCTTCGGCGAAGGCGGAATATTTGCTCGCGACCGCCGGTTCCACGTAGCGGCGCAACTCGAGCAGGGCGGAGCACATCACGGCCGCAGCGGACGAATCGCGCGGCGCATCCGGAATGGCCGGCGTGTCGAAGTCCCAATACGGCACCTTGTCGGCGGGGAGCCGTGGGTGATTCATCATGAACGCTGCGATGGCCTGCGCCTGCGCCAGGTAACGCGGATCGCGCGTCTCGCGATACATGACAGTGTAGCCGTAGAGGCCCCACGCTTGTCCGCGCGCCCAGGCGGAACTGTCAGCGGTCCCCTGGTGCGTCACGCGCGTCCGCACTGCGCCCGTGGCGGGGTCGTAATCCACGACGTGAAACGAACTGTGGTCGGGACGGAAATGATTCTTGAGCGTCGTGTCGGCGTGGCTGACGGCGATCGCGCGGAAATGATCGTCCTTCGTGTCGCGCGCGGCCCAGAGCAGCAGTTCAAGGTTCATCAGGTTGTCGATGATGACGGGGCATTCCCAACCGCGGCGTTTGTCCCACGACTGGATGCAGCCGACCTTCGGTCGGAAACGGGTGCTGAGGGAAGCAGCGCCATTGCGCAAAACTTCGGCGTAGGCGACGTTGCCGGTCAGACGCAGTCCGTTGCCGTAGCTGCAATACAGGATGAAGCCGACGTCATGCGTGCGCTGATTGTGCTGCTCGGGCGCGAGCAGCGCGGTGAACTTCTCCGCGGACGCCCGCCATTTGGCGTCGCCGGTTGCCTCGAACAAATACCACAACGAACCGGGGAAGAAGCCGCTCGTCCAATCGCGCGTTTGCACGGTGACGAGTTTGCCGTGTTCGAACGTGCGCGGCATCGGTTTGTCGGAATCGGCGGGCAGATGCGCGAGCTGCCATTCGAGTTGCTGCGCGGAAGTCGCGAGCGCGTTTTGGATGACGTCAGCCAGCGGCGGTTCGGCGGCGAACAGCGAGGCGCAAGCGCTCAGAGCAAGGCTCGTGACGGAAAGGCGGCGAAACGGGATTTGCACCCGGCCACGATTAGCCGAGCGCGTGCCTCGCGCCAACTAATAAACATAAGCTCGCGTGCGAAAAGGATGCGCTCACGGACGCCAGAGCGTCGGGAACCGGACCGGGAAATTGCGGCGCACCTCCTCGACGACGGGGTCGGCGGGCAGCCGTTGCCAGAGTTCGAGCCAGTCGTCGCGTTGTGCCGCGAGCGCGCCCCAGAGGAGCGCGGGTTGACGGACGGGCCACTCGTCCCAGTAGAGAACGTCGGGTGGGCGAGACCACTTGGATTTGTCCGCGAGGAAAGGCGCGAGGAACTCGACGCCGCGGATCAGGCCTCGTCCGTCGGCCAACGTGAACTTCAGCAGATCGTCTTCCGGGGTGGAGAGGACGACGGCGAGAGCGCACATGACGTCGAGATTGAAGATCGCGTAGCCGTAGGGCTTCGTGCGTGCCAGCTCGCGCGGAAAGCTGCCGTCGGTGGCCATCTGGTTCGGCAGGAGCACTTCCTTGAATTGCCGGCGCGCGTCGGCGAGCGTAGCTTGGGCGTCCACGAGCAGCGCGAAGGCAGCGGCCTGCAGGAACCAGCACGTGCCGTGGTTGTTCTCCGCTTTGCGCTCGTCGAGACCATAAGGGTGAGTCTGCAGCCAGCGCAGGTAGTCGCGAAACCAGTTCTTCACCGCGGCTTCCGTGGCGTCGTCGAGGGGCTTTGCGCCGTGAAGCGCCCGGACGCCCAGTGCGACCTCGGCGAGGTGCACGGTGTCGATGATGCCGATGCCGCGGCCGGTGGCGACGCCGCGGATCGACTGCGCGTATTGGAGGTTTGGATTCATGCGCGTCGCCGGATCGACGAACCAGACGCGCAGGTGCTCGACGGCAGCGGCGGCGAAGCGTTCGTCGCGCGTGAGATCGTAGGCAGCGGCGAGCGCGCCGAAATCCCGGGCGAAGGCGAGCATCAGCCGGCGGTGACCGAGGAAATTATGCGGATTCGTCTCGCCGTCGCGACGCACGTAGGGGCCGTCCGGATTCTTCGGGTCGGGCCACCAGTAGTCGCCTTCGGAGGAGAAATCGTGCGCGTCGCCCGCGCTGCGCGGGTTGCGCACGGCGGTGATCGAGACCGGTTGCACGCCCAGCGCAGCTTCGGCGAGCGGCAGCACGCGCGGCTTTTCGTGCGTGACCAAATTGAAGCTGAGCAGGGCGACGAGAAGCATCGCGCAGGGTCTCGCGTTTCGTTGCGCCGGCGTCAACCCGCGAGCGTGCGTGGCACAGTTCGCTAATGAAAATCATGCGACGCTTGCGCGGGAAGTTCGGCGAAGCGGAGTGCTTCGATCTGCTGCGCCTGCACGTGGATGACGCCGGCGACGTTTTGCAGCGGACCGGTGATGCGCAACGCCGATTCCTGCGTGATCGTGAGGCGGTGCTGTTCGAAGAAGTCGGGCAACACGACAGCGTTGGCGATGCCCGTCTCGTCTTCGAGGCTGATGAACACCACGCCGCTCGCCGTGCCGGGGCGTTGGCGACAAATCACGGAGCCGGCGATTGTGACGCGCGTGTGGTTCGGCTGGGTTTTCAAATCTGCCGCGCGCGTCACGTCGGGCAATCTCGCGCGCACCATCGCCATCGGATGCACGCCGACGGAGACGCCGAGGTGGGTGAAATCCGTGGTGAGTCGCTCCGGCAACGTCATCGGCGCGAGCGGCGATTCGCCGTCCTCCGCCACGGAGAAGTGTTGAAAGAGACTTTCTTCGTCCGACCACGCGGCCTCGATTTTCCAGAGCGCATCGCGGCGGTGTTTGGCGAAGACGTTGAACGCGCCGACTTGGGCGAGCGCGCGCCGTTCGGTGGCAGTGAAGTGCGTGCGGCGCAAAAAATCCGGCAGCGAGGCGAACGGCCTCTCGTGCCGCGCCGCGAGCATCCGTCGCGCCGCGGCCTCATGCAGGCCCTTCACGTAGCGCAGCCCGAGGCGGATCGTGTGTTCGTTTTCCACGGTGCAGTTCCAGTCCGAATGCACGACGCACACCGGCTGGGCCTTCACGGGGCGCACGCCGCGCCGCGCGTCCTGCAGCAGGGTGGCGGGCGAGTAGAAGCCCATCGGCTGGTTGTTGAGCAGGCTGGCGTAGAATTCCGCGGGCCGGTGAAACTTCAGCCACGTGCTGATGTAGCCGAGCATCGCGAAGCCGATGGCGTGCGACTCGGGAAACCCATAGGCGGCGAACGAGACGGCGGATTTCGTAATCTTCTCAACGACGGCTTCGTTATGGCCTTCGCGCTGGAGAGCGACCTTCAGTTTCGCGAGCGCTTTCTCGAGGCGGCCGGTTCCCTTCGTGAAACCCATCGCGCGGCGCAATTCCTCGGCTTCGCCGCCGGTGAACTTTGCCAGCGTCATCGAGAGTTCGAGCATCTGCTCCTGAAACAGGATCACGCCCATCGTGCGTTCGAGGATGGGCTTCACGATTTCCTCCACGCTGGGATCGATGTAGTCGGGCGGCTCGAGGCCGTCGCGACGGCGGATGAGCGGATGCACGAGGTTGCCGGTGATCGGGCCCGGACGGATGATCGCGACCTGCATCGAGAGGTCGTAGAGATTGCGCGGCTTGAAGCGCGGGAGCGTCGCCATCTGCGCGCGGCTCTCGATTTGGAAAACGCCCACAGTGTCCGCGGCGCGGATGCGCTCATAGACAAACGGGTCGTCCTCGGGCACGTCGGCGAAATTGCGCGGACCGTCGCCGCGTTGCGCGCAGAGTTCGAACGTGTCCTGCAGCACGGCCATCATGCCGAGGCCGAGGAAATCGATTTTGATGATGCCGAGGTCCTCGCAATCGTCCTTGTCCCACTGGCAGACGCTGCGGTCGGGCATCGAGGCGTTTTCGAGCGGCACGACTTTGCTGAGCTGGCCCTGCGCGATCACCATGCCGCCGGAGTGCTGGCCGAGGTGACGCGGCAGCGAGCGCACGCTGCCGTAAAGTCGCGCGAGCGCGGCGGCGCGGGGGTGCTGCGCCGCGATGCCGGCCATGGCGAGTTGCTCCTGCAATTCGAGCGTGTGCGGAAAATCGCCGTTGGCGTAGAGCCCGGAAAACCGGTCGAGCGCGTCCTCACCGAAGCCGAGGACTTTGCCGACTTCGCGGATGGTGCTGCGGCCACGGTAGGTGATGACGTTGGCGGTCATCGCGGCGCCGCGGCGGCCGTAGCGACGGTAAACTTCCTGGATGACCGACTCGCGGCGCTCGCCGCTCGGGAAATCCAAGTCGATGTCGGGCCACGAGGGTTTTCCGTTCGCGCCGACGCGGCCTTTGCTGAGGAAACGCTCGAAGAGCAGACGGTGACGCATCGGATCGACCGCGGTGATGCCGAGCACGAAGCAGACGGAGCTGTTCGCCGCGCTGCCGCGGCCTTGCACGAGGATGCCGTGCTCGTCGCGCGCCCAGCGGCAAATGTCCCACACGATGAGAAAATAGCCGGCGAACCCGAGCTCGGCGATGAGCGCGAGTTCCTTGGTGAGCTGGTTGCGGAGTTTCGGCGTGAGATTTTTGTAGCGGCGACGCGCGGCGGTGAACGTCACCTCGTGCAGGTAGTCGTCCATCGTGCGGTCCTCGGGCGTCGGGAAACGCGGAAACTCGTAGCCGAGATCCTGCAGAGTGAATTCGAGCCGGTCACCGAGTCGCCGGGAGTTCCTGAGCGCCTCCGGACAATCGGAGAAAAGCGCCCGCATTTCCGCGGCGCTCTTCACGTGTCGCTGGTCATTCGCCGCGAGCAAGCGACCGGCCGCATCCAGCGTCGTGTGGTGGCGCAGGCAGGTGAAGACGTCGGCGACTTCGCGCGCGGTGCGTGTTGCGTAGTTCACGCCACCGGTGGCGAGCAGCGGGAGCTGTTGCGCGGCGGCGAGGTCGCGCAGGAAGCGAATCTCGCGCTCCTCGCCGCGGATGCGCTGACGCTGCAACTCGACGTAGAGTCGATCATGGCCGAAGACGCGCTGCAATTGTCCGAGCGCTTGCGCGGCGGCGTCGTTGCCGGCCGTGCGCCACGCCCGGCGCACGGGGCCTTCCTCGTCGCCGGTGAGGGCGATGAGACCGTCGGAATATTGCGCGATCTCCTCCCAAGTGGCAAAGCACGGGCGCTTGCGCTCATGCGGATCGGCGCCGGGCGGAGCGTCGCGGGGGATTGCGAGCGTCGAGGCGCGCTCGGTCATTTTCGATGTTGTGATGAGTTCGCAGAGATTTTGGTAACCGGTGCGCGTCGCCGCGAGCAGCGGGAGCACACCGCCGTCGGCGAGGGTGATTTCGGCGCCGACGAGGGCGCGCAGGCCGTTCTCGCGGGCGGAGCCGTAGAGACGCGGCGCGCCATAAACCCCGTCGCGATCGAGGAGCGCGACCGCCGGCAACTGCGCTGCATGCGCGGCTTTCGCGAGGTCCTCGGGATTCGAGGCGCCGCGCAGGAAGCTGAAGGCGCTGCGCGCATGAAGCTCGAGATAATCGGACACGGGGATCAGTCGTATTCTCCTTCGACGAACCAGCCGTCGTTCGTGCGGAAGATCCGGTAAACGCCGCCCTCGGCGAGCGCGACGTCCCACTCGGCGCGGGCCCAAGCGCGATCACTTTGCCACCAATCGCCGCTGCTGAACCAAGGGCCGCGCTGTTCGGCGATGGTGCCATGCATGCGCTCGGTCCAGAGAAAGCTCGGCTGGCCTTCGCTCATCTCGAAGCGTGCAGGCAGCGGCGGGCGAAACCGCCGCAACGGTCGCCCCAGCAGTGGTTGCAGCGGCGGCGGTGCCGGAGGAGGAACGACGGCGAGCGTCGGCGCGAGTTTCACCGCGTCGGGCCGGTGCGTGTCTTCGAGTTGCGGCGTGCCGACGCGATCGGAGCCGACCAGCGCGACGACGCGGGCGAGCGTTTCGGCGAAACCGTGCGGATCGCGCAGTCCCGTTTCGAACAACCCGTGTTGTCGCACGAGCGGTCGCGCCGGCGCAAGGCGCAGGCGGACGGCGGCGATGGCGGAAGCGGTGCGGAGCGATTCGAGGTGCGTGTGCAACGTGCGGAAGAGGATCGCGGCGTCGTGCGTCGGCTCGGGCAGGCGGAACGAGCGCTGATGCACGCTCTCGTCTTCCAGCGTGAGCGCGAGATCGAGTTCCACGGCGACGAAATGCGCCGCTTCGAGTTCCAACGTGAGGCGATCGATGAAACGGCGGAGGATGAAGAGCAGCGGCTCGAGCGTTTCCATCGGTTCCTCGAACTCCTGCGCGGCCACGAATTCGCGGGGCGGGGCGACGAGATGCAGGGGACGGGTTTCGCCGCCGCGCGCGCGATCCCACAACGCGGTGCCCGCAGCACCAAGACGGCGTCCGATGTCGTCACGCGAGAGCGCGGTGAGATCGCCGAAGGTGCGCAGGCCCCACGCGTGGAGGACGCGGGCAAGTTCCGGCGCGGGTTCGGCGGTGTCGAGCGGCAGCGGCGCGAGGAAGGAAGGTTCGTCGGTGACGACGCGAAGCGTCGAAGAGGGAGATGGGGTTTCGGGAGTGGCGGACGCGGTCGGTGATTCTGCTGGGGGCCGGTTAAAACCGGCCCTACTTTGCGCGGCGTAGAGCGCGAGCAGGGGCGTGCGTGCGATGCCGGCGGTGGCGAAAAGTCCGAGCAGCGCGAGGCGCGCGAGCACGGCGTGGCAGGCGGGCTCGCGCGCAGCGGGGGCGAGGCCATGCACGTCGAGCGTGACGACACCGGCCGCGGTGGCTTCGACGTGCGGCGAAATCGTGAACGCGACCGCGTGCAGGAGCGCGCGCGCCTCGGCTTCGGCGTCGGCAACGGGCGCGCGGATGAGCAAAGCGGGGCAGCGGGCGACGGCTTGCGGCGCGCTCATGCCCAGTTCGACGCCGGCGGCGCGCGCGGACTCGTTCACCGCGAGGGCGAGGGATTTTTTCGTCGTGCCGCTGAACAGCGCGGCGGGTCGCTCGCGATATGCGTGGGTGGTGGCGGACTCGGCACGGAGAACCGCTTGCAGGGCGAAGCCGGGCAGATGGAGAACGACGAACATGGTTCAACTCGCCGCGGCGAGGGAGCGGCGCTGGCGTTGCAATTGCGGAGTGAGTTGGGAGGTGAGCACGGCGCGTTCGCGTTCGAGATCGTCGAACTGCGTGGACTGATCGAGTTCGAGGCGGAGCTGCGCGCTCGGCACGCAGGCGGTTGGCGTGGCGACGACGAGCGCGAGGTCGGTGGGCTCGACGGCGCGTTGGAGGCGATACCACGACGTCGATGGCACGCGGCGCAGGTCCCGCACCGGCGCGTAACGCAGATCAAAGAGCACGAGTCCGAAGTTCGCGTCGCGCGCGAGGAGGTCGGTGGCGGCGAGGGATTCGGTGACGCTACGGCAACGCACCCAGACGAGGTGGGCGAGGAGATCGGCGGGAAACGACGTGGCGTCGAATTCGTCGCCCGCATCGACGAGGGCCGCGCGCAGTTGCGCGGCGCGCGCGGCGGCGAGGAGTTGTCCCCAGAGCAGTGAAACGCCGCAGCTCGGCGCGGAGGCGACAATTTCCGTCACGGCGCCCAGCGGCAGGCCGCCGGCGGTGGCGTCATCGATCGCGGCAATGCCCGTGGCAAGCGCGCGACCGGCTGCGCGCGTCGTCGTGGGGAAACGGGCGGCGAGCTGCTGGCGCAGGGAAGCGAGTTGATCGGTCGCGGACATCGAACGGGAAAATGAAAAGCGAGGGCGTGGGGTGAGCGCTCATGCAGCGCCGCGGTCAGCGGCTGGGAGGGTGGAGAGACGGGTGGCCCGCGAATGGCGCGAATGGGCGCGAATCGAACGGACGTTGATGTGATTCGTGGCGGACATGAATCGCCTGCAAGCAGGCTCCTACAGGGGAAAATTTATTCGCGGAGATTCGCGTGATTCGCGGGCAAGTGGTTCAGTTTGTCTGGCGACGGAGGAGGCCGACCATCACGCCTTGGATGACGAGTTCGGTGGCGGGGAGGAGGTCGGAATATTTTTCGTTTTCGGCGCGGAGGAACGGGCGACCGCGCTGGACGAGGTAGCGTTTCAAGGTCGATTCGCCGTCAATGAGGGCGGCGACGATGTCGCGCGGACGCGGTTCGCGTTGGACGAGGAAGACGGTGTCGCCGTCGAGGATGCCGACGCCGATCATCGAGTCTCCGCGCACGCGGAGCGCGAACGGACGGCTGGTGGCGCGCAGGCCGAGCGCGCTCGCATCGATGGAGACGTGCGTGTCGGGCTCTTGTTCCGCGGCGACGGGCGAGCCGGCGGGGATGGTGCCGTAGAGCGGCACGTCGAGGAGCGGCGTGCGGCGGACGCCGGAGGCGGGGAGGAAGGCACGCGCTTTTCCGGTGACGCGTTGGAGCGCGCCTTTGGCCTCGAGGGCTTGGAGGTGACGCGTGGCGGCGAACGGACTCGCGAAACCGAAGTGCGCGCAAATCTCGCGCAGGCTGGGGTAGTGGCCCTGCTGGCGCTGGTGCGCGTGCACGAAGTCGAGCACCGCCTGCTGCTTATCGGTTAGCGGTTGATTGTCTCCCATAGTGTTCAAGTGAACACTAGTGAGGGCGGCAGGCAAGCGGGCGCTGCAGTTTTGGGCGGGGTGCCGCGCGAAGCTGCGGAGGACGCGCGGGATGTGGGGAATTTTTTTCGCGCGCGGTGCGGGAAACTTACTTGATGTAGTTCTTCGTGTCCGGCCGGGCGTAGGGTTCACGCAGGAACTTCGCGACGGTGGCATTGAAGAGCACCGGATCCTCCCAGGGAATCATGTGCGTCGCGCCAGGGAAAATCGCGAGGTGGGCCTTCGGCAGGCTCTCGAAGATGAGCTGCGTGTGCTCGGGGCGGATGACGTCCTTGTCGCCGGCCATGACGAGAACGGCGGCCTCGATTTGTTTGAGCGAAAACGGGGCGATGTTCGGCTGGAAGGCGAGGAGGTCGAGGTAGGCGCGGAATTTCTTCCACGGTTGCGCAGTGTCGCCGGCGGCGATCTTGGCGTCGTAGTCCGGGATGCGGCGAAAGACGGAAACCGCGGCGTAGTCATAAGCGCCGAGTGGCGCGAGGTTGGCGCCCATGATGGCGAGCTTGGAGACTTTGGCCGGGTGGCGCATCGCGAGGAGGAGGCCGACGTTGCCGCCGTCGCTCCAGCCGATGATCGCGGTGGATTTGATCTGGAGATGATCGAGCAGCGCGTTCGCATCCTCGGCCATCTGGTCGAACGTGAAGGGCGCGGTGCCCCACTCGGATTTGCCGTGGCCACGGCTGTCGACGGCGATAACGCGATGGGTCTTCGCGAAAAACTCGATCTGGTAGCCGAGTGCGCCGATGTTCTGGCTGTTGCCGTGGAACAGGAGCAACGGTTCGCCCGAGCCGTAGGTCTCGTAATAGAGCTTGATGCCGTTGAGCTCGGCGGTGGCGCCAGCGGACGGATTGTTGCCGTAAGGGACGGCGAGTTTCGGTTGCGCGAATGCGGCGGTCAGTGCGCCGCAGAAGACCAGCAGGAAGACGAGCAGGCGAGGGGTTGGGGCCATGCGCCAAGCCGATTTGGGCAAGGTGACGCGCTCAACTTGAATTCGCCGAAATGAGCGGCGCAGGGCTCAAAGCGCACGTGCGCTGCGACCGAAAAGCGGCTACTTCTTCCCGTTTTTCTGCACGATGTTCAGGTAAGTCTTCGCGAGCATCTGCGATTCGTAGAACTCCACCAGGCGCACGCCTTCGCGGGGCTTGATGAGGTCCTTGCGCGTCGCGTGGTCGATCTGCTGCTTCACGCGGCGGCAGAGTTCTTCCCACTGGTATTGCACGCCTTCGATGACGTCGGCGACGCGGGAGCCGGCGAGGGCTTCCTCGATGTAGAAGCCGTTGGGCTCGTCGTCCTCCAGGAAGACGTGCACTTCGTTCACGCGGCCGAAGAGGTTGTGCAGGTCGCCCATGATGTCCTGGTAGGCGCCGGTGAGATAGATGCCGAGGTAGTAGGACTGGCCGTGCTTCAGCGGGTGAAGGTTCAGGTAATCCTTTTGGTCCTGCAGATCGATGAAGCTGCCGATCTTGCCGTCGGAGTCGCAGGTGATGTCCACGAGGATGGCGTTGACGGTGGGCTTCTCCTTCAGGCGGTGCAGCGGCGTGACGGGGAAGAGCTGCTTGAGCGCCCACGAATCGAGGAGCGACTGGAAGACGGAGAAATTGCAGACGTATTGGTCGGCGAGGAGTTTTTTCAGGTCGTGCAGTTCCTCGGGCTGGTAGCCGGAGGCGTTGCCCTCCTTGTCGATTTGCTCGCAGATCTGCCAAAAGATTTGTTCAGCCGCGGCGCGATTTTCGAGGTCGAGGTAGCCGAGGTTGAAGAGCGAGAACGACTCCTCTTTTTTCTGCAGCGCGTCGTGGTAGCGTTCGAGGCGGCCGAGCTTGGCCTTGTTTTTCAACAGGACCTCCATGTCTGTCACGACCTTGTGCTTCGACTTCGGCTGGTGCTGCTTGCCGAGGGATTCGCGCTTGTTGATGCGTTCGAAGACTTCGACGACGAGCATCGAGTGCGGCGCGGCGATGGCGCGGCCGGATTCGGACACGAGGTCGGGCACGGGCACGCCGGCGGCGGTGCAGATTTCGCGGACGTTGAAGATGATGTCGCGCGCGTATTCCTCGAGCGAGTAGTTCATCGACGACTCGAAGTTCGTGCGCGAGCCGTCGTAGTCGATGCCGAGGCCGCCGCCGACATCGAGGTAACCCATCGGGAAGCCCATTTTCGCGAGCTGGCAGTAGAAGCGCGCGGCTTCGGTGACGGCGGCTTTGATCGTGATGATGTTCGGCACCTGCGAGCCGATGTGGAAATGCACGAGCTTGAGGCACTGCTGCATTTTCACGGCGCGCAGTTTCTCGACGGCGAAAAGAATTTCGGCGGTGTTGAGACCGAACTTGGCGTTGTCGCCCGTGGAGGAGGACCACTTGCCTTCGCCGCGCGTCTGGAGCTTTACGCGGAAACCGATCATCGGCTTCACGCCGGTCTCTTTTGAGATGCGGATGATGCTGTCCACCTCGGAGAGTTGCTCGACGACGATGATGATCTTCTTGCCCAGCTTGCGGCCGAGCAGC
>PNJQ01000054.1 GCA_013821985.1 Opitutus sp.
CCACCACCGGCATCGCCGCGATCACTGACGGCACCGCCCAAATCGGCATGTCCTCCCGCCGCGCGCGCCCCACCGAAATGTCGGCCGCACTCGCCAAAGGCGTGACGATGAAGCCCGTGATCGTCTCGTGGGACGCGATGGCGGTCATCGTGAATGCCAGTAACCCGGTCGAAAAACTCACGCTCCGCCAGGTGGAGCAGATTTTTGCCGGCGACGTGAAGGACTGGAGCGCCGTCGGCGGCAACGCCGGATCGTTTTCCATCTACACCCGCAACACCTCCTCCGGCACCTACCAGGACTGGAAGGACCTCGCGATGAAGAAGCGGGACTACGCCTCGTCGTCGCAAAAGATGGCCGGCAACGAGCAGATCGCGGCCGAAGTCGGCAAGAATCCGAGCGGCATCGGCTACGTCGGCATCGCCTACATCCACGCGCCGGGCGTGAAGGTGGTCGGCATCGTGAACAAGGACGGCAAGCTCGCTGTGCCGAGCACGGAGGCCGTGCACGAGAAATCGTATCCTTACGCGCGACCAAACTTCTTCTACACGAACGGCGAGCCCACCGGCTTGGCGGCGGACTTTATCGCTTACGTGCTGAGTGCCGAAGGCCAGTCGATCGTGGAGAAGTCCGGCTTCGTGCCGGTCAAGGCGGTGGACTGATTTTCGGCCCCGCGCGCCAACTTCGAATTCCTGCCGCGCCCGCCGCGCTCCTGCCGGTGGGCGCGTTGGCGTTCTGGCGGGTCGGTGAATGCTTCTCCGCTGATTGTTAGCGGCACGCCGGTGAAGCGCTCCGGCCGGCTTTGTTACGCAACTGTAACGTGGGGCGGTTGACCGGGCTCCGGGACCGGCGCGATTTTCCCGGCAGCTTTTCATGGATTCAGCCCCCGTCACCATTCCCGCTCCCGCGCCTGCCCGGCTTCCGACGCGCGAGGCGCTGTTGCGGAAGCGGCGCGGTTGGTTTTTCGGTCTGACCGGCGACCAGTTCGCCAAATTCATTTTTCAAGGCAACGCGGCGATCTCGGTCGTCGTGCTCGCGCTGATCACATTCACGATCTTCCGCGACGCGGTCGGCTTCATCCCGCAGAACCGCGACAACCTCGCTGTCTATCGCGCGGCCGGCCTGGAGTTTGTCGATCTGTTGCGCGGGCAGGTGCGCGATCACGCCTCGATTGGCCGTTTCCTGACGGACCTGCGCTCACAGGAGTTCGAGCGGCTGACGAAGCGCGCCGGTCTCGCACCCGCAGTGGCCAATGCGCAGCTCGCGGACTACGATGCGTTCGTCGATCGGTTTGCGAACACGGTATCCGACCACGAGACGATCCTCGGCAACATGACCGACCTCGTTTCGTCCCTGAAGGAACGGCACAAGGTCGCCTCCGACCTGCGTGAGGCGAAACAAAATCTGATTGCGGGCATGCGCGATGCTCCGCCCGATCGCGCGTTGCTGCTGAAGCGCGAAGCCGAGGCACTGGAAATCGAAGTGATCGATTTTCGTTCCGAGACGAAGCCGTTGCTCGCGATGCTGCCGGACGTGCTCGCGGCCAACGTGGCGCTCGCGTCCACCTTGAAGGAATTGAGCACGGGCGCGCCGCGCTTCGCGGACGCCGCGGCGCAGCGCAAGCTGGAGCGTTTTCCCGCCCTGGTGGGCGCCTACCTCGATGGGATGGTGCGCACCGCCGCGCGCATGCAGGCGTGGGATCCAACGAAACCGGTCTCGTGGATGGAGTCGTTCACGGCATTCGCCTTCGGCCGCAATTGGATCACTGCGAGTTTCTGGCAGGACTGGTATGGCATCATCCCACTGCTGACCGGCTCGCTGCTCATCGCCGTGCTGGCGTTGTGTCTCGCCATTCCCCTTGGCGTGGCCGCGGCGATCTATGTCAACCAAGTGGCGACGCCGCTCGAGCAGCGCGTCATCAAGCCCTACATCGAGTTCATCGCGGCGATACCCAGCGTGGTGCTGGGCTTCTTCGGCATCGCCGTGCTGGGTGAAACGTTGCGGCGCGTTTCGCAGGTGCCATGGCTGGATTGGGTGCCGGGCTTCCCGATGCTCGAGCGACTCAACGCGGCCACCGCCGGGTGTCTGCTCGCGCTGATGGCGATTCCGACGATTTTTTCGCTCGCGGAGGACACGATCAACAACGTGCCACGGTCGTTCAAGGAGGCGTCGCTCGCGCTCGGCGCCACGCGCCTGCAAACCATCGTGCGCATCATCATCCCGGCGGCGCTCTCGGGCATCATGGCGGCAATCCTTCTCGGGTTTGGCCGCGTGATCGGCGAGACGATGGTCGTGCTGCTGTGCGCGGGTAATCGCATCGAAATCCCCGATCTCACGCAGGGCCTCGGCGTGGTGTTCCAGCCGGTGCACACGATGACGGGCATCATTGCGCAGGAGATGGGCGAAGTCGTGCGCGGCAGCATTCATTACCGCGCGCTGTTCATGGTCGGTGCGGTGCTCTTCCTGATTTCGCTCCTCGTCAACTGGCTCGCGCAGAAAATCGTGCGCCGCTACCGCATCTCGATCGGCTGAGCATGGAATCGAAGCTCCAGACCGCGTTGTTCAAGCAGGCGACCTCCGCCAAGCGCGTGGAGAAGGCGGTGTTCTGGCTGCTGCGGCTCGGCACTTACTTCGTGCTGGCGGCGGCGAGCTGCATCTTTCTCGATATCGGCCTCAAGGGCGGGCGCGTGATTTTTCGGACGGAGGCGCCGTTCATCAACGTGCCGTTCCTCACCGAGGCGCCAGAGACGCTCAATGTCCTCACGATCGACGGCCAGCCGCGCACGATGGGCGACCGGGAATTCCGCGCGTTCAAGGACGCGCACCCGGAAAAACTCCAAGGCGTCGCGATCCAGACCTACGTTTACTCCGCGGGCGGAATTTTCCCGAACATCGTCGGCACGGTGCTCATCGTCGCCGGCTCAATTACGATCGCTCTCGTGCTCGGCGTGATCAGCGCGATCTATTTGAGCGAGTTCGCGACGGACGGGCCGTTCATCCGCTTCCTGCGTCTCGCGATCGTGAATCTCGCGGGCGTGCCGTCGATCGTGTATGGCCTGTTCGGTTTCGGCATGTTCGTCATCGCGCTGAACATGGGCGTCTCCCTGCTCGCGGGCTGGCTGACCTTGGCGTTCATGGTGCTGCCGATCATCATCACGGCGTCCGAGGAGGCTTTGAAGTCCGTGCCGCGAGGTTACCGCGAGGGTTCGCTGGCGCTCGGAGCGACGAAGCTGCAGACGATTTTCCGCAACGTGCTGCCTTATGCGCTGCCGGGCATTCTGACGTCGTCCGTGCTTTCCATCGCGCGCGTGGCGGGCGAGACCGCGCCGATCATGTTTACGGCGGCGTTCGTCGTGCGCGACGAACTGCCGTGGCAGGTGGAGAAATGGACCGACTTCTTTTTCCAAGGCGTGATGGCGCTGCCGTATCACATCTACGTCGTCGCTTCGAAGATCCCGCAAAACGATTACACGCGCGACGTCCAATACGGCACCGCGTTCGTCTTCCTCTTCACGGTCGCGGCCATCGCCGCCACCGCGGTTGTCCTCCGGGTCCGCCTGCGCAAGCGCTACAAATGGTAATCGCCCCTCTCATGTCCGACTCCGCCTCGCCCGCCCTCTCCGTTCGTGCCGCCGCTGTCGCGGTCGGAGCCCCTGTGTCCGCGCCGGCCGGTCGCGCGATCATCGAGATCGACGACGTGGACTTTCACTACGGCGCCAGCCAGGCGCTGAGTGACATCACGCTCGGCATCGAAGAGCGCAGGGTGACCGCGTTCATCGGGCCCTCGGGTTGCGGCAAGAGCACGCTGCTGCGCTGCCTTAACCGCATGAACGACCTGATTGACGGAGCGCGCGTCACCTCGGGGCAGATCCGCGTCGATGGCGTGGACATCAACGACGCGCGCGTGGACGTCATCGAGCTCCGCAAGCGCGTCGGCATGGTCTTCCAGAAGTCGAACCCGTTCCCGAAATCCATCTACGAAAACATCACCTACGGCCTGCGCATCCAGGGGATGAAGAACAAGACGCGTCTCGACGAGATCGTGGAGAAGAGTTTGCGCGGCGCGGCGCTGTGGGAGGAGGTGAAGGACCGTCTGCACCAAAGCGCGCTCGGGCTGTCCGGCGGACAACAGCAGCGCCTCTGCATCGCTCGAGCCATCGCGGTCGAGCCCGAGATCGTGCTGATGGACGAGCCGTGTTCCGCGCTCGACCCCATCGCCACTGCGAAAGTCGAGGAGTTGATCCACGAGTTGAAGTCGCGTTTCACGATCGTCATCGTGACGCACAACATGCAGCAAGCCGCGCGCTGCTCGGATAAGACGGCGTTTTTCTACCTCGGCCGCCTCATCGAATACGCCGAGACGCGCACGATTTTCATGAACCCCGCCAACCCGCAGACCGAAGCCTATGTTTCGGGACGCTTCGGCTAACGCGAACCAGCGGAATTTAACCACGAAACACACGAAAGCCGTGATCGAAGGAATTTCATTTTCGTGTCTTTCGTGTGTTTCGTGGTGATCAACTCTTATGAAACGATTCTTCGACGCTGAACTCGAGGCGCTCCGCACCAAGCTCCTGCAAATGGGCGATCGCGCCATCGACCAAACCCGCCTCGCCGTGCGTGCCCTCGCGGAGGCCGATCTCAAGCTCGCCGAGCAGGTCATCGCCGCCGACGACGAGATCGATCGTCTCGAAGTGCAGATCGACGACGAGGCGATCCGCTACATGACGCTGCGTGGGCCGGTGGCTTCGGAATTGCGCGTGGTCATTGTCGGCATGAAAGCCTCGCACGACCTCGAGCGAGTGGGGGACGAGGCGACGAGCATTGCCCGCCGCGCGCGCAAGCTCGCCATCGAGCCGCGCGTCGAGCTTTACGGCGACATTCCGCGCATGGCCAACATCGCACTCGAGATGTTGCGCGACGCGCTCGATTGCTTCCTGCACGACGACGAGCACAAGGCGCTCTCCGTCATTCGCCGCGACCCCGAGGTCGATAACATCAACCGCCTCGTCTATCGGCGGCTGACGAGCTACATGATCGAGAATCCCGACACGATCGCGCGCGCGCTGGAGCTGATGTTCATCTCAAAATCGATCGAGCGCATCGCTGACCATGCGACCAATATCGCGGAGGAAATGATCTACCTTCAAAAGGGTCGGGACGTGCGCCATTCGGACGAGGTGAAGCAGGTGCAGGCGCTCGGCAAAGCCGAGGCGAAGGAGAAATCCGCCGGCGCAGGCACGACGCCGCCGGTGTGAAGACAGTGTGTGGCCGTAGCGCGCGATGCGGCGAAGTCGCAAAGTGCGGGCAGGCTCTTTCACGCCCTGCCTCGTTTCCAAGTATGTGTAGCCGGGGTCGCTGACCCCGGTGGGGAACAGTGCCGAGTGAAGATCCGCCAACCGGGCTCAGCGAGCCGGGCTACAGAAGAACTGAAAGCGCTCTAATCGCTTCGTGACGCGCAGAGGGATGAGCCTTTGCCGAGGCTTCGGCTGAAAAGCATGCGCGTCGACCTCGAGGTAAGCGACCGACTGCAACCGCTGCGCGTCTGAAGGTGGGTGGGCCCGTCATCGCGCGAACGGGAGAGAAATTTTTGATCGCTTCGCCGATCAGAGACCGGCCCCACGCCTCACTGATACCCGAACGCGTTGCAGGCTTTCTCGGTGAAGTAGCCGATCAGTCCGCAGACGGGCAGGGTGAGCACCCACGCCCAGACAATGCGTTCGACCACGCCCCACTTCACGGCGCCGAAGCGCTTCGCGGCACCGACGCCCATGATGGACGTCGAAATCGCATGCGTCGTGGAGAGGGGGATGCCGGCCGTCGAGGCAAAGTGAATGATGGCCGCGGCAGTCGTTTCGGCGGCAAAGCCGTGCACCGGTTGCAGCCGGACCATCTTGTGGCCCATGGTGCGGATGATGCGCCACCCGCCGGCGGCCGTGCCGGCCGCCATCACGAGCGCGCAGGTGATCACGACCCACTGATGCACTTCGAAGGTCGGCGTGTGCAGAAACGCGGCCCACGGCGGCAAGTGGTCGAACACGCCGGACTTCGTGCCGGTGAAGAGCGCGAGCGCGATGATGCCCATCGTCTTCTGGGCGTCGTTGGAGCCGTGGCTGTGCCCCATGAACGCCGCGCTCACGAGCTGCAGTTTGCCGAAGATTCCGTTCACCGTGCGCGGCGTGAACCGGTGAATCAGCATCGTCAGGAGGAACATCAGCAGCGCGCCGCCGATGAAGCCGATGACGGGCGACGTGAGCATCGGCAGCACGACCTTCGGCCAGAGGCCGGCGGCGGCGCCCTTCGCATCCACCGAGGCCCACGTCATGACGTTCCAGTCGCCCTTGGCCGACGCGAGCGCCGCACCGCACAGACCGCCGATCAGCGCGTGACTCGAACTCGAAGGCAGGCCGAGCCACCAAGTGATGAGATTCCAGATGATTGCGCCCATCAGCCCGGAGAAAATTGTCACCATCGTGACGTAGCTCGTGTCCACGAGGCCCTTGCCGATCGTGGTGGCGACCGCCGTGCCCATCAGTGCGCCGAGGAGATTGAAGAACGCGGCCAGCGCGATCGCCTGGCGCGGCGTGAGCACCTTGGTCGAGACGACGGTCGCGATCGCGTTCGCGGCGTCGTGAAAGCCGTTGATGTATTCGAAGACGAGCGCCGCAAGGAGGACGATCAGGAAGATGGTCATGACCGGCGGAGCGCGCTCAGGAATACTTCAGCATGATCTGGAATACGATCTGGCCGGCGTCGCGTGCCCGGTCCACCGCCGTCTCCACGAGATCGTAAAGCTCCATCAGGATGACGACTTCCTTGGCGTCGTGCGGGCCGTTGTAGAGGTCCTTCACGAGGGAGAGCATGACCTTGTCGGCCTCGCCCTCCGCGAACTGCAGGCGGGCATGCGCGTCCTTGATGCGTTCGATCTGCGTGCCCTTGCGCAGCTGCTTCACCATGAAATACACCGATTCCACCGCCTCTTCGAGCAACACGACCTGACGCTGCAGGCTCTCGCGCGGCACGCGCGCGGGGCAAATGGTGAGGCGCTCGACGATTTTCTCGACGGTCTTCGGGATGCGGTAAAGCGCGACGGAAAGCGCCTCGATGTCCTCGCGCTCGAGTGGCGTGACGAACGTGCGGCAGAGTTCCTCGGTGATCTGCTGGGTGATGCGCTTGTCCTTGCGGCGCGTCTGGATGATGTCGTGGATGTTCGACGCGCGCGTCGTCTCCTCGTGGGCGAGAATCTTGGCCAGCAATTCCGCGGCGGACTTGGCCTCTTCGGCGCTCGCTTCGAGCAGGTCGTAGAACTTCTCCTCTTTGCCCAGCAGCTTTTTGAGCGAAATCATACGCCGCTCAACCCAACGGCGGCGCGCGCCGGAGGCGAGGCCAATTTCACAGAGGCGACCGACCGGGACGGGGGGTGCAGCCGGAGCCGAATCCAGGCCGGCCGGAGCGCGGGCGCGGCGGCCGGGGCAGAGCCAGAAGAAGGGGTTGACAGCGGCGGCGCGGGTCTGGATTTTGCCCGTTCCTCACGGCGGTCATAGCTCAGTTGGTTAGAGCACAAGATTGTGAATCTTGGGGTCGCGGGTTCGAGTCCCGTTGGCCGCCCCATTTTGAAAAGCGGAGGAGGGATGTTTTCGGCAAAATCCATCCTCGCTGCGTCCGGCACGGGACGAGAACCCGTGGATTCGTGGAGCGAAGCGGAACGGCAAACCGCGCCAGCGGTTTGGGGCGGAGCCCCGAGCGTTAGCGGGTCAGTCCCGTTGGAAGGAGGATTCGGCACGAGGCGCGTCGGAATTCCCCGGTTGCGACTTGAGCGAAGCGGGGATTGGCTAAGCTCATGCGGCGCATCCGACTGCTGACTTACAATATCGCGCACGCTCGCGGCCTCGGTCTGCACCAGACGCTGCGTTCGCGGATGAAGATCCGCTCGCAGCTGTTGCGCATCGCTCACCTCATCCAACGCCTCGACGCCGACATCGTGGCGTTGCAGGAGATCGACGAGAATTCGCGGTGGAACGGGAGTTTCGACCACCTCGCCTACCTGCGCGACCACACCGGATTGCCGCACGCCGTGCATGGCGTGAACAATCGCCGCGAGAGTGCGCTGTTTCACTTCAACTACGGCAACGCCGTTCTTTCGCGCCACCCGATCTCTCACCATGAGAATCTGCCGTTCGGACGCAGCCTGCTCGGGGAGAAAGGCGTTTTG
The DNA here is from genome assembly GCA_013821985.1 of Opitutus sp. Taxonomy (GTDB): domain Bacteria; phylum Verrucomicrobiota; class Verrucomicrobiia; order Opitutales; family Opitutaceae; genus Didemnitutus. Next base: position 8,210 of record PNJQ01000054.1, read on the forward strand.
TTTGCCGAGGTCGAGACGCCGGCGGGCCTGCTGCCGGTCGTGAACGTCCACATGCACCATCGGTCGCGCAAATCCCGGCTGACGCAGGCGGCCCACCTGATGGAATTTCTCACGAAAAAGCGGACGGTGCGCGGCAACGACTGGCACACCGGCCCGATCGTCTGCGGCGATCTGAACAACCCGTCGCACGCGCCGGATGCGACCGCGATGCTGCTCGGTTACTTCGAGCAGTTCGACAATTACCTCCTCGTGCCGAAGGGCACGACCGGGCTGCCGTTGCACACCTTTCCGTCGTTCTGGCCCGCGCGCGCGCTCGATTACGTTTACCTCCCGAGCAAGTGCACGCGCGTGGAAGTCACCGTGGTGCGCAGCTACCTGTCGGATCACCGGCCGGTGTTGGTGGAGTTCTACGTCTGAATCCTGCCCCGCCGCAACAGAGTGCGCGTTAGGAGTCTGACGAGCCGTTCGGCGCGGCGGATTAAGGACAATTTGCCCTACCTTCGCGCTGACACAGTTCCGCGTTGGCGAACCGGGGCGCGTGTGCTCTCGTGGCCTTTCGCATGGACCGCATCGCTTCCGCCTTTGCCCGCGCCCGCTTCGAGCAGCGCGCGGCGTTCGTCGCCTACCTTTGCGCGGGCGATCCGGACTTCGACACATCGCTCGCGGCCTGCCGCGCGGTGATCGACGCCGGCGTCGATGTGCTCGAACTCGGCGTCCCGTTTTCCGATCCGCTGGCCGATGGTCTCACCAACCAGCTCGCGGCGCAGCGCGCGCTCGAGAGCGGCATGACGGTGCCACGCGTGCTCGAATTGGTGCGGCGCATCCGCGAATTCAGCGAGGTGCCCGTTGTCTTCTACACCTACTACAACCTCATCTTCGCGCACGGCGTCGAACCCGCCGTGCGCGCCGCCAGGGAAGCCGGCGCCGACGGGATGCTCGTGCTCGACCTCCCGCCGGAGGAATCGGCCGAGTTCGCCGCCGCGTGCCGACAACACGGCCTTCAGACCGTGTGCATTGTCGCACCGACAACGCCCGACGCGCGGCTGCCCAAAATTTGCGCGGCAACAACGGGATTCATTTACTACGTCTCGCGCGAAGGCGTCACCGGCGAACGCCAGGAGATGGCGGCGGATATTCCGCAGGCGATCGCCCGCATCAAGCGGCACACGGCTTTGCCGGTCGTCGTCGGCTTCGGCATTTCGACGCGCGACCACGTGCGTGCGGTCGCACAGGCGGCGGACGGTGTCGTGGTCGGCAGCGCGCTCGTCAACGTCATCAAGTCAAACCTCGACGCATGCGCGACCATCGCGCCACACTTGCGCGCGAAGGCCGCGGACCTGATCGCGGGGCTTCGCTAGTCATCTCCCTCGCATGCCTCCCCGGAAAATTCTGCTGATCGACGACGACCGGCTGCAACACGTGTTGCTGCAGGGATTCATCGGCAAGTTTCGGAGCGGCCCGTGGGAGCTCGACATCGCGGCGGATTATGCGAGCGGCCTGAAAAAGCTGACCTCGGGCCGTCACGCGGTTTGCCTGCTCGACTACCGGCTCGGCGAGCGCGATGGGCTGGAGTTGCTCCGGGAGGCCCGCACCGCGGGCTGCACGGTGCCGGCGGTATTCCTCACGGCGGACGCGAGCGACGAGATCGACGATGCGGCGATGGAGGCGGGCGCAATGGATTATCTGGTGAAGGGCGAAATCACGCCGCGTATTCTCGAGCAGTCCATTCGCTATGCTCGGAAACTCGGCGAGACGCTGGCCAAGCTGCAGCAGATGGCCACACGCGACGCGCTCACGGGCCTGCTCAACCGTCGCGAATTCCACCGGATTCTCGAGGACGAGTGCCTGCGCAGCATCCGCTTCGGCCATTCCTTCGCCCTCGCCATGGTGGACATCGACCACTTCAAGAAATTCAACGACACGCATGGCCACCAGGTGGGCGACGAAGTGTTGAAGCACGTCGCGAGTCTGCTTGCCGGGCAGGTGCGCTCGGTGGATCGCGTGGCGCGCTACGGTGGAGAGGAGTTCGCGATTCTCATGGTCGAGACCGACCGCCGGGTCGCGATCGAAGGCATGGAGCGCATCTACGCGCTGCTGGCCGAGACGCCCTGCATCGTGCCCGCCTCGAATCTCACGCTGCCGGTAACGCTCAGCGCAGGCGTCGCGGAACTGCCGCGCGATGCATCCGATGGCGCGGAGCTGATCGCCACCGCCGACGCCGCGCTCTACGCCGCCAAGAAGGCCGGTCGCAATCGCATCATGGCCGCCCACCGCACGGCGGCAGAATGAGGCGTTGCGGCGAACGCGCCGCGAGCTTCGTCGGAGTGCCGGACGGGATGGAATGACTGCATGGTGGAATTACAGGTCGCGCGTCCCCTGCGCGAAAACTCTTTTGCGTTGGTGGCGGCGGCCGGTTGCATCGGGCTCCATGTCGCGCGTCATTCATGTCCTCACCGGTTGCACCGCCGTCGGCAAGACCGAGCTGGCGTTGCGTTGGGCGGAGGTGAACGGCGCGGAAATCGTTTCGTGCGATTCGCTGCTGTTCTATCGCGGCATGGACATCGGCACCGCGAAACCGACGAAGACGGAACTCGCCCGCGTGCCGCACCATTTGATCGATGTGTGTGATGTGCGGGAGGCGGTCGATGTAACGTATTACGTGACAAACGCGCGGGCGGCGGTGGAGGGGATTTTTGTGCGCGGGCGGCCGGTGCTCGTGACCGGAGGGAGCGGCTTTTACCTGAAGGCGTTTTTCGGTCCGGTGGCGGATGAGGTCGCGGTGCCGGAGGAATTGCGCACGGAGATCCGCACGCGGCTCGAACGGGAGGGGCTCGCGGCGCTCGTGGCGGAGTTGCGGGCGCTGAACCCGGGTGGCCTGGGGGCACTCGACGTGCACAATCCGCGGCGCGTCACGCGTGCGCTTGAACGCTGTCGCGCGAGCGGGCGGACGCTGGCGCAGTTGCAGATGGAATTTGCCGCGCGACCCGGGGCGTTTGCAGACTGCGCGGTGCGGCTGGCGGAACTCGTGCGCGAACCGGCAGAGCTGGACCAGCGCATCGACGCGCGCGTGGCGCAGATGCTCGGAACCGGATTGATTGAGGAGGTGCGCGCGCTGCTCGCGAGCGGCTTGAAGGACAACCCGAGCGCGGCCAAAGCAATCGGGTATCGTGAGACGATCGATTTTCTGGCAGGCCGCCTGCCCGAATGCGACCTCGCGGGCACGATCGCGAAGAACACGCGGGCGCTCGTGAAAAAGCAGCGCACGTGGTTCAAAACGCAGTTGCCGGAGCATGCGCGAATCGATGCGGCGACGGCGCGGGCGGCGGAGTTGTTTAGCTAGGAGGTGGGCGGGCCGGTCCCGCTGCCTGATGAGAACGCGGCGGGGGGCGGACGCGGCATCAGAGAGCGGAGGCGCGGAGGGACCGTGCGCGTCCCCTTGATTCAGCGAGCACTCGTGGAGCGCGTTCTATCGCGCGCGCTACGGCTTTTTCGGAGCGTCGGTTTGCTTCACGAGGTCGATCAGCCGCTGCTCGGTCGGATCGAGGGGGCGGGCGTTCGTGGATTGGGCCGGCATCACGCCGGGCACGGCGGGCGGTGCGGCGCCGCCACCAGCCTGCGCGATGAGCTGGCGCGCGGCGGCGACATTGCGGCCGTTGGGGAAGCGCTGCAGGTAGGCATTCCACACGGCGACCGCCCGCGTCGGGTCCTTCATTTCCTCGAGGAACAGTCCGCCCTGATTGAAGAGGCTGAACTCGTGCTGTGGGTTCATGCGCTGGGCGAGCTCGTATTGCGTGAGCGCTTCGGCGGCGCGGCCGGTGAAGCGATAGACATTGCCCAGATCGGTGCGGATGTCGGCGTCGTCCTCGCCTTGCTTGATGGCGGCTTCGTAGTGGCGCTGCGCGTCAGCCCAATTCTGGTGGTCGTAATGGAAATTGCCGAGCGCGCGGTCAGCTTGCGCGGGGGCGAGGCCGGCGGTGAGGCTGGCGGGCGGCGCGTGATTCGTCGAACCGGCAGTGGCGGCAGGATTCGAGGGGGAAGCGAGCTGGGTCAGCGGCGCGGCGCGGTGAAGTTGCGGGCGCAGCACAAAGTAAGTGCCGGTCGAACCGATCAGCGCGCCGGTGAGGCCGATGAAAAGAAACGCGAGCCACGGCGGCGCGTCGGACGATTCAGCGGCGGCGGGGGCAGGTTTGTTATTGGCCATGGCGAGAGGTGCGCTCAGTGCGCTTTGAGTTCGGTGCGGACCGCGAAGAGTTCGGGAAAGAAAGTCAGGTCGAGCGCCTTGCGGAGGAACGAAACGCCGCTCGAGCCGCCCGTGCCCATCTTGTAGCCGATGATGCGCTCGACGGTCTTCATGTGACGGAAGCGCCAGAATTGGAAGTAGTCCTCGATGTCCACGAGCTTCTCGCACATTTCGTAGGCGTCCCACCACGCGTGCGGCTGTTCGTAGATGGTTTTGAAAACCGGCAGAAGCGCGGGGTTGAATTTGTGCGCCTGCGTGAAGTCGCGTTCGAGGCACTCGGCCGGCACGGGGAGGCCGCGACGCGCGAGGTGCCGGAGAAATTCGTCGTAGATCGACGGCGTGTTCAGCGCCTTGAGCAACAAGGCGTGGCCGGCGGGATCGTGGCGGAAGACGTCGGCCATGCCGGGGTTTTTGTTGCCGAGCATGAACTCGAGCTGGCGATACTGCAGCGATTGGAAGCCCGACGAACTGCCGAGCTGGTCGCGGAATTGCAGGTATTCGCTCGGCGTGAGCGTCTCGAGCACGGACCACATTTCATAGAGCTGCGATTGGATCTGTTTCACGCGCGCGAGAATCTTGAAACAGAGATCGAGTTTGTCGTCGCGGATGTGGCGGATCGCGGCGTCGAGTTCGTGGATGACGAGTTTCAACCACAGCTCCGAGACTTGGTGCTGCACGATGAACATCATCTCGTCGTGATGCACCGGCTTGGACAGCGGCTTTTGCTGTGCGAGCAACGCGTCGAGACAGAGGTAACCGGAGTAGGTGAGGCGGTCTTTCAGGTCGGTGACGATGCCGGCCTCGAGCGGGCGTTGGTTTTCGGGATGCATACGGGGAAGGCGGCCAACGTAGTGGCGCCCGCGCGGCGCAGGAAACAAAAAAGCTCCGCGTGCGGCGGAGCTTGGTGCTTTCGGGCTAGCGCGTTCCCGAAAAGTTTGTAGCCGGGGTCGCTGACCCGGGGAGGACGCTCACTCGGCGGAGATACGTGACCGGACTCAGCGAGCCCGGCCACAGAAAAACTGCCAACGCTTCAGCGAGGCGATTATTCGACTTGCACGCCGTAACGTTGCGGGGCGCTGCCCTCGATGCGGTAGAGGGCGGCGTAGGCGTTGCGGAGCGCGATCTTCGACTGGAGTTCGCTGACCCGGGCGGCTTCGAGATCGTTTTGCGCTTCGAGCACGCGGCGCGAAGTGGAGAGGCCGGCGTCGAAGCGCGCGCGCTCCAGTTCGTATTGTTTCTCACTGAGTTGGCTCGCCTGCATGGAGATTTTCACGCTCTCCGTGTTGGTCTCGACCGCGCGGACGGCGGCGCGGACCTGCACTTCGATGTTCTGTTCGAGCGAACGAAGCTGGATTTCCTGCTGGTGCACTGATGCGGTCGCCTGGCGAAAGCGGGCGCGGTCGGCCTTCTGGCCCCACGGCACGGTGAGCGCGACATCGAGCTGCCACGAGGTGTTGTCGCGATCGAACGCGCCGCGGTAGGCGCGGGAGCCGCTGCCGGTCGCAAAGGAGTCAAAGCCCACGGCGCCGCCGACGCTGAGATCGGGCTTGGCGTTCGAACGCGCGACGGTGGCGTCGAGCTTGAGTTGTTCGAGCGCGGCTTGAGCGGAGCGGAAGTCGGGTTGATTGCGTTTCGCGGCATCGAGCGCGGAGGCGAACGTCGGCACGGCTTCCGCGGCGGCGGGGAGACGGACGTTTCCGATGGGAGCATCGAGTTCGAACTGACCGATGAGGGCGAGGAGGGCCTCCTCGCTGTCCTTCACGCTTTGGTCGGCGAGGAGCACGCCGCGGCGGGCGTTGGCGACGCCGACGTCGGCTTGGAGCACATCGAGGTCGGTGGCGACGCCGGTCTGGCGGCGGGTCTTCGCTTCGTCGAGAAGGCGTTGTGCGAGCGTGAGCGACGATCGGCGGACGTCGAGTTGCTCGCGCGCGAACGCGAGGGCGTAGTAGGCGTTTTCGGTGCGCTGGATGATGTCGAGGACGTCGGCTTGGTAATTCAGGTTGGCGCGGTCGAGTCCGATCTTGGCGCGTTCGAGCGGGGCGCGGTTGACGCGCAGGCCCGCACCGGCGAGCAACGGCTGGCGCAGCGAGAGCGTGAGGTCCGCGTTGTAGGCCGGGTTGATCGAAGTGAAGAGCGGGTTGCGGTCGGTGCGGTCGAGCTTGGAGCTGACGCTGGCGACGGTGCCGGTGTAGAAGCGCTGGCTGACGCCGACGCGGACGTCGCCGGTTTGCGTCTTCGTGCCGAGCGTGGTGCCGTTCTGACCGGTGCGGACCACGCCGGTGCTCGCGGTGACGGAAAATTCGGGCAGGTAGCTGCCGGAAACGATGTCGATCGAGTCGCGGGCGATGGCCGGATTGAAGCGCGCGGCCTCGAGGCTGAAATTTTTGCGGAGTGCGCGCTGGATGGCTTCCTCAATCGTGAGCGGAGCGGGTGCGGCGGTCTGCGCATTCAGGGCGGCGGCCGAGCCGAAAAGGACGGCGGCGGCGAGGGCGAGGCGGCGAAGGTTCATGAATTGGGCGGTTCAGTCGTGTTGCAACGTGTCCAAGGACACGGCGCGCAGGCGGAAAGTTGGGAGATTTTCGAGGGAAATGCCGCGAGCGGCGCTGTCCCTCGGTCAATTCCAGCCTGCTCCGCCGCGGCGCAATGGCAGCGGGAAAACGGGCGGGCGGTCAATCGGCGGGATGGGCGGAGGCGGCGCGAAGAAATTGACGCGCCGGGCCGCCCTTCCGTTACCAAATCACGGCGTCGCGTCCGGCGTCGCGGGCGAGTTGCGCTTGAGTTCTTCCTCGACGAGCGAAGAGAGAAGCGCGCTCTCGTTGGCGGCGGCGGTGTATTCCATGAGCTGCTTGCGAACCTCGGCGTAGCGCGGGTTGGAAGCGGAAGTGTCGGGGAGTTTCTTTTCGAGCGCGAAGGCGAAGTGGCCCTTGTCGCCGGTGGCGACCATGTCGGCGACCTGGCCGGCTTCGAGGGTCTGCATCGCGCTGAATGCGGCGTAGGGCAAATCCTGCGGCGGTTCGCGCAGCGTGAAATTCGCGTAGGTCTTCACGTCGAGTTTCTCGGCTTTGGCGGCATCTTCGAAGCTCTTGCCGGACTTCACGGCGGCCTGCAGGCGGTCGCGCAGAGCCTTGCCCTGTTCGGCGAAGCGTTTGCGTTTTTCACTCTCGCGGTAGTCGGCCGCGACTTTCTCGCGCACTTCGGTGAGCATCGGCTTGTAGGCCGGGAGCGACTCGTTCCAGAGGAGGACGACGTAGCCGTCCGGCGACGGCAGCGGGTCGGAGAAGAAGCGTTCCTGATTCAGGCGGTTGATCTGCTCGGAATAATTGGCGAGCCACGGGCGGTCGGCCGGCGGGGCATCGAACGTGAATGGCGCGAGTGCGGTCGCGGTCCGACGCTGGGCGCCGAGGAACGACGTGAGGTCGGCGGAGTTGGCGGTGACCTTGCGCTCGTAGAGACCGACGGTGAAATCGTTGGCGGCGCGCGACGCGGCACGGCGGGCGGCTTCGTCCTTCATCGCCGCTTCGACCTGCGCACGGACCTTGGGGAAGTGATCGGTCGCCGCCGTGGCGGGAGCGGATTTATCGAGCGAGAGCGACGGGGCGGCGTCCTTTTTCTCGGCATCCGCCGGCGCGGGGAAGCGCGCGGCGTTGGCTTGGTAGTAGGCGCGGGCCTCGGCCTCGGTCGGCGGCACGGGCGGCTGGAAATCGGCGGACTTGAACTCGACGAAGCTCAGGCGCGGCCGGGCGGGAACTTCATAGCGGAAGGAATTTTCTTCGAAGAATTTCTGGAGGGCGGCGTCCGTGATCGCGATGCCCGCGTCGAACGACGCGTAGTCGAGCGTGGCGACGGCGACGGACCAGGTGGTATCGGCGCGCTTGAGTTGCTCGGCGATGTCGCCGGGCAGGACGTAACCCGGGCCGGCGAGCACTTTGCTCAAGGCGTCGAGGCGGGCGTCTTCGCGGAAGATGCGGGTCGCGTCGGCGGCCGTGAATTCACGGGAGGTCTTGAGCGAATCCTCGAAGTTCTTGTAACGTGCCTGGTCGAAATTGCCCTGCTCGTTCTTGAAGACGGCGAGGTTCGCGATGTAAGCGGAGAGTTCCTTTTCGGTCGGCGCCGGGATGCCGAGGTCCTTGGCGAGCGAGAGGCCGGCGATGCGGCTGAGGGAGTATTGCTGAAGTTGCGGGCCGCTGGCTTGGAAGGCGCCCTTGAGCTGGGCGGAGAAATTACCGTCGCGGAAGATCGCGCGGGCGTCCTGTTCGTTCCCAAGGTTGTATCCGAAGAAATCCTGTTGCAGGACTTTGTGACCGGCTTGCCCGATGCCGGGGGCGGCGCCGATCGTAAAGACGAACGAAACGATGACGACGGCCAGAAGCACCGCGAACATGATGCGGAAGTGCCGCTGGAAGGAATTTTGGATCCAGGAAATCATGGAATGAAACCGATTTCGCTAGGGTGGGGTCGGACGGGTGTCAATCGTCCAAGCATGCCGGGGGTGCGCGGGCCGGTGCAGAGAGAAATTCGTTGGCGCTCCGCGAGGTGCGCCTAGGGTGGAGGCATGCCGTTCGCCCGCCGCGCCAAGCCTCCGCGTCCTTCGTTGGGTCGGGTCACGGAGTGGGTGTTGGGACGGTTCACGCAACTGCCCGGGAATGGGCGGGGTGCCGCGCTGGGGATCACTTGCCTGCTGGGTGTGATCGGATGGGTGGATTACATCACGGGCACGCGCATGTCGTTTGTCGTTTTTTACCTCATTCCCGTCTCCGTGGCGGTGACCCGGATGGGTCGGGGGGCTGGGGTGCTCGCGGCGCTGGCGAGTGTCGTGATCCGCTTCGTCGCCGACTCGAACGATCGCGATGCCTCCCTGCACGATGCGTGGCTGTGGTGGAATTCGGTCGGCTCGTTGTTGGTGTATTTCGTGGTCGTCTGGATTCTCGATGCGCTGATCAAATTCCACCGCCAGCTCGAAGATCGGGTGCGCGAGCGGACGAACGAACTCGAGGCCGAGGTGCGGAAGCGGCAGGAAATTCAGCGTCAGCTCCTCGACTTGAGTGCGAGCGAGCGCAGTGCGATGGGGCGCGAGTTGCACGATCAGCTGGGCCAACACCTCGTCGGCACCGCCATGGCCGCGCAGGTGCTCGCGCAGCGATTGCACGCGCGCGACGAGAACGGCGGACGCGAGGCGCGGAAGATCGCCGAGCTGCTCGAACAGGGCGTTGCGCAGACCCGCCAGCTCGCGCACGGGCTGTTGCTGACGCAACTTGAGCCGGCGCGACTCGGCGCGGAGTTCGAGGAATTGTGCGCGACGCTGCGCCAGCAATATCCGCGCGTCGTTTGCGAATGTCGCATCGAAACGCGGCGGGCGCCCGCCGATGCCGGTGCCGCCGCCCAACTTTTTCGCATCGGTCAGGAAGCGCTGCGCAATGCGTTCCGGCACAGTGCGGCACGGACGGTGACGCTGGTGTTGGCCGACGACGGTCACGGGCTTTTGCTCTCGGTGGCGGACGACGGCTGTGGTTTGCCGGCTGCCGGCGCGGGCGGGAGCGGCATGGGACTCAGCATTATGCAGCACCGGGCCGAGCATCTGGGCACCCGCCTGCAGATTGAATCGACGCCGGGCTGCGGCACTTGCATCAAGTGTTTCGTGCCAGCGACCCCCGTGGCTGCTCCCAAACCATGACCACTTCCACCAAGACCCGGATTTTCCTCGTCGATGATCACCCGCTGGTGCGCGAGTGGCTGGCCCAGTTGCTCAAGGGCGAACCTGATTTCGAGGTCGTCGGCATGGCCGAGGAACCGGGTCCCGCACTCGCCACGATGCGCGCGACTCCGCCGGACATCGCGATCGTCGATCTCGCGCTCCGGACCGGCACCGGACTGGATCTGATCAAGGACCTGCGCGCGCAACTGCCCAGCGTGCAGGTGATCGTGCTCTCGATGCACGAGGAACTCACCCAAGTGGAGCGGGCGTTGCGGGCTGGCGCGGTGGGCTATGTGATGAAACGGGAGTCCACGACGCGCATCGTCGAGGCGATCCGCAACGTTCGCGGCGGCAATGTTTATGCCAACCCCGAGGTTCTCTCCCGATTGGCCGAGCGCATGGTCGGGCGCCGCCACTCGGCCGCCACCGGTTCAATCGACACGTTGAGCGATCGCGAGCTCGAGGTTTTTCGCCGCATGGGCGAGGGACATGCCACCAAACGCATCGCCGTCGATCTGGGCGTCAGCATGAAAACGGTGCAGGAATACCAGGCGCGCATCAAAGATAAGCTCGGTCTCGCCGATGCCTCGGAGCTGTTGCGCGCCGCCGTTCGTTGGACTGAAGGCGTGCTTTAGAACCATGTCGGACCTCGCCGGACGCGAGGATTATCTCCGACCCGACAGACGGAAAATCCCCGATGTGCTACGTTGCGCGTGCGTGTTGGGTTACCTCGCACACCAAGCAAGTTCAGCAAACTGCCGCACGCCCGAATGTTCAGTCGGGCGTGCGGTTTGCTTTTTAGGCGGGCGCGCGGGGCGCGAAAGGGGCGACGGTCACGTTGGATTCGAACGACTCCAGCAACTCGTCCAGCGTGCGATCCCCGAGTGACGTCGCGAGTGCGCGGGCCACCTTTTCGTGGTAGTGCGCGAGGATCGGATCGACGCTGTCGAGCATCTCTCCGCTGGGCGACTCGCCATAGTGGGCGAACATCTGCTGGAACTGGAGCAGCGTGATGCGATTGAGCGGGCGGGCCGGCTGGTAGCGGTAGTCGCTCGGATCCTGGCTTTCGCCGGAAGGCAGCTGGGCGATCAGGGAGAGGTCGCAGAGGCGGTTCAGGCTTTCGTTGAGCACCTGCGACGGGACCCGGATGCGATGGGAAAGCTGCGTGACGGAGTAGGGCGGCAGGCACTCCTTGAAGCGGCGGCCAACCAGCAGCAGCACGAGCAGCGACAGGCTCTCGCGCGAAAAATTGTTCAAGCTGTGCCACGCCGTCTGGCTGCTGCGGTAGTGGACGTTTTGCACCGCGTAGGTGATCTGTCCGCCGACGAGCACGAAAAACCAGAAAATGTAGAGGCCAAGCATCAGAATCGGCAGGATGCCGAGCGAGCCGTAGAGGCTCTTCGAAAGGACGACGCGCTTGAAATAGAGGAACGCGAGCGCGTTGTTCAGCAGCAGGAGCGCCGTGACAACGACCGCGCCGATGATCGCCGCGGACCAGCGCACGCGCGTGTTTGGAATGGCGCGATAAAACAACGTGAGTATCAGCGTGAGCAGCACCGCCGACGACGAAGGAAGCATCCACGTGAACAGCGCCCGCAGTTGCTCGCCGAGCGGCAGCTTGTCGAAGAACACGCTCATGAACGCACCGGCGGAGAGCAGCGTCAGCGAGGTGAAAAACAACAGCGCGCCGAGCGTGATGACCGTCCAGTAATACACCACACGCATCACCCAGCTGCGACCGCGCCGCACGCCCCAGATGTCGTTGAACGCATTTTCGATCGTCGTGAAAAGCTGCACGGCGATGATCAGCAGCGTCAGCAGGCCCACTGCGCCGGCGGTGCCGGAGCGGGAACTCGCGATGAAATTATTGATCAGCTTCACCAACTCCGGATCGGGCGCCGACGCTGCACGCGTCTCCGCTTCGGCGGCCGGCGTGGCGCTCCGCAGCTCCGGCGTCGTCGGAGCGTCGGTCGGGGCGCCCGCGCGATCGTATTGCGCGACCTGCGGGGCGAGAAAGCTGATGACGTTGTTCAGGCTGCGCGCGAGCAATGCGGGGTCCCGGTCACCCAGTGCAAAGCCGGCGATCAATACCGCCAGCGCCACCATCGGGCCGAGTCCGAGCAGCGAGCTGTAACTCAAGGCGGCGGCGCGCGCCGCGACCTTGATTTCCGCAAGGCCGGAAAAGGTGATGGAGATGACGCGCAGCGCGGCGAACCCGCGACCCTTCAGCGAGCGGTCGCGCGCCGTGGTCGCAGCCCAGATTTCGGTGTTCCAGAGACGGCGCAGCCGCTCACTGGTCTTCTTCGGGGAAATCATGGGCGGCTGCGCCGGCGGGCGCAGTTCAGAACAACGACATGCCCGCCAACGCCGCCATGCCGCCAATGCCGGCGAGCAGCGCGACGGCCAGCGGAATGTAGCTCGTGAAAATCGTGGCGAAATAAAGGCCGATCGAACCGGCCGCGAGTGCGGCGATCGCGGTGGGGTTGCCTTGGGTCCAGAGGATGAAGCCGAGGAAACCGAGCCCGAAAACCGCGCGGAAACGGACGAACGGGTAGAGCGAAATCACGCCGAGCAAGAGCAGGATGCCGATGACGAGATCAACCGCACCGAGCAGAATGAGCGGCTTTTCCATCAGCTTGTTCACGTCGAGCGACATCATCGCATCGATGCCGGGCAGCATGAGTGCGACCGCGCTGATCAACATGATGACTGCGGCTCCGCGCGTGCCCCAGATCGCGGCTTTCATCATCTCGAGGCTCTTGTCCTTCTTGCCCTTCGTGTCGTCGGTCTTGCCCTCGGCGGCGTCGAGGAATTGCTGCACCGTGATGGCGGGCGCGTTCGGGTCGTCCTTGTTGATCGGCTTGAATTCCTTGTCCTTGAAACCGAGCTTCTTTTTTTCCGGCCAGATTTTTTCCTTCAGCTCCGCATTGCTGCCGATCGTGAGCCACTGTTCGGTTGCGGCATCGTAGAAATAGGTTTCGACCGTGATCTGGCCGGCTTCGGCGAGCGAGGAAAGCTGGTCGGCGCTGAACGGCCCGCGCGCTTCGGCGTCGTTGATGCCGCGGACATAATACTCGGGGCCGGAGGAGGTGGGAGCGCCGCTCGACATAGTGCGGCGAATGTTGGGGCGGCGACGAACCCCCGCAAGAGCGAATTGGTTCGCGAACGGCCCTACGGCGCTCGGGAAGGAAACTTACGGGCAATTCAAATTTCGGCTACGCTCGCTCACATCCGCTCAAGCGTGCGCAGCCCGAGCAGGTGCAGGCCGGTTTCGAGCGTGACGAGCGTGCGGTGACACAGCAGCAGCCGGCGCGCGCGCACGCTGGGATCGTCCACGATCACCTTGTCCGCCGCGTAAAATCCGCTGTAGGCGCCCGCGAGTTCGAACAGGTAAAGGCAGAGGAAGTGCGGGCGCAACTGATCGGTCGCGACCTGCACGGCGTCGGCGAATTGCACGAGCTTGCGCGCGAGGGCGAGTTCCTGTGGCGTTTCCGGAGCTGTGGCGCCTGCGACGGGCGGCTGCGCGGGATCGAGCCCGGCCTTGCGGAAAATGGAACGCACGCGGGCAACCGCGTAGAGCAGATACGGCGCGGTGTTGCCGTCCAGCGCGAGCATCTTGTCCCACGAGAAAACGTAGTTGCTCGAACGGTTTTGCGCGAGATCGGCGTATTGCACGGCACCGATACCGACGGCGCGCGCGATGTCGCGGCACTCGCCGTCGCTCATGCGCTCCGGCTCGGGGCGCTCGGCGTTTTTCGCGGCGACGAGCGCGTAGGCGCGCTCCTCCGCTTCGTCGAGGAGCAGCTTGAGGCGGATGACGTCGCCGCTGCGGGTCTTGAGGGCCTTGCCGTCCTCGCCGGTGACGGCGCCGAAGGTGACGTGATGCAGCTCGGGCGTGCGGTAGCTTTTCGCCGCGAACCATTTTCTCACCGTGAGGAAAAGCTGTTCGAAATGGTCGGCTTGCCGGAAGTCCGTGACGATCACGATACCGTCGGCTTTGAAATGTTCGGCGCGATAGACCGCGGTCGCGAGATCGGTCGAGCCGTAGTTGCTCGCGCCGTCGGCTTTGCGGATGAGGAACGGCTGCGTCTTGAACCGCGGATGTTCGGGATGGAACACGACGAGCGCGCCTTCGCTTTCCTGCGCAATGCCGGTGTCGCTCAGCTCCGCATAGACGCGCGTCAGCTTGTCGTTGTAGAACGATTCGCCGAGGTTGTGGTCAAAGCGGATGCCGAGCCGGTCGTAGATTTGCTGGAATGCGGCGAGGCTTACGTCGCTGAATTTTTTCCAGAGCGCGACGTTTTCGGGATCGCCGTTCTGCAGCTTCACGAGTTCGGCGCGGGCTTCGTCGAGCGCGGGCGAGTCATCGGGCGTCGCGGCGGTGCCGAGTTTGTAGAGGCGCTCGAGTTCCTCGATGGCGTCGGCTGCGAGGGCGGCTTCATCGACCCAGCGCTTGTAGGCGTAGATGAGTTTGCCGAACTGCGTGCCCCAGTCGCCGAGATGGTTGTCGCGGATTACCGTCGCGCCGTTGAAAGTAAGCAGGCGGCACAACGCTTCGCCGATCACGGCGGAACGCAGGTGGCCGACATGCATCTGTTTCGCGGTGTTCGGTGAGGAGTAATCGACGACCCAGGTTTGCCCGCGACGTTCCCCGGCGGCCGCTTCGCGCAGGTGCGGTTCGCTGTCGTGGCGCGTAATCCAACCGAGGAGCGCGGCGGGTTTCAGGCGAAAATTGATGAAGCCGGGCCCGGCGAGCGAGAGGTCGAACTGATCCTTCACGGACGCGTCGAGCGCATCGACCATTTGTTGCGCGACGGCGCGGGGGTTTTGTTTTTCCCGTTTGGCGAACGCGAGGGCGCCGTTGGCCTGGAAATCGCCATGGGCTGGATCGGCCACGCGGACTTCCGGTTGAAAGCCTCGGTCCGCCCAGCCGAGCTGGCTGGCGGCGGCCCGGAGGGCCGAATCGAGATGGCTGGCAACGTGAAACGGGAGGTCCATCCGGGTCATTGAGAGTTGCGCTTGGCGCTGAGCAAGAAGGATTTTTGCGGTGGGCAGGGTCGGGCGGCCCGGGTGGCCGCCGACGCAGATTCCTGTGAATATCTGCGACTTTAGGCTTGCTAAAAGCGGCGAAACTCTTTGTCTCTTCGGGCTTTGCGCCGTCCGGCGCCCGCTGGACTCCGCTACACCTTCAGACACACTCATGAGAAAACGTCCCATTCCGACGCGTCGATTCATCAAGCCGTCCTTCACCTCGCTGATCGAGAAGAAGCGCGACAACGGCGAGTTCACCCAGGAGGAGATTCGCTACATCATCGACTCGACCCTCGACGGCGAAATGCCGCAGCACCAGCTCGCTGCGCTGCTGATGGCGATTTATTTCGCCAACATGTCCGCGCAGGAGACCGCGATCCTCACGGAGGAGATGATGCTGTCTGGCGAGGTGATCGACCTCTCGCACATCACGAAGCCGAAGATCGACAAATACTCGACCGGCGGCGTGGGCGACAAAACCGCCCTCGTCCTCGCGCCGCTTGCGATGGCCAGTGGCGTCGTCGTTCCGATGATGGTGGGCGTCGAACAACAGTTCGTCATCAACGCCCTCGACAAGCTCTCCGCCATCCCCGGCTTCAAGAGCCACCTCGGCATCCAGCAGTTCGTCGATCAACTCGCCCGCGTCGGCGGCGCGATCGTCGAGCAGAGTAAGGAACTCGCGCCGGCGGACCAGAAATTCTACGAACTCCGCCTCGAAACCGGCACGATCCCGAGCCTTCCGCTCATCACCGGCAGCGTGCTTTCCAAGAAGCTCGCTGAAGGCGCCGAAGGCCTCGTGATCGACGTGAAGTGGGGCAACGGCTCCTTCATCAAGGATCTCGAGCAAGCCAAGCAGCTCGCGCGCTCCATGACGCGCGTCGGCCGCTCGATGAAGCGCCGCTGCGTCGCGCTCGTCACCGACATGAACCAGCCGCTCGGCGACAGCGTCGGCACCGCGCTCGAAATCAAGGAAGCGATCCAACTCCTCAAGGGCGAGGGCCCCGAGGACATGAAGGAACTCGTCCTCAAGCTCGGCATGGAAATCGTGCGCCTCGCCGGCGTCGCGGGCTCCACGCTCTCCGCCAAGCAGACGGTGCAGCGTCACCTCACCGACGGCTCCGCGCTTGAGAAGTTCAAGGACATGGTTCGCGCGCAGGGCGGCGACACGTCGTTCATCGACCATCCGGAAAAATTCCCGACCGCGAAACACATCCGCAAGCTCCCCGCTCCGAAGCGTGGCTACGTGCACACGATCAACGCGTCCTTCATCGCGAAGGGCGTTTCGATCCTCGGCGCCGGCCGCGATTCGCACGGCAAGATCGACCACGCCGTCGGCGTTTCCGAGATCAAGAAAGTCGGCACGCAAGTGAAGCAGGGCGAGCCGCTGATGATGATCCACTACAACGACGAATCGAAACTCGAGCAGGCGCTGGACTACTTCAAGGAAGCCTACCGTCTCGCTCCGAAGCGTCCGATCCCGCCGCCGCTCGTCGTCGAGCGCGTCGCGTAAGCAGATTTAGCCGCCATTGCTTTCGGCTCCGAAAGGCCGGTCCTCGCAAAGGACCGGCCTTTCAATTTCGGACGGCGATCGCTCGCGCCGCCGCGAGCGCCGCGATCAGTGCCTCCACATCTCCTGCCTGGCAGCGGTAGCTCGTGATGCACGCACGCAGACCCGGGATTTGGCCGCGCAACTTGACGGTCGAAATCCACGCGACACCGCTCCCGACGATCGCGTCGGCGATGCACTGGTGAAACGCGAACTCGTCCGCGCGCTCCGTCGCGGCGAAGCACACCACCGGAAGCGGGGTGTCGTTGAGGATCTCCCATCCGTCGGCGCGCAGCCGCGCGCGGAGAAAAGTCCCGAGTGCGATGTCGTGCGCGAACTGACGCTCGTAGCCCACGCGACCGACGTTCGCGAGGGTGAGGAGCAGTTTCAGTCCAATGAATCGGCGCGACCACTGCATCGAGAGGACGTAGGGGTTCACCGTTCCGTCGAGTGTCGTCGGCATGTAGGATGTCGAAACGCGAAACGCCTCTTCGACCGCCGCGCGGTCGCGCGCGAACACCATGCCCGCCCCCATCGGCAGCGAGAGCCACTTGTGCGCGTCGATCGTGATCGAGTCCGCGAGTTCGAGGCCGCGCAGCCAGGCGCGATGTGCGCGGCTCAACACGAGCGCGCCCGCCCAAGCGGCATCGACGTGCAAGTGCAGATTCTCTTCGCGCGCCACCGCCGCGAGTTCCTCGAGGGGATCGATCGCTCCCGCCGCCGTCGTGCCCGCCGTGGCCGCGATGAGAAACGGCCGGCATCCGGTGCGTTTGTCGTCGGCGATCATCGCGCGCAGCGCCGCGACGTCCATCCGCAGCGATTCATCGACCGGCACGAGGCGCAACGCCGCGCGGCCGATGCCGGTGAGATGCGCGATCTTCAGCCAGGCGAGGTGGCATTCGGCCGACGTGTAGAAAACAGGATCGCCGGTCAGCGCGCGGGTGCCGCGGTTGCCGTAGTCGGGGAATTTGCGCGTGAGCGCGAGCAACAGCCCGGTGGCGTTCGCCTCGGCGCCACCACTGGTGAACTGCCCCTGCCAATCCGCGCCGCCACCGATGCATTCGCCGACGAAACGCAACGCACGCTGCTCAAGCTCGATCGGCGCCGGCGAGAGACTCCAGATCGCGAGCTGCGGATTCATCATCGCTGTAATCAGGTCCGCCGCTTGACCGGCGAATGTCGGCGTCGGAATGAAGAGGCCGAAATTGCGCGGATGCGGCGTGTGCACTTGGCCGGCGGCAAGCAGCGCGAGCAATTCGGGCAACACGCTTCCGAGTTCTGCGCCACGCTCCAAGTCGAGCGCGGCGATGCGGGCGCGGATTTCCTCGGCGCTGAGCGTCGTCGAAACGGCGCCGCGCTGCACCTGATGGTCGGTGGCGACGAGTTGGGCGACGAGCGCGGTCAATTCGGCTTCACGGGTGGCGGCGGCAGTGGGTTCGAGCGGAGATTGAAACGGGGCGGGGAAGGACATGGACGCGCGCAGTTCAGCGGCGCGCGCGAAGCCCGCCCATCGCGATGAGGCGAGCCGCTGAAAAATGCGCTTCGGCTGCGCGCGCGCGACGCCGGCTGGCGCGGAGAAAAAGAAATCGCGCTCCCGTCGTTTGGCGCTTTCGTGACGGCATGGCCCAATTTCCCCGCAACGCTCCCGAAGATTTCCGCGAAGACGCGGAGGCCGATTTGCCGGCGGAGGAGAGTGGCGGCGCGGCGGTGAACGCGCTCATGCCGACCAAGGGCCGGCCCGCGACGCCCGAGGAAAAGGCGGCGTGGCCGCGGCCTTGGGCGCAGTTGAAGTTCGTCACATTCCAACCGGCGATCTTTCCACGCATGCTCGGCGACGTCTCGCGCGACGCGCGGCCGGGTGACTTCGTTTCCGTCTACGACAAGTTCGGCAATCGCATCGGCGCGGGACTGTTCAACCCGCGCGCGAAGATGCCGCTGCGCGTCGTCACGCACACGAGCGAAGCGGTGGGCGAGGAGTATTTCGAGACGGCGCTGCGCCGCGCGGTCGCGTTGCGGCGGGACTTGTTCAAGTTGGACGAAGTCACGGACGCCTATCGGGTGATCGGTTCCGACGGCGACGGCGTGAGCGGACTCACGATCGACCGCTACGGCGACACGCTGTTCTGCGACGTGTATTCGCTCGGGATTTTTCTCCGCCTGCCGATGTGGCTGCCGCTGTTGCACGAGCTGCTCGGCACGAAACACGTGCGCGTGCACGTCGATCACGACCTCGGCAGCCTTGAGGGCATCAAGCCGTCGATGATGAAGGAAATCACCGCGAGCGCGCCGGACAAA
>PNJQ01000055.1 GCA_013821985.1 Opitutus sp.
ACGTTCAGTTAACTGCTACTAATGACCTTGCCGGTTTATGTAGACCCAGTTTCTAGGCGTTTATTTGACCTCCTTACACAGCTTGGCTGTCTGAACTTTTTCCAATTACTCCAGCACCGCTGGAGTTTCCCTTCCTGGTGACCACATGCCGGGGGTTCCACCCGTTCCCATCCCGAACACGGCCGTTAAGCCCCGAGCAGCTGATGGTAGTAGGACGTTAGGTCCCGCGAGAGTAGGTCGTTGCCAGGTTTTGGCCCGGGCGCTGTAAAACAGCGCCCGGGCCTTCTTCGTACTGCGTTTCGCGATGCGCTTTCAGCCAGATCGCAATTATCTAAGTAACGACAATATTCAGACGCCTCGTCCTTTGGCTCGGGCCGTGGTCGAGGCTCTACGGCCCTCAGGGCGTGTGCTTGAGCCTTGCGCCGGCGGTGGCGCGTTTCTTTCGGTGCTGCCTGCGGACTCGCTTTGGTGCGAATTACGGGAGGGCCGGGACTTTCTTGTCTGGGAAGGCCAAGTCGATTGGATTGTGACGAACCCACCGTGGAGCAAGATCCGAGCGTTCCTCCGCAAAGCCTTCGCCGTCGCAGACCACGTCGCGTTCTTGATGACGATCAACCATGCTTGGACTCGGGCTCGGCTGCGCGATGCACGGGAAGCCGGATTCGGCATTCGGCAGATTCTCCTCTTCAACACTCCGAAGACATTCCCGCAAAGCGGATTTCAACTGGGCGTCGTCGTTTACACCCGCGGCTATCGGGGGCCAATCGAACTGCGCGAACTCCCCGGCGACTGGTAACGGCTCCCTTCTTGCTTAAACCGGCACAATCGCTCTCTCTCCGGCCGGAAAGGCGATTTTCGTGCTTTCACGCGGGGCATCCTCGAGCAGTTCGCCGATCGCACTTAGCCGGTCTTTCACGGCGGAGACCACGCGGGCGAGTTGAGCCGGACTGGTCGCCAAACGTCGCAGGATCAAAGGTTCCGGCGCCGCAAACTGCGCGTCTAGGTTTGTGGCAGCTGTGCGAACCCATTTGGCGAGGTGCAACAGAGTCGCAAGCTGCACATGCGCCGCCGTCGCATCAGGCAAATACCGCCAGCGAACCGGCTCTGCCATCACCGCGGGAAATTCCCACAGCCGCAGCAACGCGGCACCGGCCTCGGCATTGTGGAATCCTAGCACGCGCCGCTCGTGTTCACACGTTTCCAGCGGCAGCTCCGTCGATTCGAAGCGAAGGTCCGGATCTCGCCGTGAGATCCATTCGTTGATCGCGACCAATCCCACACGATGGAGAAGGCCCACCGTGTAAGCGATATCGCGGTCGATGTTCAGGCGCTCCGCCAGACACTCCGCGGCGATCGCGCAGGCGATCGAGCTCTGCCATACTTGATCCGCCTCCATGCCATACGCGCTGAGCGGACGCACGAGCACTTGCGAGGCGACGGCGGTCGCGACGAGTTCATAAATTTGATCGTAGCCGACGCGATGCACCGCCTCGTCAACCGTGTAGCAACGCAATCCTTGGCTGAAAAAGGCACTGTTCCCCACCTGCAACACGCGTGCCGCAATCCCCGGATCCAGCCGCACCAGCGCGACAATTTCGTGGATCGACGAGTTTCCATCGCTCAACAGTCGTTTCAACTTTGGGAGAACGCGCGGGGCCGAAGGCAAATGCCGCAGTTGGCGCACGACATCGTCGGGCGTCGCTCGCAATGCGAACGGCGGGGCTGAGCAGGTGGTCACCCGCTTTCTATCGGCGCATTTCGGCCGAACTTTCGCGCAACTGTTTGGTTGGCTGCGGCGGGCTTCGCGATTGCCGCACAGCGAACCTGACTAATTATGACGTTGGTAGATCTTCTGGAGCATGCTCGGCGGAACGATCGTGCCGCCCGCCGGTCTGCCACCGCCAAGGCTGTAACGGAGCAACAATTGCTCATTCTCCTTGTCGAGCTGCAGAATCTGCAGAATGCGGGCCCTCGCCTTGTCCAGCGCTTGGCGCATCGCCGATTGGTTCTCACCGTCGCGTGGCGCCGCTCTCAGTGCGGCGAGAGCGTCATCGAGCCGCGACAACAGTTGGCGTTTGCGATCGAGCAGGGCGGCATCGGGGGCGCGCTGGTGCTGTTGCAGAAATCGATTTTCCTCCAAGGCGAGCTCGTGCAACTCGTCACAAAGCTGCTGGTGTTGCTGCAAGGCTTGCAGGGGCGTCATGCGTCGCGGGAGAGGAGGTTTTTACGGGTCCGGCGGGAGTGCCGGGAGTGGTGGAGAAGAACGACGTCAACTGGCGGTCCGCCTGGTCATTCCACGCCATATTGGCTAGACGCCAGGAGGCCATCTTGGCGAGTTCGATCAGCTCCGCGCTGGTCGATGTTTTCGCTCCATCCACGATACTTTGATAGGCCGCCTGCGCCCGCTCGGATGCGCGCAGGCGTTCGAGGCACAGCGCAACCTGGTAGGTGACGGGAAGCTTCCACGCTGCGTCATCCGACAGCGCGGCGAGGCCTTGATAGATCGCGAGCGCATTGGCGGTGTCGCCGCTGTGGAAGAATTCGTTGGCGAGTTGGTTGCCGGTGCGGCGCTGCCAGTAGGCCCAGCGCTTCGATTCGCCGCCGGATTGTGCCCTTTCGCCGCGCAACAGCTCGAGCGTGGCGGCTAGCGCTTCATCCGGGCGGTTGAGCTGACGCAGCGTCGTCGCGAGGAGGTAGCGTGCCTCGGGCGCATTTTCATCTTCGGGCCACTGTTCGAGGTAATCGCGCAGGATGCGCACCGCGCCTTCGTGATCGCCGCCAAGCTGGGCGGCGTAGGCGGACTTAAAGTGTGCGCGCGCGCGGTCCACGGGCGCGAGATCGAGCAGACGCAGACGACCAAAAAATTTGCCGGCCTCCGCGAAATTTCCGGTCTCGAAATGCGTCTCGGCGATCTCGAACTGCGCGGTTTTGGCGAGCAACTGGTAGTGATCGAAGGCGTCGGGGGGCAGCTTGAGCGTCGAGTTCAGCACGTTGTAGAACCGGCTGATCGCGAGCTTGTGCGCACCCATGGCCCGGAGCGTGCGGCCGAGATCAAGCAGGATGTCGGGTGCGCGGCCGTCATCCGGGAATTCCTTGAGGTATTTCTCGAAGATCGCCGCCGCCTTGGTGAAGCTGCCTTGCCGGCGGAATGTCCGTGCGAGCCCGAGCAGCGCCTCCTGCTGTTCGGCGACGGACGAATAAGCGGAGTTGAGGATTTGCCGGAAGGCGATCTCTGCGGCGGAAAAATCGTTCCGGTCGGTCAGCGTTGCGCCCAGGCGCAGCAAACCGCGCGCTTCGGCGGAAAGCCCTGCGGCATCGCGTTGCTCGTGGAGTTCGCTCACCGCTTCCGCCGGGGCTGGTGGTGGAGCCACCGGTTCCTCGTTCCCGTCTGACGCGAAAGCGGCCAGCGTCGCACTTAGCGCAAGGCTGGAGAACAATGCGCGAGACCGGCGAGGCAAAGGGCGAGAGCGAGTCACTGTTGTCGGTAGGTCGCGGAACTCGGCGGAAGCGGAGCCGGCGCAGCGGCTCCGGGCGCGGCGGGCACGACCACGGTCACATCGCCGGGGTGGCTGGCGGAACCGGGAAATTGAAAGAACGGGAGAAAATCTTCAGCACGCACTTTGGAACGGGTGTCGTCAGGCAGGATGGCAGGAGAAATTTTTGCCGGTGCCGGTTTGATGTCCGGTGCGGGCGTGGGCACGGCCGCGTCGGGCGCGAGGTGTAAGGTTTCCGCGGCGGCCTGTTCGTCGGCTGAGGCGAAAAATTCCTCCTTGGGTTGCGGTGGCGCGCCCGCGGCTGGGCGGAGGTCGGGTGGTGGCGGAGCTTCGCCGAAACGAAGTCCCGGCGCGCCCGTGGAGGTCAGATAAGGCCGGCTGCCCGGGATCGGGGAGTATTCGGGGGCGACAGACGATGAGGCGGAGATGGCCACAGCGGGCGCGAGCGACAACACCAGGCGGAAATTCGCCCAGCGCACGCCCGCCATCCGTGGCGGCTTTGCGCGTTGATTCATGTTTTGTGCAACGGTCCATGGTGATGGATCGGTCTGATTCGCCACCCGTCTAATCGGTTCTGCTCGGTGGAACTGTAACCTTTTTGCAAGGGCCCATCGGCACGTGCGCCCGCGGCCGGCACAATCAGGACGGCTGCGCGCCGAAACTATTTTTCCGCGGCCGCCCCCTCGAGCACGGCGCGCAGTGCGCGCCCGAGTTCGTCAAGCGTGTAGGGTTTCTTCACGAAGTGATTCTGTCCCATGCGTTCGAATTCCCCGCGTGCTTCCGGAGTCAAATGGCCCGTCAACACGAGCACCTTGGCCGAGGGCCGGGTGGCCTTGATGACCCGAAACACTTCGATGCCGTTCGCTCCGGGCATGTTGAGATCGAGCAACACGGCGTCGAGCGGCATATCGGGATTCGCGATGCGCTCGATGGCTTCCAAGCCGTCCTGTGCGCTCGCGACTTTGTAGCCTTTGCGCGTGAGCGCGGCTTCGAGCAGCAGGCGCAGCGGGGCTTCGTCGTCCACGATCAGCAGGGCTTCGGTTCCGCCGGGAAAATCGCCGGCCCGCATGACAGTGGGCGGCGAAACGGCGCTGTCCGCGAGCGGCAGGTAAACCTTGAAGGTGCTGCCGACGCCCGGCTCGCTCTCGACTTCGATCGTGCCTTCGTGACTCGCCACGATGCCGTAAACGACCGCAAGCCCGAGTCCCGTGCCCTTGTTCACGGCCTTCGTCGTGTAGAAGGGCTCAAAGATGCGGGCCCGGACCTCCGGCGGCATGCCGGTGCCGGTGTCGGTTACCGCGAGGCACGCGCACGCGCGGCCGCCCACGACGGCGGCGGGCACGGCACTGCCTTCCACCCGCGTGGTGGCGATTGTGAGCGAGCCGCCCGAGGGCATCGCGTCACGGGCGTTCACGCACAGATTCAGGATCACTTGCTGCAATTGGTTCTGATCCGCGAGCAGCGGCGGCAGATTTTCCTCCAGCACGAAATTGAAGATCAGGTTGCGTGGAAATGTTTCCGCGAGGAGGGCGACGAGTTCGCGCGTGAGCTGGTTGAGATCGAGCGGGGCAAAACGCACCTCGGCCTTGCGGCTGAACGTCAGGATCTGGCGCACCAGTCCGCTCGCGCGCTGCGACGCCTTTTTGATTTCGCGCATGCATTTCTGCAGCAGCGCAGCGTCTCCCGGATTTAACAGCGCGAACTCGGCGTAGCCGTTAATCACGGCGATGATGTTGTTGAAATCGTGTGCGATGCCGCCGGCGAGCGTGCCGAGGCTCTCCATTTTCTGCGCCTGACGCAGCTGATCCTCGAGCGTCTTGCGGCTGGTGATATCCTCGCGCAGGCACAGCAGGTGCGTGATCTCGCCCGCGGGATTGCGCATGCACGAGACCTGCACGGATTCCCAAACTTTCTTGCCGTCGGGCCGATCGCGCGCGAGTTCGCCGCGCCACTCGCGGCCTTCCTGCACCGCCGTCCAAAAATCCTGGAATGACTTTTCACTGGGGTGTCCCTCGCGCAGCACCTCCACGCCGTCGTCGAGCAGTTGCTCCAGCGTGTAGCCGGTGGCTTCGGTGAATTTCGCGTTCACATACTGCGGGCTGCCTTCGGCATCGGTGATGACCATCGCGACCGGCGACTGCTCGACCGCGCGCGACAACTTGAAATACTGCTCCTCCGTCACGCGCTGGCGCGTGATGTCGTGTCCGACTGAGCGCACGCCCAGCCACCCGCCGCGGCCGTCCGACACGGCGGTTTCCTCCCAGGCGATCCAGCGCCAGCCCTGCGGAGTGAGCCAGCGCGTTTCGCACGAAGTGCGAAATGGCTCGCGCGCGAGTTCCGCATTCGCGGCGACCAGCGCCGGCATGTCGTCCTGGTGGAGTAGCGCGGCGACGGGGCGCCCGGCGAGATCGTGGATCGCACAGCCGAATTTGCGCGCAAACGATTGGTTGCCCGCCAGGACGCGTCCTTCCCAGTCGCGGCAATACACAAGCGCGGCGCTCGCCGCCCATGCGCCCAGCAAATTCTCGGGGGGCGGGAGCGCGCGTGCGCCCGCCAACGTCTCGCTGATCACAACAGACATGCAGGCGCTTTATCGGCGCGCGCGGGCTAAACTTGAGTGCAGCCGAATGGCCCGGCTCAGACCAGGCCGCTCAGCATGGCGGGCAGCCGCTGCAATGCGTTCTCGATCGCGGCCCGCGCGAGCATCGCTTCCGGACCGTCCGCGCCGTAAAGAATCTGCCAGCCTTCGAGTTCCAGCCAACTGTCGCGCGCCACCGGCTCGACCTGTTCGAACCCGCCGGAAATCCCCGTGTGTCGCACGAGATGGTCGGCGACTTGCGCGGCTGCGGCGAAGAGCCGGTGCCGCGGCGCACGGCCCGGCTCACAGTGATAGCGGACGGCAAAGGCGATTTCCTCGGAGACCTGGTGCTTCTGGAGATAGAATGCGCCGATTTGCGCGTGATCCCAGCCGATCAACTTGCGCTCAAGCACGCACACGTCCGCCGGCGAGCGCACGGGAGTTTGGCAGATTTGCACGAGTTCGTCGGGAAACGCGTAGGCCATCACGACCTTGCCGACGTTGTGCAACAGGCCGACGAGATAATCCGTGTCGTCGTCGATCGCGAGTGGTGTGGCGCGGAGGATTTCCCGGGTGAGGATCGCCGTCGCGAGACTGTGCGCCCAGAGATCCTTCCAGGGCAACGGCGTGGAGACGCCGCCTTGGAGCTTCTCGAGTTCCTCGATCACCGGAGTGGCGACCGAGAGCTCGCGGATCTGGCGGAGTCCCAGGAAGAAGACCGCTTCCTCGATATTGTTCACGCGGGCGGAGAGACCGAAATAGACCGAGTTCACCATGCGCAGCAGTCGCGCCGAAAGCGACGGATCGCGGCGGATGATTTCGGCAATCTGCGAGGTAAGGCTCTGCTCGGATTTCACGAGATCGCGCAGCGCCTTGTTGTTCACCTGGAGCGAGGCGAGTTTCGGGCAGGCGTTGAGGCGACGGCGGATTTCTTGGTCGTCAAAAGCGACCGGCGCCGAGACGGACGTCGGAAAAGGAGAGGACATAGGGTTGCCACAGGCGACAGGAAGCGCGTCGAAACACGCATGCACCGCCGCCGCCTCCCAATCGGCTGCGCGCGCGCGCACTTGAACGATTTCGCTCAATCGCGCGGTTCTCGCGCCGATGGGAGGGATGCGAATCTCCCGAACCGGCGCGTCTGCGCTCCGGGACTTCGCGATTTTCCCTGCGAATGTCCCCGGCCCAACTGCAAAGCCTCCTGCAACAAGGCATCGCGCATCACCGCGCCGGTCGCCTCGCGGAGGCGCTCGCCGTTTACACGCGCGCGCGTAGCGTCGCTCCGCGCAGTTTCGACGCAGTGCATCTGGCTGGCGTCGTTGCGCTCCAGCAAGGCCGCGCTGCCCAAGCGATCGACCTGCTGACTCGCGCGGTGCAACTCAGCCCGCGCGCTCACGTCTGCCTGATGCGGCTCGGACTCGCGTTCATGGCGGACGGCCGCCCGCGCGACGCCGAACCTCATTTCCGCGCGGCGCTCGAGGTCCAGCCGGACTTCGTCGAAGGCTGGGACAACCTCGCCTACTGCCTGAAGGCGCAGGACCGGCTCCGGGACGCCATCGTCTGCCATCAGCGCGCGACGACGCTCAACCCCCGCAGCGCGATCAGTTGGTATAACTTCGGGCTCACGCTCAGTCTCTACGGCCGGGTGGGGGAAGCGCTGCAATGTCACGACCGCGCGCTCGCCGCCGATCCGACCTATGCCAAGGCGCATTTCGGACGCGCGCAGGCGCTGCAGCAGGGGCATCGCATCGACGAAGCGATCGAGGCCTACGGTCTCTATTTGCAGCAGGAGCCCCGTCACTTCGAAGCGCACAGCTACCGGCTCTTTGCGCTGAACTACCTCGAGGATCTTTCGCGCGAACAACTTTTCGCGGAACACGTCGCGTTTGGTCGGGTGGTGGGAAACGGCGAAAGGCCCGAGTTTCCCCAGGAACCCGCGTCGGAGCGCCGGCTGCGGCTCGCGATTCTCTCGCCCGATCTGCGGGCGCATTCGTGCGCGTATTTTCTCGAGCCCTTGCTCCGACATCTTGATCCGCAGCAATTCGAGGTATTTCTCTATCACGATCATTTTCGCCAGGATCCCGTGTCACGGCGCCTCCAATCCCTCGCGGCGGTCTGGCGCAATTTCGTCGGCCAACCCAACGCGGCCGTCGAAAAAATCATCCGCACCGACGAGCCCGACATTCTCATCGACCTCGCCGGTCACACCGGCATGACGAGCCGCCTCCCTTTGTTCGCGGGACATCTCGCACCCGTGCAGATCACCTACCTCGGCTACCCGAATACCACGGGAGTGCCCGCGATCGGCTATCGCTTCACCGATGCCATCGCCGATCCCGAGGGCGAAGCCGACCGGTTCGCCACGGAAAAGCTCGTGCGCTTTGCGCCGACCGCCTGGACGTATCAGCCACCGGAGCGCACGCCCGAGCCGGGCGAACCGCCGTGTCTGGCTGCGGATGGCGCGCCCTTCACCTTCGGCTGCTTCAACAATCTCGCCAAGGTCAACGATCGCACGCTCCAACTCTGGGCGGAATTACTCGCGGTCGTGCCCGAGGCACGCCTGTTGCTCAAAGGCCGTGGCCTCAGCGACCCCGCCGTGCGGGCGCGTTACCTCCGCCGCTTCGCCGCGTGCGGCCTGCCGGCGGAGCGTGTTGAATTGCTCGACCGCACCGCCGAGACCGCCGACCACCTCGCGTTGTATCAGCGCATCGATGTCGCCCTCGACACGTTCCCGTATCATGGCACGACGACAACGTGTGAAGCGCTGTGGATGGGCGTGCCGGTCGTCACGTTGCTCGGGGACCGCCATCTTTCGCGCGTGAGCGCCAGTTTGCTCACGGCCCTTGATCGAACCGAGTGGATCGCACCAACGCGTGCCGACTACGTGCGCATCGCTGCGGGCCTCGCGGCGCAGCGCGACGGGCTGCGCGCCACCCGCGCCGGGCTGCGTGACGAAATGCGCCGCAGTGCTCTGATGGACTACTCCGCGCAGGCCGCCCGCTTCGGTGCCGCGCTGCGTCGGTGTTGGCAGAGTTGGTGCGAGACGCCGATCGTCGGCGCCGCCCGTTGAGGCCCAGGAAAATTTTTCCGCCTTCTCTTCCGTGTGCGAGGGATGGGTGCGCTCCTTGACGCCGAAAAAATTTCTTTTCTATGGAAACGAGTGAGTTGCGCGGACCCTGGCTGTGATGGGCGCAACAACTGCTGAACACGCGGCACTCTCCATGCGTATCCTCTTCTCGACGTGCTCCGGGGCGAACTACATGGCGCCGCCGCAATTGGCCGATGAGCAGATCAACTGCGGTCCGTTCTTCCGCACGCGCGAGATCGGCGGACGCTATCTTTCGCTCGAGACGCCGAAAGGTGAATACGACCTCGCGGCGCTCGTCGCGCGCCTGCCGGCGGACCAACAACCCGACGCCGTGGTGTGTCTCGTCGATGCGAGCTGGTTCAACCAGCCGAAAAATCTCGCCGCGATCAAGTGCCCGCGCATCGCGCTCGTGGCCGACACGCATCACATGGCGAAGCCGATCACGGGGATGATTCAGTATCTTCTTTCGCAGCCGTTCGACCGCATCGTCTTCCTCTACACGCGGCATCACCTTGAATTTTTCCGCGAGGCCGGCCTGAAAAATCTGTTTTGGTTTCCCGGCCTGACCTTCCCGCATAGCGACGAAGTCGTGCAAGCGGCGCGCTGCGACGAGCGCCTCAACCGCATCGCGTTGATCGGCCAGGCGGGCGGTCTTCACCAACGCCGCCTGAAGCTCGCTGGCGCACTCGCCACCGCGGGTCTGCCGCTCGTTTTCCGCGAGGCGTCGCAACGCGAGGGACTCGAATTCTATGGCCAATCGCTGATCGGATTCAACGCCACGGCCAACGCCGACCTCAACCTCCGCGTCTTCGAGATCATTTCGGCCGGCTCGATGCTGCTGATGGACCGGCTCGCATCGGAGTCGGGGTTTTCCTCACTCTGGCAGGATGGCCGCGAGTTCGTCGGCTACGACAACGCCGCCGAACTCGTCGAGCGCGCGCGGCATTTCGCGGCGCACCCGGCCGAAGCGCGAGCCATTGGGGCCGCCGGCGCAGCGTGGTTCGACCGTCACTTCAACGCCGCACAACGCCGCGCTGATTTCGAGCGGATCGTGTTCGATGGCCGGTCGTCGCCGCTCTTCGCCGTTCCGCCGCCGCGCAAGAATCTCCTGTCCGGTTTCGACAATCAGGCGCCGCGCTTCGTTTCCGCCCTCCGTCTCTACGAACAACTCCAGAAGCTGCACGCTACGGCCGAGCGCGTGATCGTGCTGGCCGACGACTCCGTCCCGGTCGGCCTCAAAGCCATGTGCCAGACGCTGCCGCGCCTTGATGTCGTGCGGAAGCTCGCCGTCGGCGAGACGGCCGACTGCCTGGCGACGAGTGTGGCGCACGCGCTGAAACTCTCGACGCTCGAGGCGCCGCGCCTCTGGTGTTGGGATGCGACTCCCGCCGACCTGCCCGCGCTCGCGGCGCGCTTCAAGCCGGTCGGCTTGCAATTGGTGCGGGACGATCTTGCGCTCTTTGCCCTGCCCGAGCCGGTTGTCGTGTCCGACAAACTTGCGACGGATGCGCGAAAACTTCTGATCCACTGCGATCTCGGCAACGCCTTCGAGGTGGCGCGCCGGGCCTTGCAGGAGAATCCTCGCTCGCTCGAAGCGCACCTCGTGATGGCCGAACTGGCGCTCGAGGGGGGCAAGGCCGATCTCTTTGCGAAGATGGTCGCGCGTGCCAGGGAACTCGCCCCTGACGACCCGCGCCTTGCGCTGCTCGAACTGAGCGCGCGACAGCCGGAGCTGCGACAACGTCCTGCGGAGCGCCTGCTCGCCGTCGCGCTGCGGCACGTTTCCGGCAGCGAACTGCAGGCGGCCAAGGCCGCGGCTGGGCGGGCGCTGGCGCTCGATCCGAAATTGCCGGGCGCGTGGTTCTGGCTCGGACAGATTTCCCTCACGCTCGCGGAGCGACTCGAGGATCTCGCACAGTGGCGCGAATTTGGCGCCGCGCTGAAGTTCCTGCGCACCGCGGCGGAGTTGGGAGCGTCGCGGCCTGACTACTGGCTCGAACTGGCGCTCGCGTTGCGGAAGGGCGGATTGTTTTCCGAGGCCGCCCGCGCGTTTGAGCAGTCGCTGGCGCTCGATCCATCGCCGCCGAACGTCTGGCTCGCGCTGGGCGAAAATCTGTTTGCGGCCGATCGCATCGACGCCGCCGCGGACGCGTTGGAACGCGGGCGGCAACGTGCGCCGGGCAACCGTCAACTCGCGCTCTGGCTCGGTCACGCGCGGAAGCGCCAGGGGCGCCTGGCGGAGGCACTGGAACTGCACTGCTGGGCCCACGGTTTTGCCGCGCCCGCTCCGCTCTCGAAGGGTGAGCGGCGCAAGGTCGTCTTTCTCGTGCAGCACGGCCCGTCGTGGCCGGGCACGGAGTCGGTGTGGCGGGCATTCGCAGCGGATCCGCAATGGGAGACAACCATCGTCGCGCTGCCCTACACGCATCCATTCTACAACCGCGCGCAGGACGACACGAACGCCATCTTCGATTTTCTCGCGACCAACGGTGTTCCGCACGTGCGCTGGGACGAGTTCGTGCTCGAGCGCGGCTGCGCGGACGTGATGTTCGTGCAAAATCCCTACGACGTTACGCGTCCCAAGGGCTGGCGGATCGCGGAGCTGATGAAAGCGGTGCCGCGGCTCGCCTACATTCCCTACGGCATCGAGATCGGTGGCGGCGAAAAGAACGCCAATTGGCAGTTCAACCAGCCGCTGCAGCAGCTCGCCTGGGCGGCGTTCGCGCGCTCGGAGCGGCATCGCGGCATGTTTGCCGCCCATTGCCTCGCCGGGGCGCAACACGTCCATGTCACCGGCCATCCGAAAATGGACGCTCAGCTCGACCTCGCCGCCTGCCGTGACGCGGAGCTGACGGAATTTGCCGGTGGCCGTCCGACCGTCGTATGGAATCCGCAATTTGACGTGCAGTTGAACGGAACCGCGTTCGGCAGCGGATTCTCGACTTTCCTCCGGTGGCACGAGTTCATGGTCGATGAGTTCGCGCGCCGAACCGACATGGCGTTCATCATCCGTCCGCACCCGCTGTTTTTTGGGACGCTCGAGGACCGCGGGATCTTCACCGGTGCGCAGGTTCAGGCTTGGCTGGCGCGCTGCGCCGCGGCGGGAAACGTTCTCCTCGACCGCCGCGCGTCCTATGTGCCCGCGTTCGCCGCGGCCGACGCCATGCTTTCAGATGCTTCGTCGTTTCTGCTCGAGTTTGCCGGCACGGGAAAGCCGCTGCTCTACCTGCACAATCCGCACGGTCCCGCCTTGAACGAGGATGGCGCGTTCATCCGCGAGCATTGCGCCGTCGCGCAGGCCGAGACGGAGATTCGCCGCTTCCTCGACGACGTTGCCGCCCGCCGCGATCCGCACCAGGCGCGTCGCATGGCGGCGTATCGCGAGTTCATGCACCGCCCGTCCGAAGGCGTGGGCGAAACCATCAAGCGCGTTGTCAATGCGCGGCTCGACGACGAGAGCTCTGCCGTCGCTTCCGTCGCTGCCGAACCGGTCATGGCCGTCGCCTGAATTCCATGCGCTATACCGGAGCCACTCGCGATATCAGCTACGAAGCCACGCTCGATTTCTTCGAGTCGCGGGGCCGCACGGCGAACACGGATGCACCGCAAACAGCGACGATGTATCAGGACAAGGAACTCGCGCAGCGTCGCGATGCCTGTGAGCGCGACACCGTGCTGCCTTTGCTCGCCCCTCGCCAGATGGATCGCGTGCTCGACATTGGCTGTGGCTATGGCCGCTGGGCGGAGGAGCTGGCCGGCAAGGTCAACGACTACGTCGGGGTGGATTTCAGTGGCGAACTCCTGCGCCTCGCCCGGGCGCGCCACCTGCCGCGCACGCATTTCCAGCGCCTCGCCGCCCAGGAGATTTCTCCGGCGACGCTCGAGCGGAACGGCCCGTTCGACCTGTTCATCTGCGCAGGCATCTTGATTTATCTCAATGACGCGGACGTCACGCGGCTGGCCGATGCGATTGCGTTGCTCGCCGCGCCGGCAGCCCGGCTTTACCTGCGTGAGCCGATGGCGGTGACCGGCGACCGGCTGACGCTCGACCGGTTTCCGTCACAGGAATTGAAGCGCGATTACAGCGCCATTTATCGAACGCCCGCGCAATGCCACGAGCTGTTCGGGCGGCCGCTGGGTGCCGCCGGATTCGTTTGCGCCGTCGAGCGGCCCCTTTATCCGCCAGCCCTCTGCAACCGCAAGGAGACCGAACAACAGATTCAGCTCTGGACCCGCCGCGCATGAGAAAAGACACCGCATTCTGCTTCGACCTGGACGGAACCGTGACACGCCTCGAGGTGCTGCCGGTCATCGCCGCCGAATTGGGGCTCGCCGAGGAGATCGGTTTACTCACCCAGATGACGATTCGCGGGCAAATCCCGTTTGAGATGTCATTTCGTCTGCGCTGCCGGCTGCTCGCGGAGATCGAGGTCGATACGGTCGCGCGCATCGTCGAGCAGGTGCCACTCGAGGAGAGCATTGCGAATTTCATCCGCGAGCATCGCGATCAGTGCTACGTCGTCACCGGCAACCTCGATGTGTGGGTCAGCCGTCTCGCCGCGAGCCTGGGCTGCCGGGTTTTTTCCTCGACCGCGGAGACGCGCACCAACGGCCGGCTCGGTGCGCTGACGCACGTGTTGCGCAAGAGCAGTGCGGTGCGCGAACTGCGCGGCCAATATGATCGCGTCGTGTGCGTCGGCGAGGGCTTCAACGATCTCCCGATGTTTGAGGAGGCGGACCTCGGCGTGGCCTACGGCGGCGTGCACGCGCCGGCCCGCGAGGTGATCGACAACTCCGCCTACGTCATCGGGGAGGGGAACGCTTTATGCCGACTGTTAAACACGCTGTAATCGCCGTCGCCGGCCTCGGGTCACGCCTGGGTCACGGCAAACCGAAGTGCCTCGTCGAGGTTGCCGGCCGCCGGATTCTCGAGTGGCAGCTCGAATTGTTGCGTGCGGTGCCGGACGTTCGCCTCGTTGTCGGCTATCTGGAACACGAGGTGATCGAGGCGGCCTTCAAGTTGCGGCGCGACCTCACGATTGTGCGCAACCCGGCCTATCGCACGACCACCACGCAGCAGAGCTACTGGCTCGGGGCGCGGTTTCTCGAGGAGCCGTGTCTCTATCTCGACGGCGACATCATCTTTGAACGCGAGAGCTTTCACGCGTTTCTGACCAGCGCGGCGACGCGTGCGCCCTTGATTGGCGTGACGCAGGCCAAGACGGAACAGGCGGTCTTCGCCGCGACGGAGGCTGGTGCCGACGAAGGCGCGTTGAGCGTCACCGGCTTCAGTCGCACGGAGCGCTCGCTGTGGGAATGGGCCAACGTGGCCTGCCTTCCCCCCGGCATGCTGCAGGAGAACGGACGCGACGTATTTTCGCGGCTCGCGCTGCACACGCCGTTGCCGGCGCAGGCGGTTGAGTGCTTCGAGGTCGATACCGAGGCTGACCTCGTGCAGGCGCGCGAATTCGTGAATCGCCTGCAAGCGCGGCCCGAGGCGGCGCGCAACGTGGCGTGACAAACTCTTTCTGATGAACGCGATCGCCGAACCAACCGTCCCCGGCTCCGCCACCCGCCCCGACACGTTTGTGCCGGACGATCCCGCCATCTGGTATGGCGGCACGAAGGAGCTGACCGAATTCCTGATCGCCCGCTACCCAATGGACGAGCGCAACCGCCGCATCGTCGGCGAGTCGCTCGCGTATCTCGATCGCTTCTACGCCACGCGTCGGACGGAAAATGTATCCGGCGAGATGATTCCGGTCACGACGAGCCCGATCTCTTCCGACGAAGGGCGCGCGCTGTTGCAGCTCGCCATCGAGAACGGGGTGCGCCGCAGCCTCGAAATTGGTTTCAGCTTCGGCATGTCCACCAGCCACCTGCTCGTGGCGAATCACGTCGTCGGCGGTGACGGTCACACCGCGATCGATCCGTTTCAGCTGAGCGACTACTATCAAGGCGCCGGCCTGAAGAACATCTACAACCAGAACCTCGGCGGCCGCTTCGGCTGGATCGCGGGGATGAGCAACGTCGTCCTCCCGAGTTTGCTCGAGAAGGCGCAGCGCTTCGACCTGGTGTTCATCGACGGCAGCCACCTGTTCAGCGACACGTTCATCGACGCCTACTACGCTTATCAACTGGTGCCGGTGGGCGGGTTGATTGTCTTCGACGACAAATACCTCGCGGCGGTCCGCACGGTGATGAACATCCTGCGCACCAATTTCGGCTGCGTCGATTATCCGTATCACCGCGCGAAGGACTTCGGCGTGATGGTGAAGACGGCGACCAATCGCCTCGACTGGACGAAATTCGACCACGAGTTCGTGCCGTTCCGGGTCGAGGACTGAGCGGCACTTTCAGCCGCGGTCGGCGGCAGATCATTTCGCAAACAAGAAGACCCCGGAGAAAAACTCCGGGGTCTTCTTGCGGATCGAGGCTGGGCCTCTGGCCGCCGGATTAGTTCTAGTTGGGCCGCTTTCGCCCGCCCGGGGCCCGGCCGCCCTTGCGGGCGACCGGGGGGTTGGGCGAATCAGAACAACCACTAGAACTAACCGGTTTAGCCGATGAGGCGCAGAGCGACCTGGGCGCTCTGGTTGGCCTGGGCGAGCATCGCCGTGCCGGACTGGACGAGGATGTTCCAGCGCGCGAGTTGCGTGCTTTCCGATGCGACGTCCACGTCGGTGATGCGGCTGTTGGCCGCCTCGAGGTTGGCCTTGTTGACCGTCAGCACTTCCGCGGCAAAACCGAGGCGACTCTGCTCGGCGCCGTTGGAGGCGCGCATCGTCGCAACGTTTTGGATCGCGTCCGTGATGTCCGTCAGCGACACGTCGCCGAGGTCCGTGACGGTGGAAGCGGTGAGTTCACCGATGCCATCCGCCGTGGAGCTCAGGTCCTTGGCACTGACCGAGACGGTCTGGGAGCCGTCCTCCGACACTTGGACCGTGAGGCCCGAGGCGCCGAACAGACCGACGCCGTTGAACTCCTCGCCGCTCAGCGAGGAGAGCTCGCTTTGCAGTTCGGTGAATTCGGCGTCGTAGTTGGCGAGGTCGTCGCTGTTCTTGGTCGGGTCCGCGTAGAGCGTCTTGAGTTCGCTCATGCGGTCGAGCACCTTGCCGGCGACCTTGAGCACGCCGTCTTGCGTTTGGAGGAACGAGACGGAGTTGCCGATGTTGGAGGCGGCCGCGGCGGAGCGCTTGGCGGCAGCCTGGAACTTCATCGACACGGCGAGACCGCCGGCATCATCGGAGGGGTTGACGATTTTCGAACCGCTGGAGAGCCGGTTGAGGCTCTTCTGCAGCATTCCGTTCGAAGCGGCGAGGTTGTTGGAGGCAACCGTTGCCGCGTAGTTGGTATTAATCACGACTGACATGGTATCTATCCTTGATCATTGCGACCATCCGTCGTCGCCACGGGTCCGGATTGAGCAGCGCCGGGCCGCGCCGTTTGAGGCGAGTGCTTCAAAGTGTCCGGTGCGGCTATCAGGCGCACCGGTGGGAAAGACATATAGACAACCGCTCGGACAAACGCGGGGTCGGAGGACAAGTCCGACCGCGCGGACTACTGACTAACCGCTCGATCAGCCGAGGAGCTTGAGCGCGATCTGCGCGCTCTGGTTGGCCTGCGAGAGCATGGCCGTGCCGGACTGGACGAGGATGTTGAAGCGCGCCAGCTGGGTGGACTCGCTCGCGACATCGACGTCGATGATGCGGCTGTTGGCGGCTTCGAGGTTGGCCTTGTTCACCGTGAGGACTTCGCCGGCGAAGGTGAGGCGGCTCTGCTCGGCGCCGTTGGTGGCGCGCATGGTCGCGACGGCCTGGATGGCGTCGGTGATGTCGGCGAGCGCGATGTCTCCGAGGTCAGTGACCGTCGAGGCGGTGAGTTCGCCCACGCCGTCGGCGGTGGAGCTGAGGTCCTTGCCGCTGATCGTGACCGTGGAGCTGCCGTTTTCCGAGACGGGCACGCTCAGGCCGGTCGTGCCGAAGAGCGCGACGCCGTTGAATTCCTCGCCGGTGAGCGACGAGAGCTCGCTTTGAAGTTCGCTGAACTCCGCGTCGTAATTCGCGAGATCGTCGGTGTTCTTCGTCGGATCGGCGTAGAGGGTCTTCAACTCGCCGATGCGCTCGAGCACCTTGCCGGTGACCTTGAGCACGCCGTCCTGCGATTGCAGGAACGAGATGGAGTTGCCGATGTTGGTGTTGGCGGCGCCGGAGCGTTTCGCGGCGGCGGACAACTTCATGCTGACGGCCAGGCCGCCCGCATCGTCCGCCGGGTTGACGATCTTCGTGCCGCTCGAGAGACGATTGAGGCTCTTTTGGAGCATATCGTTCGAGGCGGCCAGGTTGTTCGACGCGACGGTCGCGGCGAAGTTGGAGTTGATGACGACTGACATGGGTATCTTCCTTGATTTTTAAACTGCGACGTCCGTGTCGCATTCGGCTCCCGGTTAGCGGCCCTGGAGCGGTCCGGCCTTGGTTCTGATTCGCGGCAGGGGGAGTAACGGCGCGGTTCGGCAAAAGATTTAGCGCGAGTCGCACGGAAAATTTTTTCCGGCGGCGACGGCGCGCCGCTTTTCACGTCGCGTTTTTCACTCGCGCCGCGGGCCGGTTTTGGGAGGTCGCGAATCGCGCTGAAATTTTTTTTCGCGCCCGCCGATTCGCTTAACTTTTCGCTCGGGTGGCCGATGAAGGTGTGGGGCATTCTCGCCCTTTACCTCATGGCTGGCTTACAACTCTCTGGACTCGCTTCGGGATTCGACTGGAAGTCGCTGGTGGACCAGTTGATGACGGTCGAGCGCGCCCCGATTACCCGGCTCGAGAAAGAGCAGGTGACTAACTCCTCACGCACCAAGGCGTTGAGCGACTTGGGCGCAAAAATCACCGCCCTCCAGACCGCCGCCACCGCCCTGAAGGACGAGACGATTTTCTCCGGCCGGCTGGCCAAGTCCACGACCTCGGACTCGACGTGGAGCATCGCCTCGAGCCCCGGTTCGGCGCCCGGCCGCTACAAAATCGCGGTTGCCCAACTCGCGACGGCCACCCGCCGCGATGGCGCCAGCGATATCGGCCAGGGGCTGAACACGACCAACGACGTCTCGGGCCTGACGCTCGCCACTCTCGCGACGGGCGTTGCCCCGACCGCAGGCACCTTCACGATCAACGGCGCAAAGGTCACGGTCGCGCTGACCGATTCCCTGGCCGACGTGTTCGACAAGATTTCCGACGCGACGGGCGATGACGTCACGGCCGCCTACGATGCCGCGACCGACAAAATTACGCTCACCAGCGCGAGCGAAAGCGTCATCACGCTCGGCGCCGCGAACGACACCAGCAATCTCCTCCGCGCGCTCAAGCTCGGCAACAACGGCTCCGACGTCGTCGAAAGCTCCGGCCTGCTCGGCGCGATCAAGACCACGGCGAAGCTCAATGCCGCCGGACTCCGCACCGCCGTCACCAACACCGACAGCAACGGCGCGGGCACGTTTTCGATCAATGGCGTCGAAATCGCATTCGACGTCGATGGCGATACGCTCGCCGGCCTGATCAAGCGCATCAATCAGTCGGGCGCGGGCGTCACCGCGAGCTACGACTCGGTCAACGACCGGATGCAGCTCATCAACAACTCCACCGGCGACCTTGGCGTCTCGGTGAGCGAAACATCGGGCGGCCTGCTCGCCGCGCTCGGGCTCACCACCGGCGCGACGACCGCGCGGGGCGACAACGCCGAGTTTCGCATCAACGACGGCGCCACGCTCACCGCCACCGGCAACACGCTCGACGCGTCCACCCACGGCATCGAAGGCCTGACCGTCACCGTCGATTCCGAGACCACGCAGACCATCGCGATTTCCGCCGACACGAGCTCCATGCGGAAAAAGGTCGATGCGTTCATCGAGGCCTTCAACGCCGTGCAGACCTTCATCGACGAAAAGTCGAAGGTCACGTCGGCGAACGGCAAAGTGACCACGTCCGTCCTGAGTTCGAACCGCGAAGTGCAGGAGTGGGCGCGCGATCTTCGCTCGGTCGCGTTCAGCGCCGTCAGCGGGCTGACCGGCACGATTCAACGGCTCGAGAATCTCGGCATCGATTTCGACGGCACCACGGGCAAGCTCGCCATCGATGACGACGCCAAACTCACCGCCGCGCTCACGAACAAGCCCGAGGACGTCGAGGCCTTTTTCCAGACCGGCAGCACCGGCTTCGTCGCGAAGCTGACCAAGCTGCTCGACCGCATGGAATCGTCGAACGACGACCAGCAGGAGCGGATCACCAAAAACAATTCCGACATCGACCGCCAGATCGGCGACCTCGAGCGCCGCCTCGAACAGCAGCGCGAGTTGCTCACGAGCGGTTTCATCAAGATGGAGGAAGCTCAGGCGCGCATCCAGCAACAGGGCAATGCGCTGACCAACGCCTTCTTTAAATCCTCGTGATGATCGCCCGCCCCATTGCCATTCTGGCCGGCGCCGCCGCCCTCCTGCTCGCGGGTTGCGAATCGATTCCGTCGCGGAGCGATTCCGTTTACCACGGACCGTTTTATCAGCCCAGGAATTTTGTCGGCGAAGCCCAGCTCCCCACCGACGTGCGCCGTGTGGTCGTGCTTCCCGTCAGCGCGGGGTCGATTGCGCCGGGGGAAACGGCCGAGGCGCTCGACGCGGTCGTGGTGGCCGCGCTGCAGAAGCAGCAGCGCTTCGAGGTCGTGAGCCTGACGCGCGACGAGTGCCGCCGCTGGTTCGGCGCCGACGCATTTTCGTCCACCGCGGCGCTGCCGCACCAGTTGCTGAGCCGGATCGCGGCGAAGTTCGCCGCCGACGCCGTCATCTTCGTCGATGTGACCGTTTACCAGCCCTACCGTCCGCAAAGCCTCGGATTGCGCGCCAAGCTCGCCACGGTGCGCGACGTGCGTCTCCTCTGGACGTTCGACGAAGTGATGTCCGCCGCCGATCCGGCCGTGGCGAACAGCGCCCGCCGCCAGTTCCTGAAGACCGACCGCGGCACCCAACCGCTCGATCTCAGTCCCCACGCGCTGCAAAGCCCGGGTCGTTTCGCCGCGTTCGCGGCCGAGACGATGTTCGGCACGCTGCCGCCCCGCTAAGCTTCATCCGGTCTTTTCCATTCAGCTCTAAAGATTTCGCCCCCCACGACGATAATGACTCTGTCAACCAACGGCGTTCCCTGTGATCAGAATCAGCGGCAGACCGTTTCCTCCAACGCTGCGAAAATGATTCATTCCACCTCTCCCTCCGACCGGACGACGCGAACGGAAGCTGTGTCTCCGGTCCCGCAAAAACCCGTGGTGCGTGGTCCCGGCGCCGATCAATTCAGCGCCGAGCACTCCACCGCCTTGCGCGCCG
Source organism: Opitutus sp. (assembly GCA_013821985.1). Classification (GTDB taxonomy): domain Bacteria; phylum Verrucomicrobiota; class Verrucomicrobiia; order Opitutales; family Opitutaceae; genus Didemnitutus. Next base: position 20,508 of record PNJQ01000055.1, read on the forward strand.
CTCTCGCGGCGCAACCGGAGATCCGGCCCGAGGTCGTCGAACGCGGTCGCGCGCTCGCTGCCGATCCGAACTATCCGTCCATCGACATCCTTCGCACCGTGGCGGGGAAGTTGATCGCCTCGCCCGATCTCACCGCCGACGAGTCCTGAGCCACCCATGGTCGCCCAAGACTATGCGCGGACCTACCGCGCCAACTCCGTCCTCACGGCCAGCCCGGGCCAGCTCGTGCTGATGCTCTATGACGGGGCGTTGCGCTGCCTCGCGATTTCGCGCGACGCCTTCTCCCGCCCGCCCGAGGACGTGCGCCGCATCGAGGTCATCAACACCCAGCTCATCAAGGCGCAGAACATTCTCCGCGAACTCCAGGGCACGCTCAACCACGACGCGGGCGGCGAGTTCGCCAAGACGATGGAGCGACTCTACGATTATTATCTCCGCCGCCTGACCGAGGCCAACCTCCGCAAGCAGGTCGAGCCCGTCATCGAGGTCGAGCGCCTGCTCCGCGAGGTCCGCGACGCGTGGGCCGAGATGCTGCGCAAGCAGGATTCAACCGGATCCGACAGCGTTCGCGGCGTCGCCTGATGAGATCTCCCCTCCAGACCGCGCAGCGGCTCCTCACTGCGCTCGAGGATCTCGCGAGCCAGGAATCGGTGCTGCTGCGTTCGCTGGATTTGGTCGAGGCCGTGCAGATTTCCGAGCGCGCCGCCCCTCTGGTCGAGGAACTCTGTGCGCTGGTCGCCGAATCGCCCGAAGTCGCGCCGCTGCGTGATCGCGTCGAGGAACTCGTCGCGCAACGCCGCCGCAGCGCCGTGCTGCTCGACTCGCATCTTTCGCGGCTGCAAACCGAACTGCAGCGCATCGACGAGGCTCGCAACCGTCTCGCGCGTGTCGCCCCGGTTTACAGCGGCGGCCACGCCGCCCCGCTCGAGCCGCGTTTGAATACGGCGGCCTGAGGCGCCCCCGGCATCGTTTCCGGGTTACGCCCCCAACAAAAAGTCACCCAACGGGTGACTTTGCGGGGATCACGCTTTTCCGGTGGGTTCGACCATGCGATCCGGAGAACCGATCGAGCATCCCGGCTATTCTTAGCGCGCAGGGACCGCGCCGCTCCTCCGGGCGCGCCACCTTATCCTAGTCTTTCGACAGCTCGCGCGAGCGGTGTGTCGAGGCGAGGATCGTTTCGCGCAGCGTGTCGCGAAACTGTCGCGCCGCCAGCACCTGCAGGCCGGCGAAGGTGGTGCCGTTGGGCGAGACGACTTGATCGCGCAATTTCTCCGGCTCCACCCGCGTGTGCGCGAGCAGCTTGGCCGAACCGATGATTGTTTCGGTCGCGAGATTCGCCGCGACGTCGGCCGGCAATCCCGCCGCCATGCCTGCTTCGCGCAGCGCGGCGGTAAACTCGAAGAGAAACGCGGGACCGCCCGCGCTGAGCGCCGTGACGGCGTCGAGGTGCTCCTCCGCGAGCGGAAAATGTTGGCCGAGTGCGCCGAGCATGGCCGCGACGGAGGCGCGGTCCGGCTCGGTCAGCGGCGCAAAGGCGCAATAGGGGGTGATGCCCGCGCCGATGGCGGCGGGCGTGTTTGGCATCGTCCGCACGAGATTACGCGCCCGCGGAAACGCCTGTGCGAGCCGCGCCAGCCGTTTCCCCGCGAGCAGCGAGACGACGAGTTTGTTCGCGGTGAGCTGGGCGAGCCGCGGATCGGCGGAAGCGAGCGACTGCGGTTTGAATGCCACGACGACCACGTCCGCGCTGGCGAGCAGTCGCGGCAGATCATTTTCAGCTTCGATGCCCGTTTCCGCCGCGAGGCGGCGGGCGGATTCGCCGCCCTTGCTGGTGCACGCGATTTCGGCGGGCGCGTAAACGCCGCGCGCGATCAATCCGCGCACGATGGCCGAAGCGAGATTGCCGGAACCGAGAAACGCGATTTTGGCAGACACGAGGCGTTGATGTCGTCGATGCCGCCGCATCGCAAGCGCGCGGGCGGAACGTGACGCAGACAAGTCGGCCTGGGAAAATCGGGTGTCGCGCAATTGATCCGGAACTCGGGGGCACGGGCCCGGTGGATCGCGGGTGAGTCATCGCGCTCGGCGCAACCAGCCGACGCGCCTCACCTGGGGACCGGAGTGAGGCGGATCTGTGGTGAAGAGCTAACGTGAAGTCGATCGCAGACCGACCCAACCGTCTCGCTCACACCGGTTCGCCGGAGAATTCGAGCAGTTCCCCGTCGGCCGTGGACATGAAGCGGCCGAGTTCGGATCCGGGGAAGCTGCCGAAGTGGCCGGGGTGACAGCGGAGCAAACCTTCCCGCGCGAGTCGCGCCATGCTGCGCGTGTTGAGGTCGGGATCGTTGCAGAAAAAATGCAGGCGCGCGCGGTTCGGCCACATCATGCTGCCGCGGAGAACGTCGCCGATGATTGCTTCGCCCGCCGCCAGCACGACCGAACTGGAGCCGAGCGTGTGACCAGGCGTCGGAATGACCGTCCCCTTGACGCCGTAGGGCTCGAGCGAGAACGGCTCGCGAAAGATGATTTCGGGCTCGAAGGCTTGAAATGGTTCATCGACAAACGGGCGCACGAAACGTCCGAGATCGGTCTGCACGGCGAGCACGCCATTTTCTCCGCTGCGGCACAGCTCGGCGTCATTGGTGTGGACGGCGACCGGGCGGCCGCTGCGCCAGCGGAGTTCGGCCGCATTGCCTGCGTGGTCGCTTTGGCCGTTCGTGAGCAGAATGAGCGCGAGTTGCTTGGGCTCGAGCCCGTGCGCCTTGAGGGCGGAGAGGATGCGCTTGAGATCGCCCGGCGCGCCCGTATCGACCAGCACCGGCCTCTCCCCGAGCAGGAGATAACAATTCGAAATCGCGCCTTTGATGCGGACGAGCATTTGAGGTCTCCACACGAAATCGCACGCACGCGATTTCGCAACGGCGTGCTCAGAACTTCAGGTGCTTTACCGTGAGTCCCTTATTGATGAGCTGCTTCAGGGAATCGATGCCGATGCGGATGTGGATCGAGACGTGGTCGCCATCGACTTTGCGGTCGCTCTCACTCGTCTTGACGCCTTCAGGCGTCATCGGTTCGTCGGACACGAGCAGCAATGCGCCGGTGGGGATCTCGTTCGCGAAACCGGTGATGAAGACGGTGGCCGTTTCCATGTCGATTGCCATGACGCGCAGGCGCGCGAGGTATTTCTTGAACTCGGCATCGTGCTCCCAGACGCGGCGGTTCGTCGTATAAACGGTGCCGGTCCAGTAATCCTGGCCGTGGTCGCGGATCGTGGTCGAGATCGCCTTTTGCAGGGCGAACGACGGCATCGCGGGCACTTCGGGCGGGAAGTAGTCGTTGCTCGTGCCCTCGCCGCGGATGGCGGCGATGGGCAGGATGAGATTGCCGACCTTGGCGCGGTGCTTGAGGCCACCGCATTTGCCGAGGAAGAGCACGGCCTTCGGGTTGATCGCGGTGAGCAGGTCCATGACGGTCGCGGCCGTCGCGCTGCCCATGCCGAAATTGATGATCGTGATGTCGCCCGCGGTGGCGCTGGTCATCGGTTTGTCGCGACCGATGACGGGCACGTTGTGCCACTCCGCGAACAATTCGACGTAGCGGTCGAAGTTCGTGAGCAGGACGTATTCACCGAATTCCTTGAGCGGCACGCCGGTGTAGCGCGGCAGCCAATTGGCGACGATTTGGTTCTTGGTCTCCATGCAGGGTGTTTTGCCCACAAAAAAATAACCTCACCGTGAACTTGGGCGAGGTTAATTTGGCCGGGAGGGTGGGGCGCGCGTCAGTTGCCGCGCGACGAGGTGCGACGGGGCGGGACGTAGCCGAGGTCGGTGGCCTTGATCGTGTGCTCGAAGCGCTGGATGCCCTGCTTGTCGGTGCAGGTGACGACGAGCGCGCGTTCCGCGCCTTCGCCGGTGACGCGGACTTGGACGAAGTTTTGATCGCCCACGAGCGTGCCCTTCACGACGGCCGCATCGTTTACCTTTGGGCTGTTCTCCACATTCCACGACGCGGCGCCGAGCGGCGAGGACGTGATTTCATAGACCCAGGTTTCGCCCACTTTCCGACGATAAACGCCGCTGTGATGCACGTCGCCGGTGAGAAAGACGACGCCCGTGATGTTGTGCTGCGCGATGAACTGCAGCAGTTCCTCCCGCTCGCGGCGATAGGCCTGATGGCTCGAACCGCTGACGAGCGTCTGGAGGAACTGCGTGCCGTTGCCGATGAATTTGAACGTGTAGTGACCCTGCGTCTGCACCTGGAGAAGAGATTGCTTGAGCCACTCGAGCTGACGGCGGCCCCACTGCACTTTGCCCGCTTCGGTGTCCTGGTTGAGACGGAAGTCGTCGCGATAGAAATAGTCGTCCATCAAAATGAAGGCCGCGTCGCTCCAATACCATTTCGTATAGACACCGGGGTTGTCGCGTTCGCCGTAGCTCGGGTTGCCCCAGTTGGCTTTGAAAATGGCCAGCGCCTCGTCCTTGAACTCGAACGACCAGTTCGGGTCGTTCGGGCCGTAATCGTGGTCGTCCCACGTCGCGTAGTGATGCATCACGCCGAGCAGTTTCTGCATCTCGGGGATCGAACGGTCGTGTTGCACGCGGTGCCAGAGCCCGCTGACGGAGCTGTAATCGGCCTCGCGGTAATACCAGTTGTCGCCGAGCCACACCATGAAGTCGGCGCCGGTCTCGGCGGCGAGCTTGAGCGTCTCGCGTGTTTTGCCGTAGCCGTCGCCCGGCCGGTCGAAGCGCGGTTCGTTGATGTAGAGGCACGAGCCGACGAGGAAGGAAAAATTCGGCGGCGGCGTGCGCCATTCCCACAGCGTCGTGGTCTGGAACCGAGCCGGCGCGGCCGACGCGATCTTTTCGCCATCGATCGTGATCTCGTATTCGTAGGTGGAGCCCAGCTCGAGCATGCCGGGCCGGAATTGCACGATTTGGCCCCCCGCGGGTGTCACGGCGGGGTTGATTTGCGTGAGCGTTTGCTTGGTCTCCGGTTTCCCGGTGAGCCAGTAATCGAGTGTGATGCTCTTCGCGTTCTTCACCTCGAGGGAGAGGAACACCTCGCGATGGGAGCGGTAGCCGAGCATCGGCCCCCAGAGCAACTGCCCGGCCGAGGCAGTGACGACGCACAGGGCCGCGAGCGTCGCAGCCAACCAGAACGAACGTAGTTTCATCGCTCCCACAAAACCCGTCGGGCGAACGAAGGCAATGCCGTCCGGGCGGAGGCGCGGGACGGAAGAGCGATGCGCGGTGGATTCACTGAGCGCGCAGCGTGCTGAAACCCAACGTGTGTTTCAAACCCGGTTACACCCCTGCCTGTCACCCTGAACGCAGTGAAGTCTCCACCACCGCGCGGCGCGCTCAGCGCGTTTCCGCGAGCGCGTTCGTCGTGTTCAGGTGTTCGACGCCGGTGTATTTTTGCGACTGCTCGTCGGCGTGGTAGCTGGAGCGGACGAGCGGGCCGGATTCGACGACGCCGATGCCGAGTTCGAGGCCAAATTTTTTCCAGTGCGCGAATTCCTCCGGCGGCGCCCAGCGCGCGATCGCCCAGTGTTGCGGCGTCGGCTGGAGATATTGGCCAATCGTGAGAATGTCGGTCTTGTCGCTCGCGATGTCGCGGATGCACTGCGCGATTTCCTCCTGCGTTTCGCCGAGGCCGAGCATGATGCCGGTCTTGGTCGTGAAGCCGCGGCTTTTCGCGTGGCGCAGCACGGAGCGACTGCGGTCGTAGCGAGCCTGCACGCGGACGGGGCGCTGGAGGCGCTCCACCGTCTCGACGTTGTGGTTGAAGATGTCGGGCTTGGCGTCGAGGACGATATCAACCTGATCGAGGTTCCCCTTGAAGTCGGGCACGAGCACCTCGATGGCGCATTGCGGGCTCTTGTATTTTGTGGCGCGGATGGTTGCGGCCCAGACGCTTGCGCCGCCGTCCTTCAAATCGTCGCGCGCCACGGAGGTGATGACGCAATGGCGCAAGCCCATCTTCGCCACGGCGTCGGCGACGCGCGCGGGTTCGCCGAGATCGTATTCGGTCGGGCGACCGACTTGAATCGCGCAGAAATTACAGGAGCGCGTGCAGATGTTGCCGAGAATCATCACGGTCGCGGTGCCGCGGGACCAGCATTCGCCGATGTTCGGGCACTGCGCGCTTTGGCAAACGGTGTGGAGCTTGCTCGATTCGACGAGGGCTCGCGTGGCCTTGTAGCCGGGGCCGGAGGGCAGCTTGGCGCGGAGCCAGTCGGGTTTGCGCGAGGTCGGAGTCATCGGAAAA
>PNJQ01000056.1 GCA_013821985.1 Opitutus sp.
CCAGGTGCCCGCGCCGCAGAGCTGAACGCACGACCATGATTTAGTTCTTTGCCAGAGCCGTCCATCGAGGGCGGCAGCTTACAGGGACCGGGCGCGCCGGCCGATGCACGATAACGTTACGGTCAGCGGCGAGCTCCTCGCCGCCACGACCGAGCCTAGAGAGTGCAGGCAAGACGCACCAATGAAACGTGGCTCACGACCCACGAAGATCAGCACGCTCACGGTCCACCTGCGACCGGAGACGCTTTACGCCTCGATTCCGTCGAGGCGACTAACGCACGCGTTCTCCCTAGTTATGTCGCCCGGTCCCTGTCTCCTGCCGCCCTCCGGACTGCGTCTTGCTTCCGCTGCCACTCACGCCGCGGACAAAATACATATTTTTCCGCTTGAATATACGCAGCTAGATCAACGTTAAAGGTGAGACACGCGCGGGCGAGCGTGCAGTGAGCTCTTTTGAAGGATTGAAGATGCTGAGCGGAGCTGGGCCATGCGAATTGCGGTCACTTCCCGCGCGTTGTCTCTGCCGCCTGGATCGGCACTCTTAACCGCAGCTCGTTCGATTCGACTGATGTCCCGTGCATCGTCCCACCGCCTAGCCGCAATCGTATCTCTTCTCCGGGTTGGACGTGATAGGAATACTCGGTCGACGCCCAAGCGAATCGGCTCGTTCGAGGAATGCGCCACGTGGTCATATAGGCGCCGTCAGATGCGGGCTCCATGTGCTCTTGCGGCTGCACTCTGAAGACGAATTCACGAGCTTCGGGCTTGTAACCCGGTAACGCGGGCGTGGCTTCCACTTCGTGCGGCTGATACGCGAGGTAAACAGTAACAGCCCAAAAACTGCGGCGATACTTCTTCAAGTCTTCCTTGGTCTTTAGCTCGACCGTGACCGCTTGCTCATCAACTACGGCAATCCTGCCGCTCACGATGGTCAGGGATGAAGTGCAGCCACTGCAAAGCAGCACCATGAGCGAAAGCGCAAAAATTCTCATCTTTCTTTCCGCCGATCGTCACCGATGAGACACGCGCGGGCGAGCGTGGAGTGAGCCCTTCTGAACTACGGAAAATGTGGATCGGAAAAGGTGCATGCGATTCAGGTCACATCCCGCGCGTTGTTCTCTGGCGGTCTGGATCGGCCTCTTTCCTCAGCAGCATCGCGCGCCGGCAAAGTAACCGAGTCAGCCAGGCGCAGCCAATGGTCATCGAAAGGGAAAAGACCCAATCCAGGGTTTGCTCTCCTTCGAACGCCGAAACGGTGCCCCACGCCATGCCGACTCCCACAGCTCCGAACAAGGTGGCCATCGTAAAATAGAAGCCGGAACTTTTTTGGATCATGACGCTCTTTCTTCCGCCGATCAGTATATTCACCTCAAGTGAGTTGATGATAACAACGGTGTCATCTGGAGAGAAACGAAGTCGGATAACTTGTTGAAAATCAACCCCCGACTTTGACGGGTTGAGCTTCCTGCGCGGTGTTTTTTACCGGCGTAAAGCTCAACTCGTTCATCGCTTCGTCGCGCTACGGCTGCTTCTCCCAGACTTCCGACTCCTGCGACTGAAAGGTCCGCGGGCCGAAATAGACGAGGCGGTTGCGCGCAGAGTCGTAGATCATCTTGGGGAACACCAGCGGCGGCTGGGTCGGGTCCTTGACCTCTTCCCACGCGGTGCCGTTCCAGGACCATTCGTCGAGGTGGACCTTCAGGTTGCGCCCGCCTTCGCCGGGGCTGAAGCCGCCGTAGAGATGCACGCGTTGCGTGCGGGGATTGAAGAGCAGCTGCGCGCCGCCGCGCGGAGCCGGACCGCCGGTGGTTTCGATTTTCAGCCAACCATCCTTCGTCCAACGCCACGTGTGATTATAGACATTGTTCGAGTGGTCGTTGCCGCCGAAGAGCAACAGGCGGCGCGCGGCGTGGTCGTAGGCCATCTCGCTGCCGTAGGCAGGCGGCGGACCGTCGGTCGCGAGCTGTTTCCATTCGGTGCCGTTCCACTCCCAGGTGTCTTGCAGAAATATTTCGCTGCCGTCGGGATTTTCGCCGAAGCCGCCCCAGAGCATGACGGCGCGGCGTCCGCGATTGTAGGTGAACGCGGGATTGCGGCGCGGTGACGGTCCGGCAACGGCGTGCTTCGTCCACGCAGCGCCGTCCCAAATCCAGGTCTCGGGAAGCCAAATTTTCTTTCCGCGATCGTAGCCGCCGAAGAGCACGACGTTTTTGCGCTCGGGATCGTAGGCCATGACGTGGCCGTAGCGCGGCTCGGGCTCGGGGCCGGGGTGTCGCTGCCAAGTTTTTCCATCCCACGTCCACGTCTCGCCAATGACGCCCACGCGCGGCACGTCGCCGCCGAACAGCACGGTGTTGCCGCGCGCCTCGTCGAACGCCATCGCGGTGATGAAGCGCAGCGACGGGCCGGGCGGGACGGCGATGCGCGTCCAATCGGAGGAAGGTGCGGTGGCGGTGGTGGGAGCAGACGCGAGTGCGGTGGTTGCAGCGGGAGTCGGTGCCGAAGCGGGAGCGGCCGTTTGGGCAACGGCGAGGACGCTTCCGACCCACGCAATCAATCCGACGCCAAAGATATTTCGCATGAGCGGAGAACAAGCGATCGAGCCCGCGCGCGACGAGCGATGAGCGATGGGGATCAGAATCATCGCGTTGAGTTGGCCGGATTGCGCGATTGGTGTGCGGTGCGGGAGAATCGGGTCGGTGGCGCGCCCCGCTACGGGTGGAGGCGGGCGGCTCGGGGGTGGGAGGGGTTTTATGCGCCGACTTTTAGGTAACGCAGCTCCAACGTCGGGGCGTAAAGCCCCTCCCACCTTTCGGATTGTCGTCCCGGAAAATCGGTCGCTGGCGCTCCCTGCTAAGTGTGGCGACGCGTCGTCAGGCTCTTCCACCAAATTACAGATCCCCTAACATTGATGGCGACAAAAAGCACAAAAATGTCTGGCCAGCCGTCGGAAGTCTTTCCGCGCGCCTAGAAGCGCATCGAGAGCTTCGCGTGGGACGGAAGAACGCGGCGAGGGCGCCGCGTCCCCATTGGCCGCTGCGAAAACCAAGGAGTGCTCGGCTCGGGGGTGGGAGGGGCTTCATGCCCCGACTTATCGGCGATGCGGCTTCAACGTCGGGGCGTAAAGCCCCTCCCACCTTGCAATCCCTCGGAGCTACGCGCGCAGCATGCGGGCGGGGGCGGTTCGGGCGGCGCGGATGACGGGCCACGCGAGACTCACGAGCGACAACGCCGCCATGGCCACGATGGTGAGCGCGTAGGGCAGGGGCGAACTCGCGGTGATGCCGAAGAGGGGCAAATCCACGGCTTGCGCGATGGCCCACGCGAACAGTGTGCCGGCGACGACGCCGGCGAGAATCAAGCGCAGTTGCTCGAGCACGAGCATGCGTGCGATCTCCAGTGGCGTGGCGCCGAGCGCTTGCCGCACGGAGAATTCCACCTCGCGCGCCGTGACGACGCGCAGCACGAGACCGGAAATGCCCATCAGTGTAATGAGGAGCGCGAGCCCGCCGAGCGTGGCGAGCACGCGGGTTTGGAAACCCTCGATGGCCGCGGTGGCGTCGATGCGATCTTTCAAGCTGCCGCTGCTGATGATGGGCAGGCCGGCATCGCTGGCCCAGACGGCCTGCTTGATTGTTTCGACCGTCGCGGCTTCCCCGAGCGAGGAGTGGGCGACGACAGTGAGATTAAACGCCGGTAACGTTTGCTGGATTGGGATCAACACGAACGGCGTCGCCGGCGTGCGCGCGCCGCCGACTTTCAGGTCGGCCACGACGCCGACGACGAGCATGCGTGTCTCTTCGGTATCGCGGCGACGGATGAGCAGTTGCCCGAGCGCGTCGCGATCCGGCCAGAGTCGCCGCGCCAGCGATTCGGAGACGATGGCGACGAGTTGGGTGCCGGTGCGGTCGTCCGCGGTGAAGTTCCGCCCTTTCATCAGCCGCAAGCCGAGCGTGGCGAGGTATTCCTCGGAGACGCGCGCGTATTGCATCGCCTCCAGTTTCATTTCGGCGGCGTCGCGCGGCAGCGTGCCGAAGAGCGAGACCCAGTTGGAGTCGCCGACCGGCAGGTTCGACGACACCGCCGCGCGGTGGAAACCCGGCGTGCGCGAGATGCGTTCCTGCACGTCGCGCGCGAGCTGGTGGACCTTCGCCGGAGCGGCGTAGCGCGATTGCGGCAGCGTGAAGGTCGCGGCGAAGCGTCCCGCGGTTTGAAAGCCTTGGTCGGCGGTGAGCAGACGGTGGTAACTCAGGCCGAGGAGAGTCGCGCCGGTGAGCAGGACGGCGGTGATGCCGAGTTGCGCCTGGACGAGGAGGCGTTGCAGGCGCAGCACGCGCGGGCTCAGGCCGCCGCCGCGCGTGCTTTCGCGCATCGCCAACGCGACGTTGACGTTGAGGTGCTGGCTGGCGGGCAACAGCGCCGCCAGCGCGCCGAGGGCCAGCGCCAGCACGCCCGACGTGAGCGCGACCTCGGGCCGCACGGTCAGTTCGCGCAGGAAATACGAGAGTGCCGCATTCGGGCTCAGTTCGCTGAGGAACGGCACGGCGACCCATGCCGCGACGAGTCCCAGGACCACGCCCGGAATCACGAGGCTGAGGGTTTCAGCGAGGGCGAGCCGCACGAGCCGTTGCGGGGCGGCGCCGAGCGCGAGACGCACGGCAGTTTCCTGACTGCGTTGGGCGGCCTGGGCGTAGATCAGTGCGCCCATGTTGAACGTCGCCATCATCAATAGCAGGAGCGAGGCAATCTGCAGTGTCACGGCCGTCCGCTCGTTGCCCGAGAGCTGCTGGCCCACGAGCGAGTAGAGCCACGGCCGCCAGTCCTTGTTTTGCACCGGGTGCTGGACGGCGAGCAAGTCGGCGAGCGACTGCAATTCCTCCTGCGCCTGCTCGAGCGTCACGCCCGGCTGCAGGCGGCCGAGAAAGGACACGGCCTTGTAGGAACGCAGCGTGTGCATGCCGACCGGATCGAGCGGCACCCAGAGATCGGCGAGCAACGGCAGTGAGGCGCGCGGCGGCAACACGCCGACGATTTCGTAGCTGGCGTCGTTGAGGGAGAGTGTGCGGCCGAGGACGTCGGCCGCGCCCGCGAATTCGCGCTGCCAGAGCGAATACGAGATCACGGCCACCTTCGCGCGGGCGTTGATCTCCTCCGTGGTCGGAAAACGTCCGAGGCGCGGCGCGAGGCCGAGCGCGGGAAAAAACTCGTCGTTCACGCCTGCGCCCGCGAGCTGGCGCGGTTCGCCGCCGGTCGCCCACGTGAAACTCTGCGACCAATAGAGACCGTGGCGCGCAAAGGATTTCAGCCCGGCGCGGTAATCGAGGTGATTGAGCCAGGATTCGCCCGTCACCTGATTGTTCGGGTCGGTGTGATCGCGGCCGACCTGCACCGCCTGCATCTGCACGAGACGGTCGAGCTGCGGGAAAGGCAGCGGCCGATACAGCATCGCGTAGGCGAGCGAGAGGGTGGCGGTGTTGATCGCAACGCCGGCGGCGACGGTGAACACGATCACGAGGCAGACGAACGGACTGCGCCGGAAGCTGCGGAGCATTTCTTGCCAGAGATTTTGCATGACAGAGAGGTCGCAAAGACCGGTCAGCGCCGGATGGAGTGGCGTATTGTGTGGAACAGGAGCGGGGTAACGCCACGAGGGACGCGAGGAGCGTCCGCGTCAAAGCGGCTGCGACCAGTTGCCCATACAGCAGGCCCAGTTGGGGAGGGGTTCAGCTGTGTGCGCGGCGACGATGAACGGCGCCGATCCTCAAGGGCGGCGCCTCGTCGCCGACGAGGGTTTTTGTGGCGCTGACGGAGCAGCGCCCGCCAGGAAGACTCGCGAAACTTTCGGTGAGCGCTCTAGCCCGCGTCGCAGGGCGCGACTTGATTGAGGTGCAGCCAGTGCTTGATGAAGCGGGCGACCTCGGCGCGTTCGGCGAGCGACGGCGGTTTCACGAGAAAGGCGTTGGCGCCGGCCTCGTAGGCGCGGCGGACCTCGTGGCGGTGCGCGGAGGAGGAGAAAATGATCGCCGGAACGCAGCGCAGGGGCGATTGGCTGCGCATCCACCGGAGCGTTTGCAGGCCGTCGCGCCGGGGCATCTTCAAGTCGAGCAGCACGAGCGCCGGCAACGGCAGCTCCGGCTGACGCAGGCGCTGCTCAAGCCATTCGATGGCGTGCTGGCCGTCGTGCGCGAACTCGAGCGGATTGTTTAACTCGACAGAGGCGAACGCGCGGCGCAGCAGCATCACGTCGAGTTCGTCATCCTCGGCGAGGAGAATGGTCGCGGTGGCGCTCATGCGGGAGTGACGCCGGGCAGATCGATCCAGAACGTGCTGCCGAGTCCGGGCGCGGACTCGACCCCCACGGTGCCGTCCATGCGGAGCGCAGCCTTGCGCACGATGGCAAGACCGACGCCGGTGCCCTCGTAGCCGCGCGACGTCGGGAGCCGGTGGAAAATTGCGAAGAGCTGCTGGCGTCCGGCGGGGTCGATGCCGATGCCGTTGTCGCGCACGTGCAGTCGCACGCGGTCGCCGTGCGCGGTGGTGAAGAGGCGCACGACAGGCGCCGCGCCGGGGGCGACGAATTTCACGGCGTTGTCGATCAGGTTGGTCAGGCACTGCGTGAGCGAGGCTTGGTGGCCGATGACCGGCAGGAGGCTGCCCTCGACCTGCACGTCCGCGTGGGGCGCGTGGTATTCGGGGCGCTCGCGGATGAGTTCGCGCGCGAGGGTGTCGGTCGGAAGCGGCGAGAGCGGAATTTCGGAGCGGGAGAGTTGCGCGAAGCTCAGCACGTCGCGGATGAGGCGGTCGAGGCGCCCGGCGGACGCGATCACCTTCCTGAGCAGAGGGAGGCTCTCGGGAATTTTTTCCCCGGAGTCGGCGACGACGATTTCCGTGAGGCTTTGGATCGCGCGGAGAGGGCCGCGCATATCGTGCGACAGGCTGTAGGAAAACGCCTCGAGCTCCGCGAGGCTTTCCTCGAGTTTGGCCGTGCGTTCGCGGACCTTGGTTTCGAGCTCGGCGGCGTGGTTTTGCAGGCGCTCGCGGGCTTCCTTCAACTCCGTGATGTCGCGCGCGATCTTCGAGGCACCGATGATCTTGCCGTGCGGATCGCGGATGGGGGAAATCGTCAGCGAAACGTCGATGGAGCGTCCGTCCCGGCGGACGCGGCGGGTTTCGAAGTGATCGACCCGCTCGCCGCGTTGGAGGCGGGCGAGGATTTGCTGCTCCTCGTTCGTCCGGTCGGCGGGCAGGAGCCGGAGGACGGGCTGGCCGATCATCTCGGCCGCCGCGTAGCCGAAGACGCGCTCCGCGCCCGGATTCCAGGAGGTCACGATTCCTTGGAGGTTTTTGGTCACGATCGCGTCCTCCGAACCGGCGATGATGGCGGCAAGAAAAGCGTCTGCGGGCAGTGCGGCGGGAAAGGTCGGATCGGGCATGGCGAGGGAATAGCTCCGCGCGCGCAGCCGGGGGAAAGGCGACGCCAAGCGTGGAGAGAGACAGCATTGCGGGGCGGCGCGTCCCCGCCACCGCAATCCTATCGGGGAAAGCCCGGTTCTGAGTCCGGATAAAACCAGCGGGTTGCGGGCGGCCGGCCAAAATTATGCACCAGACTTTCTCAGGGTAGGACGGCCCATGTCCGACCCTCGGGAGTAAATTCCCCGCACAACCTCAATGCTCCACCGCACCATGAACCTCCTCACGCTCCGCACGCCCCTGATCGAATTCCGCTCCGCGCTCGCGCTCCTTGGCCTCCGCACGCGCGAAGATTACGACGAACTCGTCCACGCCGACGCCGATTGCGAATTCCGTTTGTCGCTCCGCGGCGAGCGGCACGGCCAGCAGATCCGCTGCTTCCTCAACGTCGCGGAAGAGCGCCTGCTCGCGAGCGGCATCGAGCTCTTCCACGAACTGGCGGTCGAGGGCCACCCGATCGTCTCCTACGGCGCGGGGCAGGGCAGCGTGTCGTTCGGCTTCGAGTGGTATCACCCGGCGGGTGCCGACTGGCGCATCTCCGCGCAACGCATCGAACTGCTGATGCAACGCGTCGCCGTCGCGCTCGGGCCGAAGCCCGCCCCGATCCGCCGCCGCGCGACCGCCGGCCGGCGTCCGTCGATGTTTTCGGAACTCGTGCCTGCGACGCTGAGGACGATCGCCGCGTGAGCCAGTCCGGCGGGTTCGCGCGCGCATCCCCGCAGAACGAAGGCGGGGCCGCGGGAGGGCTTCGCGCCCTGGCCCCGGGGAAAACCCGGGGACGATTCCGGCGTTTTTTCCCGCTGGAAGCATCGTGCCGGGGCTTGCCCGCGGCCGGCGGGTAGCAAAGGCTCGGGAGCTTACCCGCGATCTCCCGCAATGCGCCGCATTTTCGACCTCAGCTTCAATTCGTTGCGCGGAAGGCTGCTTGTGCTTGGGGCGATGGTCGTGCTTTCGGCGTTGCTCCTTGCGACGAGTCTCACGTGGAGTGCCTACAACGATCAGCGCGACGCACTCGCACGCGACCTGCAAAACACCTCACGCGCAGTGGCGGCGTTTGTGGAGCAAGAGATGACCGGCACGGCGAAATTGCTTCGGACGCTGGCGGCCAGTCCCTCGCTGGCGAGCGGCGATCTCGCGGCGTTCTACGAGCGGGCAGGAGCCGTCACGGTCGCGGGCGAGCGCTGGATCATCGTCCTCGCGCCGGATGGGCGGCAACTCGTAAACACACGGTTGCCCATCGGCTCCCCGCTGCCTGCCACGGAAATCTCCGCCGCCGCCCGCGAGGCGTGGATGCGCGGCCAGCCGTTCGTCTCCAACCTGACGCCGGGCGGATCCACGCAGAGTCCCGTGCTGGCCGTGTCGGTTCCGCAGTTCGTGAACGGCGAATTTCACTACGCCGTGCTGCAGGTCATGACGCCCGCCGCATTCGTCACTGATCTCGATCTGCCGCAAATCGCTCCGGGCTACGTCCTCAACATCGTCGATCGCAGCGGCACCACGGTGGCACGCACCCCATCGGGCGAGCGCTACGTGGGCCGAAAGGCGATGCCGGACATCGTTGCCGCCGCGGTGGCACAGAAACCTTTTCTGGCCCGCAGTAAGACGCTCGAGGGCATTGAGGTGCTCTCCGCCGTTTCGCCGGCTCCGTTTTCCGGCTATGCCGTCGCGCTCGGCGCACCGATGGCGGTGCTGCGCGCCGCGTCGTGGCGGCTGGTGCGACTCAGCGCGCTGGTCACCTTCGCGACGGTTCTCATCACCGCGGCGCTCATCTGGTCGATCAGTCGCGCCGTGGTCGGCGATGTCGAGGCGCTCGAATCCTCGGCGGAAGCGTTCGGCCGCGGGCAAGCGCCGCCGGACCATCGCTGGAACATGATCGAAACCGCCACGATCGCCCGGGCGATGCGACGCACGGCGGACCGGTTGCATCAGGAGCTGCGCGAGCGCACAGTTGCCGAGGCCGCGCTGCGCGTCGTCGAGCAACGGTTCCGGCTCGCGACGACCAGTGACGAGATCACGCTATTTGAACAGGACGCCGACCTGCGCTACACGTGGCTTTATCCGGAGCACCCCGAGCACCGTCACGCACTCGGCCGCACCGACATCGAACTCGCCGGCCAGAGGGAGGCCGAACCGCGCGTGACTTTAAAGCGGGCGGTGATGGCGACCGGCGAGGCGCGGCGCGGAGAAGTCACCGCGGCCTTCGCGAACGGCGTGCGGCACTACTCGCTCTTCGTCACGCCCCGGCGCGCGACGAGCGGCGAAATCGTCGGGGTCGCGGGAGTGGCGTTCGACATCACGCTCCGCAAGCAGACGGAGCAGGCGCTCACCCGCGCGCAGCACGATCTTCTCCTCGCCAATGCCGAGCTCGAATCCAAGGTGCGCGAGCGCACGGCGGCGATGACTGAACTGCTGCGCCAGATGGAGGAGTTCACTTACAGCGTCTCCCACGATCTGCGGGCCCCGATCCGGGCGATGACGGTTTATTCCGGCGTGTTGTTGGAAGACCACGCGGAGCGTCTCGGCCCGGAGGGCCGCACCGCGCTCGAGCGCATTGTCGGCAACGGCCAGAAGATGGACCGCCTGATCAACGATCTGCTCACCTTCAGCCGCGTCAGCCGTGAGGTGGTGGAGGTGAAACCGCTCTCGTTGCGCGACGCGGTGCACGACGCCGTGCGTGAAGTGCAGCACCGGTGGCCGGGCGCGGTGTTCGAACTGCCCGTGGCCCTGCCCGGCGTGCTGGCGCAGCCGACGCTGCTCGCACAGGCGCTCGTCAACCTCCTCGACAACGCGGCAAAGTTCGTCGCTCCCGGCACCCGCCCGCAGGTGAAGATCACCGCCGAGGAGCGGCCCCGGAGGGTGCGCCTCTTCGTGCGCGACAATGGCATCGGCATCAAACCCGAGCTGCACGCGCGGCTCTTCCGGGTGTTCGAGCGGTTGCATTCGCAGGGCTACGATGGCACGGGCATCGGCCTCGCGATCGTGCGCCGCGCGATGGAGCGGATGGGCGGCGCGGTCGGCATCGAATCCGACGGTCGGCACGGCTCGGCGTTCTGGATCGAACTGCCCACCGCGTTCGTCGCGGGTGCAGCGACGCGAACCACGGAGCGGTTCGAAGAAACGGGGCCGGTCGGCCACGCGTGAGGGCCGGTCCGCGGTGAATCAGCCAGCAGCCATCGAAGTATTGCTGCGAATGCTCTAACGCTTCTCCCGGCGTGCGACGTTCCGCGCGGCGGCGGCTTGGGCGCGGGTGCGGACGAGGTCGCGGAGTTCCTTCGGCTCGAGCACCTCGGCGTCGCCAGCCCAGCCCAGGATCCAGCGGACGATCTCGTCGAGTCCACCGAGTTGCACGGTGAAGTCCACGCCACCGTCGGGCAGGTCGCGCGTCTCCTGCGATTCGTGCCAGAAGCGTTCGCGGATCTGATCGGCGACGGCAGCGGTGAAGCGCACCGTCACCCGGTAATCACCGGTGCCGACGAAGGCGCCGAATGCCTTGCCGAAAAATTTTTCCGGCGAAAAATCGGCTGGCCGCGCAAATTTCCGCTCGCTCACCGCGAGCGCCTGCATGCGGGCGAGCGAAAATGTCCGCAACGCGCCGCGTTCGAGGTCGTGGCCGACGAGATACCAGGCGCTCTCGCGGTTCGCCAAGTGATAGGGCTCCACCCGGCGGTGCTCCACGGCGCGGCTCCCGGGTTTGCGGTAGTCGAAAGCGACTTCCCGGGAATCGTTCACCGCGCGCGAAAGCTTTTCGAAGAGCTTCAGGTCGGAGCGGCCGAGTCCGGCTTGGTGGAACGAAATGTTCCCCAGCGTGCCGCTGGGCGAGAAACTGATGCGATCGTTGAGGCCGGCGGAAAGTTTCTCGAAGGCGTGCGCGAGCTGGTCGTGGTAGGGCGTGCCCTTGTATTGCTCGAGCGCCTTGCGGGCGACGAGCAGGGCGAGCAATTCCCCTTCGCTGATCTGCACGGTGGGGAAATTTTTCACCGGATAGGCATAGCGCCACGTGAAGGTCTGCGGGTCGTATTCGGCCGGGAGATCGAGCTGGTCGCGCATGAACGCGAGGTCGCGCATGATCGTCTTGGTGGAGACCTCGAGTTGCTCGGCGAGCTTGGTGCAGTTCGTCTGGCGTCCGTCCTGGAGGATTTCGTGGATACGAATCATCCGGGCGAGGGGCGGGCGGGAGGAGGGCAGCGGGCGCATCGGCGGGCGAGGGCAGCAGATAGGAGCGGGCTGAAAGTGCAACGCGGCGATTACCGCGGCACCGGACCGCCGGACCGCGGGAAAATCCCGGAGTGGTGCGGGGAAAATCCCGATGAAGACCTCCGGAACTAAATCCCTCGACGTTTGCGCGGCTGCGCGGGACGTTTTTCACTCGCCCCGATTCGCGTATCCCAGCCGTCGGCGAGCCCAGTTTTACCGATGTCTGCCCCTGTTCCATGTGCGCGAATTCTTTTGGTCGAAGACGCCGACGACGACGTCTATTTCTTCCAGCGGGCGCTGAAATTGTCGGGTGTGCCGGCGAAGCTCACGCATGTCGGCGATGGCGGAGCCGCGGTGGAACACTTGCGCCGGGCTCTCGCCGGCGAGATCGAGCTGCCCGACCTCGTCTTTCTCGACATCAAGCTGCCGATCGTCACCGGGCTCGAAGTCCTGCAGTGGATGCAAACGCAGGCGTTTCAGCCCCGTCCCGCCGTGGCGATCCTGAGCGGTTCGGAACAATCGGCGGACATCGAGCAGGCGATGGCGATCGGGGTGAGCGCCTACTTCGTC
Organism: Opitutus sp.; assembly: GCA_013821985.1. Taxonomy (GTDB): domain Bacteria; phylum Verrucomicrobiota; class Verrucomicrobiia; order Opitutales; family Opitutaceae; genus Didemnitutus. Next base: position 12,235 of record PNJQ01000056.1, read on the forward strand.
AAACCGGTCCTTGCGCACCAGCTCCGCACGCGCATCACCGATCACCTCGCGCAGCGCGCGGCCGAGGCGGCGACCCAAGGAGAGGCATGAACGGCGAATTCTCTCCGGAGCTCCGCGCGGAGCTGCTCGACGACTTCTACAGCGAGTGCGACGAGCAGCTCACCGACATGCGCCGCCAATGCGCCGCGCTCGAACGCGCGCTGGCCAGCGGCGAAGGCCGGGCGGAGCCGTTGCACGCGCTCTACGGGCGCATGCACACCTTCAAGGGCAACGCTGCGATCGTCGGCCTCGGTGCCGCCGAGCAATTGGCCCACGCCGCCGAAGGATTGCTGCGCGCACTCGACCGCCGCGAGACGCCGTTGTCTGCGGAGACGGTCGATCTGCTTCAGCAGATCATCACGCGTCTCGGCGTGGTGGTGTCGGCGTTCCGCCAGGAGAAGAAACAGACGGGGGTGGACGACCTTCTCGATCTACTCGCCGATTTTCAAACGGGGGCGACGGGCACCTTGCCGCCGGCGGTTGAGGCAGCGACCGCGACCCCGGGCGGGACAGTCGAGCCGGCGCCACGACCCGTCCACGGACGCGAATTGTGGACGGCCTTCTTTGCGCCCACGCGCGAACTCGATGCACGGGGCGTCAACGTCAACTCCGTCCGCCACCGCCTCGCCGCGCTCGGCGAGATTCTTTCCGCAACTCCGACCATCACCGCCGGCGGCGTGCGTTTTCAATTCGCCGTCGCGATGACCGCGCCGCCGGCCGAGCTGACGAGTTGGAGCGCGGATGGAATCACGCTCGCGCGTGCGGTCGAACCGACGGTGGCCAGCGCTCCGGCAAGCCCCGAGCACGCGGCGCCGGCGGGCTGGTCGATTGCGCCTTCGCACATCGTGCGGGTCGATCTGAGCCGGCTGGATGAGCTGATGCGCATCACCGGCGATCTCGTAATTCATCAATCGCGCTTTCACGAGCGGTTGCGCGAGCTGGCTGGCGACACGTCGAGCTTGCAGGAGGTCGGACTCGCGTTCGGCCGGTCGTTGCGCGAGATGCGACAGGCGATCATGCGCGTGCGGCTGGTGCCGGTGGGGGAAATTTTTTCGCGTTTGCCCTTTGTCGTGCGGGATCTCGCGCGCGAGTCGGACAAGAACGTCGAGCTGCTCATCGAGGGCCAGGACACGGAAATCGACAAGCACCTCGTGGAACGACTGAAAGAGCCGCTGCTGCACCTCGTGCGCAACGCCATCACGCACGGCATCGAGTCGCCGGAGAACCGCACCGCGACCGGCAAGCCCCCGCGCGCGCATTTGCGCCTCCGCGCAGCGGCGGCGGGTGACGCGGTGGTGATTCGAATCGAGGATGACGGCCGGGGCGTCGATGCAGCGCGCGTGGCCGAGCGGGCGCGCGCGGTCGGTCTCCCGGTGCCGGAGCTGTTGGACAATGCGGCATTGCTCGCACTGTTGTGCGCGCCGGGATTTTCCACGCTCGACGAAGCCAGCCGCGCCGCCGGACGCGGCGTGGGCATGGCCGTGGTGGCCGACACCGTGCGCGAGCTCGGCGGCCACCTTTCGCTCGCGACGGCCACGGGGCAGGGCACGACTTTCACGCTGCGCTTGCCGCTGTCGCTCTCCATCGCGGGCGCGGTGATCGTGTCCGCGGGCGCGCAGTTGTGCGCCGTGCCGCAGACTTTTATCGAGGAAATCATCCAGGTGCCGGCGACGGCGTTGCGGCTGGTCAACCGCGTGGAGGTGGCACCGTATCGCGATGGCGTGCTGCCGGTCGTGCGCTTGCGCACGGCGTTTCGCGAGCCGCCGAGTGAAGCGGTGTTGCTGTCCGTGCTCGTGGTTTCGTCGGACCGCGGCATCGCCGGGCTGGTCGTGGACCGGCTGCACGGTCAGCGCGAAATAGTGGTGCGTCCGCTGCGGGACCCGCTGCTGCGCATTCCCGGAGTCGCGGGCGCCACGGAACTCGGCGACGGCAAGCCGGTGTTGATTCTCGATCCCGCGGCGTTGACGCGCGGCGCGGTGCGTCCCCGTGCGGCCGGAGCGATTCACGCGGAGAATCTGGAGGAAGTTGCCCGATGAATGCGTCTGCCGATCACACCTACGTCATCTTTGAACTCGCCGGCGCGGCCTACGGGCTGCGCAGCTCCGACGTGTTGCACGTCGATTTGTGCGGTCATCTCACGCCGGTGCCGAATGCCGCGGCAACGATCGACGGCGTGGTGTTTTCGCGCGGCCAGGTGGTGCCGGCGCTGAATCTCCGCGCGCGCTTCGGGTTGCCGCGCACGGAAAACTCGCCGACGACGCGGCTCATCTTCGTCAAGACCGCCGACCGCACCGTCGCCCTGGTCGTCGATTCGGCCCGCGAATTTCGCGTCATCCCCGCGGCCTCGGTCCGGCCAGTCGAGGCGACCTTGCAGGGCATCCAGGGCAATTACCTGCGCGGCGTCGCGCACCTCGGCGACCGCATGGTGCTGTTGCTCGATGTCGTGACGCTGATCGCGACCGACGCGATGCCTGCCCCTGCCGCGCCCGCGCTCGAAACGACCCCGACCTCCTGAATTTCAACTCCCCCCGTCCATGGCCAAAGCATCCGTCCCCGTGAAACCTGCCGTCTCCGCTCCTCCGTCCGAAATCGTCCCTGCGGCCGCGAACGGCGGCGCGCCGAACTTTTCCAGCCGCATGAACTCCGGGGCGCAGGCACAGTCGAAAGCGATCGACGAGATCACGCGCGATGTCACCGAAATGGCTCGCTCGCTCGGCGAAACCACCGAGCAGGCGCTCTCGCTCACGCGTTCCAGCGAGGAAACGGTTTCGGCGCTCAACGAGATTGCGGCCTCGACCGAGCAGGTGACGGCCAGCACGACCCAGGTGGCGTCCGCCATCACGCAGACTGCCGCCGCGATCAAGCAGGTTGCCGCGTCCACGCAGAGCGTCACGACCGACACGCAGGAGATGGCGACATCCGCCACGCAACTGACGACGTCGATCACGCAGGTGGCGGGATCGATCAAGCGCGTGAGCAAGGATACCGAGGAACTCTCCGCGTCCGTCAACGAGACCGCCGCGTCGATCGAGGAGATCGGCCGTTCGATCCAAGGCGTGGCGCGCAGCGCCGATGACCTCACCTCGGCCGCCGAGGAATCGCTTTCGTCCATGAACGAAATGGCGGCCTCGATTGAGGAGGTGGCGGCCATGTCCGAAGGACTCGCGACGTCGGTCGAGCAAACCTCCACGTCGGTGGAGGAAATGGCGCGTTCCATCCAAGGCGTGGCGCAAAACAGCGAGCGCATCACCGAGGCGGCCAGTGGCGCCGCGGCCAGCGCGGTGCAGCTCGAACGCTCCAGCCGCAGCGTCGCGGAACTCGTGCGGCGCACGCAGGACGTTTCGCGCCGCCTCTCGAATGAGGCGCAGGAAGGCGGACAGACGATTCAGAAATCGATGGACGGCATCGCGCGCGTCTCTCAGGCGATGGCGCAATCGACTTCCGTGATGCGCGACCTGAACAAGCAGACCGGTGAAATCTCGGGCATCGTCGATACAATCGGCGTCATCGCCGAGCGCACGAATCTCCTTTCGCTCAACGCGTCGATCGAGGCCGCGCGCGCCGGCGAAGCCGGTCGGGGCTTCGCCGTCGTGGCCGAGGAGATCCGCAATCTTGCCGACCGTTGCGCCAAGGCGACGTCAGACGTCGCCGCGATCGTCCGCGGGTTGGAGAACATCACGCGCGATGCAACGGCGGCTGCGACGGAAGGAGCGCGGGTGGCGGACGAGAGCAGTCGCTTGTCTGAATCCGGCGTGGCGAGCCTGCGCAAGATTCTCGCCGGCATCCAGGAGACAGGTGGATTCGTCGGTGAGATCAGCCGCGCCACCGAGGAGCAGTTGACCGCCGGCAAGCATGTGGCGGACGCCGTGACGGTGACGACCGCGCAGGCAAAGCAAGTCGCCGCCGCGTCCGCCGAGCAGTCGAAGGGCGCGGCGAGCATCGTGCAGGCCACAGGTCAGATGCGGAAGGTGGCGCGCGAAGTGTCGCGGGCGATGGCCGAGCACAGCCGCGCCGCGCGCGAAGTGGTGAAGGCTGCGCAGGCGACCAATGGCATCGCGACGCAGTTGCGCAAGGCCACCGGCGAACAGGCGACCGGGGCGAGCCAGGTCATGCAGGCCGTGGACACCATGCGCCGAGGCGCGGGATCGACGACGCGCGCCTTGAGCGAACAGGCAACGGCGGCGGACCAGATTGCGAAGGAGACGGAGCGGCTCGCGAAATTTGTCGGCAACGTCGCGCGCGCCATGACGGAACAGGCGACGGGCACGGCGCAGATCACGACGGCGACGGACCAATTGAAAATTCAGTCCGAGCAAACCGCCCGCGCGATGAAGGAGCAGGCGCGGGCGATGAAGGACATCACCGGTTCGAGCCAGAACATCGCGAAGCAAATCGCGACGATCACGGAAGCGAACCGCGCGCATGCCGGGGCCGCGACCCGCATCGCCGGTGGCATCAAAGCGATCAGCACCATCGCCGTGCGCAATGCCGCCGATGCTCAAGCCCAGGGCAGCCGAACGAGCGGCGCCGGACGCGAAAAGAAATCTGCCGCGACCAAGCGGTCCGCCCCGCGGGTCCGCAAATCGGCGCGCGCGGCTGCGCACTAATTCTCCGTGCCCACCGCTGACTCCAGTTTCGACCAGCTCTCGATCCCGCCGGGGGTGCCCGCGCTGTTGCGCGACCTGGTGCACGAACACATCGGCATCTTCTTCGAGCCCGACCGGTTCGACGCGCTGATCGACAAATTGCGCGATCGGGTGGTGGCGCGCGGGATGAGTTCGTTCCTCGATTATTACTACCTGTTGAAATACGAGGACGACGCGGCGGAGGAATGGCTGCACGTGATGGACGCGTTCTCCGTGCAGGAAACGTATTTCTGGCGCGAAGCGGTGCAAATCCGCGCGCTCGTCGATCACGTCGTGCCCGCGTGGTTTCGCGCCCATCCGGACCGTCCGCTGCAGATTTGGAGCGCCGCGTGCGCGACCGGCGAAGAGCCTTACAGCCTCGCGATCGCGTTGCAGGAGGCCGGCTGGGGCAGCCACCCGATCCGCATCGAGGCGAGCGACGCCAGCACCGCGGCGCTGGAGCGCGCCCGCGCGGCGGTGTATCGCGAGCGTTCGTTCCGGACGCTGCCGGCCGAGTTGCGCGAGAAATATTTCGACGCCACGGGCGAGGGCTCGCGGCTCCGGATCGAAGGATTGCTGCCCGTGACGTTCCGCCGTGCCAATCTTGTGGTGCGGGAAGATGTCGTCGGGCTGGCGTCCGCTCCGGTGATTTTTTGCCGTAACGTCTTCATCTATTTCTCGGTGGATTCGATCCGGCGCGCGGTCGCCCATTTTGCGCGCGCGATGCCGGCAGGTGGACATCTTTTCGTCGGGGCCTCGGAGACGCTGCTCAAACTCACCACGGCTTTCGAACTCGCCGAGATCAACGACGCCTACGTTTACGTCCGCAATTCCCAACCCGCGTGAACGACACCTCGCTCACCTCCGCTTCCGAATTCGCCGCCGCCGCCGCGGCCGCCGCTGGGCTGCCCGCCACCGCGGGAACGTCGGCGCAATCCATCCGCGTGCTCGTGGTGGACGACTCGGCCTTTGTCCGCAAGGTCGTCCGCGAAATGCTGACGCGCAGCGCGTTGATCGACGTGGTGGGCGTGGCGCGCGACGGCGAAGAGGCGCTCAAGCTCGTCGAAGACCTGCGGCCGGACGTTGTGACGTGCGACCTGCTGATGCCACAGCTGGATGGCGTGAACTTCGTGCGCCGGCAAATGGCGCGGCGCGCGGTCCCCATTTTGATTCTCACGGCCACGCCGCAGGACGCTTCGTTGGCGATCGAGGCCCTGGAGGCGGGGGCGGTGGATTTCGTGCAAAAGCCGACGGCGCTGGCGACCGAGGAACTGCTCGGGATCCGGCAGGAACTGGTCGAGAAGGTTCGCGCCGCGGCGCGGGCGCCGATTGCCAACCTCGGCCGCTTGCCGCGGCCGGTGCAGCCGGCAGCGCCGCTCGAGCGGGTGACCGGGACCGGTCAGGCGCGGATTGAGGTCGTGGTGATCGGCGTCTCGACGGGAGGGCCGCAGGCGTTGCGGCACCTGTTGCCGCTGCTGCCGGCAAATTTTCCCGTGCCCATCGCCATCGTGCTGCACATGCCGGTCGGTTACACGCTCCTGATGGCGGAGAAGCTGAACGAAATTTCCGCGCTCACCGTGACCGAGGCGAAGGACGGCGATGTGCTGCGTCCCGGCATGGCGTTGCTCGCGGCGGCAGGGCGGCATCTTTTCCTGCGGCGGAACCGGCACGGCGAACTCTGTGCGGCGCTCGCCGTGCAGCCGCTCGATCATCTGCACCGGCCGTCCGTTGACGTGTTGTTTCAATCCGCCGCCGAAGTGCTGCACGACCGCGTGCTCGGTGTCGTGCTGACCGGCATGGGTGAGGACGGCAAAGCCGGCGCGGCGTGGATTAAAGCCCAGGGCGGCACCGTGCTGACCGAGGCCGAATCGAGCTGCATCATCTACGGTATGCCGCGCGCTGTGGAGGAAGCCGGATTGAGCGACGCCGCGGTCCCTTTGCCCGATCTCGCGCGGGCCATCATCGAACGCCTATGAAAGCCAAAATCCTGATCGTTGACGATTCCAGCCTCGCCCGCCGCACCACGCGTCAGGCCCTTGAAGCCAGCGGCCACACCGTGGACGAAGCCAAGGACGGCGCAGAAGCGCTGGAACGCTACTTTCTCCACCGGCCCGACCTGGTGATCCTCGATATGGTGATGACAGGCATGTATGGCCTCGAGGTGCTCACGAAGATGCGCGAACTCGATCCCGCGGTGCGCGTCATCGTCGCCACCGCGGACGTCCAGGACTCGACGCGTGCCCAAGCCCGTGCGGCCGGCGCCACGGCGTTCGTCAACAAGCCGATCAACCGGGACGTGCTCGCGGAACTCGTCCGCAAAATCCTGCAGGGGGAGGCCGTATGGAACTGACCGCCACGCAACACGACGCGCTCACCGAGTTGATCAACATCGGCTACGGTCGCGCCGCCGCGGCACTCTCGGAATTGACCGGCTATCGCGTCACCCTCGAGGTGCCGCAGATCAACATGCTGCCGATGGACGAGGTCAGCGCCCGCCTCGCCGAGGTCATCGTCGGCGATGTCGCGAGCGTGAACCAGGTCTTCTCCGGCCCGATCATGGGCAACGCGATCCTCATGCTGGACGAAAAGGCCGCGCGTGCCCTCAGCGGGTTGTTGAGCGACGAGGAAACGTCGGGCTTCGACAGCAACGGCCGCGAGATCATCACCGAAGTCGGCAATATTTTGCTCAACGCCTGTCTCGGCGTCTTCGGCAACCTGTTGCAGGTGCAGGTGAGTTTCTCCGTGCCGCGGCTCAACGTCGCCGGCGTCGGCACGATTCTCAAGACGATCACGGTCGAGACGCACGAACTGCAATATTGCCTGATGATCCACACGCATTTTCGCCTCCGCGCGAGCGACGTGACCGGCTACCTCATCATCGTGCTCGGCATCACCTCGCTCGACCGGCTCCTGCGCGAACTGGCGGGTTGGGAAGAGAGGCAGACGCAATGATGCCCGGGAGCGATTCGCCGTTTGGGGCCCGCGCCGTCGCACCCTTCAACACGCACGATGCGATGTTGGAGTGGATGCAGGACATCGCGCCCTACGGCATCCTCACCACCGACGCGCAGCTCATCGTGCGCACGTGGAATCACTGGCTGGTGACGCACAGCGGATTCTCGGCGGACGCGGTCATCGGCCAGTCGCTGCTCGAGTTGTTCCCCGACCTCGTCGGGCGGAAATTCGACGACTACTTCCAGCGTGCGCTGCGGGGCGAGGTGAGCGTGCTTTCGACCGCGCTGCACAAGTATCTCCTGCCATTACGCACGCCGCTGCCCGAATACGGCCTCGGGCGGATGCTGCAGACGGCGCGCATCGCCCCGCTGCCGATCGAGGACCGCATCGTCGGCACGATCACGATCATCGAGGACGTGACCCAGCGCGAGATGCAGGCGTCGATCCTGCGCCGCCAGCAGGAATACGACCGTCTGCTTTCCGATGTGCTGGCGCTCCTGCTGCAGGCGGCCAATCCGATCGACACCGCGGCGCAGCTTTTCCCGCGGCTCGCAGTGCCGCTGAAGCTCGATGTGTTTTTCAACTACCTGTATTCGCCCGCGGACAAGAAGCTGCACCTTTCCGCGTCGGGCGGATTGACGCCCGAGGCGCGCCGGCTCGTCACCGATCTCGCCCTGGGCGAAGGTCTCTGCGGGCAGGTGGCGGTGCGGCGTTCGGCGCTGGTCGAAATCCGCCTGCAGCACAATCACTCGCCGCAAGTGCGCGACTTTCGGCGGCTCGGGCTGTGTTCCTACGCCGGATTTCCGCTCCTGATCGGCGATGAGTTGCTCGGCACGATCGGCTTCGGCAGCTACGAGCGCGACACGATGCCGCCCGAAGTCGTCGAGGTGCTCTCCAAGATCGCGCAATACCTCTCGATCTCCCTCGACCGCTCCCGCCGCGAACGTGAGCTGCACGATGCCCAGGAACGCCTGAGCCGGCACGCGAGCGAACTCGAACAGAAGGTCACTGAGCGCACGGCGAAGCTCCACGAGACGATCACGCAGCTTGAGAGTTTTTCCTACACCGTGGCGCACGATCTGCGGGCGCCGATCCGCTCCCTCACGGGTTACACGGAAGTGTTGCTGACGGATTACCGCGATGCGTTGCCGGAAGACGGCCAGCGCGTCGTGCAACGGCTGCACCGCGCCAGCCACCGGCTCGATGCGCTCACGCGCGATCTTTTGAAGTTCAGCCGCCTCGTCCGCGAGGAAGTCAGTCTCGTGCCGCTCGACGTCCACGAACTCGTGCAGGACATCGTGAGCCTGACGCCCGCGTTGCAGGAAGGTGTGCTGACGATCGAGCCCCCGCTCGGCCATGTCATCGGCCAGCGCACGCTGCTGCAGCAATGCCTTTCCAATATTTTCGACAACGCGCTGAAATTTGCCGTCCCAGGCGCGCGGCCGCGGATCATCGTGCGCGGGGAATTGCGGCCCGAAGGCATGCCGATATCGCGCGCGGCCGCGGCCTCGTTGCGCGCGCTGACACCGGAGATTCCGCCGGCCCGCGGATTGCGCTGGCGGATTTGGATCGAGGACAACGGCATCGGCGTGCCCGCGGCGGCGCGCGATCGCATTTTCGGGATCTTCGAACGCATTCCCGGCCCGGTGCCGATCGAAGGGACGGGAATCGGATTGGCGATCGTCGCGCGGGCGATGGAGCAGATGGGAGGAGCCTGTGGCGTCGAATCGGAGCCCGGGCAGGGCAGCCGATTTTGGCTTGAGCTGGCGTTCGCGCCGAAAAATTAATGGCGCGGCGGGCAAGCGGCGCGAGCAACGTGGCGCCTGACTTTTGTAGGAGCCTACTCGCAGGCGAAGAAAAAATGCGGGACGGCGAGCGGTGCGAACGTCGTTATCGCCTGCAAGTCTCTGCCGGCACGGCGACGATCACCGCGGCTAAAGAAAAAGCGCGGCTCCCGAGGGAGCCGCGCGAAATGATTTTCCGGATGAGTGGAGGCGAAGCGAAACGTGCGAGACGTTATTCCTTCGGGTCGTCCCGGTCCTCTTCATCGTCCTTCTTATCCTTCTTGTCCTTCTTGTCCTTGGCCTTCGGGTCGGCGGGATCCTTCCATTTATAGGTGGAGTCGTTGACCTTGCTCTTGTCCGAAGCGTTGGTGCTGCGGTAATCGGAGTTGGCGGACTTATCCTGTGCGTTCTTCGACTTTTCGTAGGCGTTCGGGTTGCGGCCGTCGCTCTTGTCGGTGCTGTAGGACGACGCGCCCGACGAGCTGCTCGAGGAACCGAGAGTCGAGGAGGAATCAGACTTCGGGTCTGTCGCCTTCTTGTCGTAGTCCTTTTTGTCCTTCTTGTCCGCGCCCGATGTCGTGGACGAGCTCGACGAGTTTTTGTCCATCTCGCTCGAAGAGCTGCCGAGGGCGCTCGAGGAGCTTTCGCTGAGATTGAGCGAGGAGCGGGCGCTGCTCACGACGGTGCCGATCTGCACATTCGTGGTCTGCGCGATCTGACCCCAACCCTGGCCCTGCTGCTTGAGCACGAGAATGCCGGGGAAGTTCGATGACGCGCTCGCGCTCGATCCGACGGTGGTGGTGGAGCTGACGCTGGTGGCGCCGGTGAGCGGGCCGCCGATCAAAACGGAGCGCCACTGATCAGGCGTCGCGCAGCCGGTGATGCCGTTCTGTTTCAGGGTTTCGGCCGCGAGCGCCAAGGCGATGTAGGCTTCGCCGTAACCGAGCGTGGAAGTCGGCGTGAAGCTCACGGTCTGGCCGTCATCGCCGGTCAAGGTGACTTCGGTGCCGCTGTGCAGGGCTTCGATCAGCTTGCGCGCGTTTTCTTCGGAGCAGGCGACATCCGAGAATTGCGTGACGACACGCTGGACGACGGCCGGGCCTTGTTGATCGATCTGCTGGACGATCGTGGTGACCTGCGTGTCGGTCTGCGCCGAAGCGGTGAGCGCGCTCTGCGTCCCGTAGCTCGTCGAGGAACTCGAGAGATTCGAGGAACTCTGAGCATTGGCGCCGCTGGTCGAAGTGTCCGAGGTGGTCGCGGTGCGGTTCGTGCCGAGCGTGTCCGGGCTGGACTGCGTCGCCTGGACGTCGCTCTGCGACTTGGATTGGGACTTCGGGTCCGAGGAATAACGAATGCTCGTGTCGTCGCTCCGCACGGGCGGAGGCGTGGTGGTGGGCGGCGTCGATTGCGTCGGTGAGCTCGACGACTGCGCCTGCGCGCACAACACGGCGGCAAAGAGCGCGGACGTGCCGAGCGTGAGGAGTTTGGCTTTGTTCTTCATATTTCCTTTGTGGTTGGAGGGGCGACGGCGCTCCCGCGCTTCTGCGCAATGTCCCGGAGCCGTCGCGTTCCCTGTTGACCTCGGGCGCGGTGGCAAAGTTCGTCCTCGCGCGTCGCTGCCGGGGAGTGCTCGACGCCGTCCTGCGCAAAATCTCCTACCGCACCGGGGCCATATGCTCCGGATTTTCGCGCGGGAGCGGTCGCTTGCCACCGGAGCAACGACGCGCACGCTCGGCGTCATGCCGAACGAAAAATTCCCCGCCCGGGTGCCAATGAAGTCGCTGCTGCGGCGCGTGCTCACGGGAGCGGCGGTGGCCGCGTTGCTCGGCCTCGCGTGGCCAGTCGTGGCGGCAAAGTCGGCGCTGCCGTCCGCCGGCGGAAGCATCGTGAGGCTGCTGACGATCGCGGCGCTTGGCGGCGCGGTGGGCGGCGTCGTATTCCACTACCTCGAGCCGTTGCGGCAGCAGAGCCGCGGTTGGAAAATCACTGCCAATGTCGCGGGCGCGCTCGGGTATGGCGTGATCGTGGCCGTGGCGCTGGCGCTCGGGTCAAGTGCGGCGCATTGAGCGGGGCAGGGGGGAAGCCTGCGCTACGGCGACGCGCGTTGTGCCGCGCCGGCGCGCGGAGGCGACGCGGGCATGGCGCGCTCATACGCGTCGTGCAGCGTGATCGTTTGCACGGCGCCGAGTTTTTGGCCGAGTTGCGCGGCGAGGTAGAGCGCGAGTGCGATGACCGCCATCGAGCCGGTGAGGTAGAACGCCCACGGCTCGTCGCCGATGAAGAGCTGGGCGCCGCCGTAGATCGCCGAGAGCGTGCCGAGCAATCCGGTGCTCAGGTAGCCGTAGAGAAAAACCGACCACACTTCGATTTCCGGGCCGTAGGTGCCTTCGATCAAGGTGCCGCCCTCCGGCCAGTCGTAGAGGCTGAGCATGAGGCGCGGCGACCAATAATGCCGCTCCTGCTCGGCGAGATGGATTCCGATGAATTCCGGGAATGCCTTCACGGCCAGGCCGGCGGAATTATCCGCGAGGGAGCGGAGGATTTTTTCGCGGGTGACTTCGCGCGGCAGATCGATCACCTGCGTGAAGCGCGGGCGAACGCGAAAGCTGTTCAGCGGGGCGGAGCGGCTCATGGGGCGGTGAGCGGGTGGGGCGAGCGATGGGGCGGCGAAGCGGCGCGAACCTGGCGGCACCCGGTCGGAAAGTCGAGCCGCCGGACGGGGAAGCAGAATTAGATTCAGCGGCGCGGAATTCCTGCTTACGGTCGGCCGATGGAATCCCCGCCCTGGCACGAGTTGCCCGACGAGCAGTTGCTGGAGCGGAAAATTTCCCAACTCGGCCTCGCTCTCGCCGGGACGCCCCTCGAGCCGCTCATCCATCAGCTCTACAGCGAGCTCAACGCCAAGGGCCTGACGTTTCTTCCGCCGTGCCACGTGGGCGACGAGTGGTTCGTGCCGGTGGGGATACCGGCGATTTTCGTGCCGTTTTTTCTCGTGCACGAGCGGTTGCGCCAGCTCGAGCGGTCGATGATGCTCGAAGTCGAGGGCGACAACCCCGAGTGGTTCATGCGTCTCATCCGGCACGAGGCCGCTCACGCCTACGCGTTCGCTTATCAGCTCCCGCGCCGGCGGAAATGGCAGCGCGTTTTCGGCAAGACCTCGAGCGACACCACGCCGGAATTCTATCGCCCGCGGCCCTACAGCCACTCGTTCGTTGTGCATCTCGACGACTGGTATGCGCAGAGTCATCCCGACGAAGATTTTGCCGAGACATTCGCCGTGTGGCTCACGCCCGGGCTCGATTGGCGAAAGCGTTACGCCGGCTGGAAGGCGCTGCAGAAACTCGAATACATGGATGAGCTGATGCGCTCGATTGCCGGCCAGCCGCCGCCGTATCAGCCCGGTTACCGTGAGAAGGATTTCAACTGCCTCAACCTGAAGCTGAAGACCTATTACGCGCGAAAACGGAAGGCCAACGAGGACACGTATCCGGATTTCTACGATCGCGACCTCCGCCAGCTTTTTGCCGGGCCGCCGGACGCCGGCGCCGAGCGCAAGGCTTCGCGCTACCTGCGGGCGCGGCGGCGGGCGCTGATGGACGCCGTGTGTGAGGCGACGAACGAAAAGCGTTATCGCGTGAACAAGCTCCTCGCGCGCCTCGTCGAGCGCTGCGACCAGCTCGATCTGCATTTGACTCCCGGCGACGCGTCGCCCGACATGCCGGTCGCGGCGTATCTCACGACGCTGGTGATGAACTATCTTTTCACGGGAAAATTCAAACGCACCAAGTAGCCATGGGAAAAAAACTCAAAGTGCTCGCGCTGTTCGACGCGGTCCGGCCCGTCGCGCTGGACCAGGATTTGAGCGCGGAGTTGAAAACCGCGGATTGGAAAACCGAGGCCGCGCTGCTCAAGGCGCTCGACGAACTCGGTTATCCGCACGAGCAGCTCGCGCTTTTTGACGACCTCGATCTGCTCCGGCAGAAACTGCAGACGTTCAGCCCGGACGTGATTTTCAATCTCGCAGACCAGTTCCGGAACAACCGCGCGTTCGACCAGCACATCGTGTCGTTCCTCGCGATGCACGACACACCGTTCACCGGCTGCGGCTCGACCGGTCTGACGCTGTGCAAGCACAAGGGCATCTCGAAGAAGATCCTCAGTTACCACCGCATCCACACGCCGCACTTCATTATCATCCCCCGCGGCAAGCGTGCCGCGCGACCGAAGCACCTGAAGTTTCCCATTCTCGTGAAGCCGCTGAAGGAAGAGGCGTCCTACGGTATCGCCCAGGCGTCATTCGTGGAGAACGACGAGCAGTTCCGCGAGCGCGTCACGTATCTGCATGAGAACACCGGCAACGACGTGATCGCCGAGGAATACATCGAAGGCCGCGAACTCTACGTCAGCCTGATCGGCAACCATCGCCTGCAGGTTTTTCCGATTCGCGAACTCGTATTCCGCGAAGTGCCGCCCGACGAGCCCAAAATCGCCACCTACAAGGCAAAGTGGGACGAAGCTTACCGGCAGCGCTGGGGGCTGGAGAACCGTTTTGCCGAAGGACTCGAGCCGGCGCTCGTCCGCGAAATCGAGAGCGTGTGCAAGCGCATCTACCATCTGCTGACGATCGACGGTTACGCCCGCATCGATCTGCGCCTGAACGCGCGGAACGAGATCTATTTCATCGAGGCAAATCCGAACCCCGCGCTCGCCCCCGACGAGGATTTTGCCGAGTCGGCGCTGAAGGCCGGCATCGCCTACCCGCAACTCATCGACCGCATCGCGCGGCTGGGCATGAAGACGGTGCGGGAGTGAGTCGCCGTGTAGCGCGGGAGACGAGACGACTCGCCGGAAACAAATCCTCAACGCGGAGGCCGCGGAAGACGCGGAGCCAAGGCCGAAATACCGAAAGCAAGCTCGGGTCGCCCGTCGCGGAGCTCTGGTGCCCTCCGTTTTCCTTGTGGCCATCGCGCCGGCCTGCGGAACGGGCCTTGGATTTCGCGCTCTCCGCGAACTCCGTGTTGAAACAAAATTGCCCGCCCGGCGGATTGGCTTCCCGCTTCGTTGGCGGAAAGCGTGACCGCTTCTCTGCTTTTTCCGTGCCCGTCAGAGCGTCTTGAG
>PNJQ01000057.1 GCA_013821985.1 Opitutus sp.
TTTGCGGGCGGTCGAGGCGTCGGCTTGCGAGAATGGCTTGAAAAGCTTGCCGACCTGCTCGGCGGCGATGCCGATGCCGGTGTCGGCGACGGTGAAGCGCAGCATCAGCGTGTCAGTCGGATCGTCGGCGGGTGCGGCATCGAGATGGATCGTGACGGTGCCGGCGCGGGTGAATTTCACGGCATTGCCCACGAGATTGATGAGAATCTGGCGCAGACGATAGACGTCGCCGACCACGACCGTCGGCACGTCTGGCGCGACGCGCATTTCGATTTTAAGTTTGGCGGCGGCGGCCTTGGGGGCGAAGAAGGCGACGATTTCCTGCACGCAGGTGCGCGGCGAAAACGGCTCGTTCTCCAACTCGATCTTGCCCGCCTCGATCTTCGAGAAATCGAGAATGTCGTTGATGAGAAACAGGAGCGAGTCGCCGCTGTTGCGGATCAACGTGACGTATTCGCGCTGCTCGTTGGTGAGTTGGGTGTCGTCGAGAATGCTGGCGAAACCGATGACGCCGCTGATCGGGTTGCGAATCTCGTGACTGACGATGGCGAGGAACTCGCCCTTCGCGCGGTTGGCGGCTTCGGCGGCTTCCTTGGCGCGGTAGAGCGCGACTTCGGCCATCTTGCGCGCGGTGATGTCGTGCGCGACGGCCTGGTATTCCTGCACGCGGCCGTCCTGATCACGGATCTCGCGGACGATCCATTGCAGCCACGTCGTGCTGCTGGGGGACTTGATTTCCTGCTCGTAGGTCTGGATCGCGGGATCGCTGTTCCACGGCACCTTGCTGCTCGTGGCGAGACCGGCGAAAGGCTGGCCGATCAGCTCCGTGCGCTTGCGCCCGTAAAAGCGGCAGTAGGCGCCGTTGACGAACGTCAGCGTGCCGTCCGGCTTGTAGCGGCAGATCAAATCGAATTGGTCCTCGACGATGCCGCGGTAACTCGCCTCGACGCGCTGGAGCGAACGCGCCATGCGCTCGATCTGGCGCGCGAGTCCGATGATCTCGTCGGTGCCCACGTCGTCCTCGCGCGTTTCCGCTTCCGCGGAATCGGCGCCGGTTTGCACGGCCTTCGCCTGCGAACCGAGCGCACGGATGCGGTTCAGCATCGTGTAGTCCCAGAGGTAGCCGCTCAACACGAGCAGCACGCAGCCGATGACGGAGAGCGAGATGACGTAGTAATTCGAACCGAGCTTTTCGCGCAAATCGTCCTGCAGGACGATGGCGCCGAGCGCGGCGACCAGCGCGACGGCCAAGGCCAGAATCATCCAGGGTTTGCGCGGGCTGCTCATGCGTGCCGGGTGGGGCAGCGCTGACGCTAGGGCGAACGCCGGACGCATGTCTAACCGTTTTTGTTCGAAGGAGGGCCGTCTGGCTCTGGTTGCAGCTGATGCAAGGGTGGCAGCGTTTTCAGCGACGGCCAGATCAGCGCCACCGCACCGGTCACGAGAATCGTGCCGAGCCCGCCCAGCGTCGTGGCGAGCACCGGTCCCACGAGCGCGGCGACGAGCCCGGCGCGCAGGGCGGAAATTTCGTTGGAGGACCCAATGAACAACTGGTTCACCGACGTGACGCGTCCGCGCAGGTGGTCGGGCGTCATCAGCTGCACCACTGAGTGCCGCACCACGACACTGATGTTGTCGAACGCACCGCTGAGAAACAATGCGAGCAATGAAAACAGGAATGACGTGGACAAGCCGAACGCGATCGTCGCCGCGCCAAATCCCGCCACCGACCACAGGATGACGAGACCGGGCCGGCGGAACGGTCGCGAATGCGCGACGAAGAAGGCCATGCAAATGGCACCGAGCGCCGGCGCCGCGCGCAACCAGCCGAGGCCGGCCGGACCGACGTGGAGGATTTTGTCGGCGTAGATCGGCAGCAGGATGATCGCGCCGCCGAGGATGACTGCGAACAGGTCGAGCGTCAGTGCGGCGAGCAGCGGTTGATGCCGCCGGATGAAACGCGCGCCTTCCAGCGTGCCCGGGCGCGGCGCGGCGGATGGCGTGCCGCGACGCGGCGGCATGCGCACGCCGAGCAGGGCGACGACGAGCGAGAGCGCAAAAAGCACGTCGAGCGCATAGACGATTTCGAACCCCGCCACCGCGACAATTGCGCCGCCCATGGCGGGGCCGAGCACGGTGGAGAGCTCAAACGTGCTTGAACTCCAGGTGATGGCATTGCTCAGCGCCGAGGACGGGACGAGCAGCGGGACGATCGATCCGCGCGCGGGCGCGCCGATCACGCGCACGATCGCGTGGAGAAAAAGCAGCAGATAAACGATCGGCAGGGCGGGGTTGTCGAAGCGCAGCGAAGCGGGATCGACGTGGCGCTCAAAGGTGAGCGCGATCGCGTGAAGGCCACGGTTGGCCGCCTGCAGCACGGGGTGATCGGGGATGCGTGCGTGAAACGCGCTGACGAGCGCGAGGGCAAGTGACAACGCGGCGACCGCCGCCATGCAACGCACGATGATGACGCGCCGGTCGATGCGATCCGCGAGCGCCCCGGCCGACAGCACGAAAAGCAGCAGCGGGATGACGTTGACCAATCCCACGAGGCCGAGCGCAGTCGCGGAGTTGGTCCACTGGTAGATCTGCCAGGTCGCCGCGATGCTGACGGCCTGCCGGCCGATGTTGGCGAGGAGATTGCCGGCCAGATAGCGCCGATAGGGCGCGTGCCGCAGGGCGGCGTAGGCGTCGCGAGCGGGAAGGTCGTCGGGCGCAGGCGGCGCGGGGTGGACACTCACGCCCTTTTCGTGGCGCGAAGGAGGGACGCGTTCAAGCTTTCCGGAGTGAACGGTTTCTGAAGAAATCCGGTGAAATCTCCCGAGGCGTCGTGCGTGCGTGCCTCCTGTTCGCTGTAGCCGCTGAGCAGCACACAGGGCAGGTCAGGGCGGATTCGCCGCAGTTCGCGCAAGGTCGCGTGTCCGTCGAGGCCGGGCATCGTGAGGTCGAGCAAGGCGGCGGAAAACAGGGCCGGTTCGCGCGAGAATCGCTCGAGCGCTTCGTTGCCGTCGGCCGTGAGCACCGGTTCGAAGCCGAGTCGCGTCAGCAGCTCGCCGAGCAGCGTGCGCACGGAGGTGTCGTCATCCGCGACGAGAATGACACCCGAGGCCCGGCCGAACGGTGCGGTCGTGCGATTGAGGGAGTCGGCGTCGGTCGCGGCCGGGAGCGGCGCGGCGGCGGGCAGATAGATGCGAAATACGGAGCCGCGCCCCGGCGTGCTGCGCACCGTGAGCGCGCCGCGGTGGGAACGCACGATGCCGAGCACGGCGGCGAGACCGAGTCCGCGTCCAGTGAATTTCGTCGTGTAGAACGGGTCGAAGATGTGCGCGAGCACCTCGGGCGACATGCCGCAACCGGTGTCGCTGACCTCGAGTTTCACGTAGGTGCCGGGGGCGAGGTCGGGCGCGGGCAGGGCGTCGGAGAGTTCGCCGGGCCGGAGCTGCGCGGGCGCCGTGCCGATGCGGATCTGCCCCGGCGTCTCGCCGATCGCGTCGGAGGCGTTCATCACGAGGTTCATGATGATCTGCTGCAGTTGCGAAGGATCGGCCTCGATTTCCGGCACGTGGTCGTCGAAGGAGAATGTCAGCGTGGCATGGCGGTTGAGCGAGAGTTCGAGCAGATGCGTGGTCTCACGCACGACGTCGTTGACGCGCAGGCGCTCGATCGTGAACGCGCCCTTGCCCGCGTAGGCGAGCAATTGCCGGCAGAGGTCGGCGGCGCGGTTCGAGGCGGTCGCGATCTTGTCGAGCCGTGCCGTCATCTCGGGTGTCGTGCGCGGGTCGAAGCGCAGGAGCGAGGTATTGCCGAGGATGACGGTGAGGAGATTGTTGAAATCGTGCGCGATGCCGCCGGCGAGCACGCCCAGGCTTTCGAGGCGCTGGGTCTCCTGCATTTTACGCTGGAGGTTTTCGGATTCCTGCTCGGCGAGCTTGCGCGGCGTGATGTCCGTGTGCGTGCCGGTGATGCGCAGCGGCTCGCGGGTCACAGGATCGCGGCCGACGACCTTGCCGCGGTCGAGCACCCATTTCCATTCGCCGTTTTTCGCGCGCATCCGGAACTCGAGCGCGAACTGGTCGCGGGCGCGCCAGATTTCCCCCTCGTCGTCCACGACGCGCTGACGGTCGTCGGGATGAATGAGCGCGAGGAAGCCGGGCCGGCCCGGCTGCACCTCGTGCGGCTCGTAGCCGAGCATGCTGAACCACCGCGGACTGCGCAGCACGGTGCCGTTGCGCGCGTCCCAGTCCCAGAATCCATCCTGGCTGCCCTCGAGCACGAGCGAGAGCCGCTCCTCGCTTTGACGGAGCGCCTTGGCGTGGCCGGATACCTGGCGGAGCATGCGACGCTGCCAGGCCAGCGCGGCGAGCGTGACACCGAGCACCAGGAGCGTCGGCCAGGCATAGGGACGAAAATCGTTCCACCGCAGGGCGCGCGGTTTCAGCGGTCCGAGCCAGCGTTCGTAGAGGCGGTCGTAGTTGCCGTTTTGACGGGCGCGGCTCAGGCCTTCGTTGATCGAACGCAACAACGCCGTCTCACCCCGATGCACGGCGAAGCAAAGACTGTAGCTCAGGTCCTGCAGCTCCAGTTCCGTCGCTTCGATGCCCGGCACGTTTTCCTCGCGGATGATGTAATCGGTCACGAAGCGCATGCCGAGTGCCGCGTCGGCCTGACCGGCACGGACCGCCTCGAGGCACTGTTGGAGCGAATCGACCGCGATGGCGGTGGTGTTCCATTCCGGATGACGCCGGAGATATTCATGGGTGATCGCGTCGCGGATCACCGCGAGGCGTTTGCCCGTCAGATCCGCCACGGTGCGGATGGGCGGACTGCCCTCGGCAATATAGAGCCCGCAATACATCCGTTCGTAGCTGATGGAGAAATCCATCAGCTGGGCGCGTTCCTCGGAATAGGCGACGAGCCCGAGCACATCGCCGCGCCCTTCCTGGAAGTCCGTATAAACCTGCTGCCATGGACGCAGGTCAAATTCCACGGTCAGATTCTGGTCGGCGGCGATGGCACGCATCATGTCCACGGCAAAACCGGCGGGCTGCCCGGCCGCATCCACAAACGCGAACGGCGCACTCCGGTTTTCCATCATCACGCGCAGCTGGACCGGCTTTTCCGGGGCGGCTTGGGCGAATGCGGCCGCGGCCAGCCCCCAGGCGGCGGCGAGGCAGCCGGCAGCACGCAAGCAGCGGCGGAGTGTAATCATCAGTGGTCCTTCCTTGATATCGGTCAGGACAGACCCGGACTTAACCGGCAAGACTCTTTCCGGCGCATGCGTGTGAGGCGACGGGGCATTGCGGGCGCGCAGCCTCTCTGAAGAAACCCGCGACTCCCGACCACCCCCAGGCCGGCCTCAGCGGGCGAAAAACGGATTGTAGCGCCGCTCCTGATGGAGGGTGGTCAACGGCCCGTGTCCGCAGGCCAGGACCGTGTCGGCGGGAAGGCGGAAGATTTTTTCGCGGTTGTTCTTCAACTGATCGGCGTAGTGCTCGCGGCTGCCCCCGACGCTGGCGGCGAAAAGCGAATCGCCCACGATTGCGAGCGGCCACGAAAGTCCAGTGACGTAAAACGTCGTCTGGCCCGGCGAGTGGCCCCACGTGGACAGCGTCTTGATCGCGAGTTCGCCGAGGTGGAAATGGGCATTCTCGGCAAATGTTTGTGCGCCGGGATGGTCGCTCGGCTCACGTTCGCTGGCCCAGACCTGCGCCTTCGTCGCCTCGGCGAGGCGCGGCAAGTCCGCGATGTGATCGTCGTGGGTGTGGGTGAGGAAAATGTAATGCAGCGAGAGTTTCTCCGCCGCGATCGTGTCGAGCATCGCCGTGCAGTTCATTCCGGTGTCGAACGCCGCGGCGATGCGGCTGCGCGAATCCCAGATGAGGTAGCTGTTGACCGTCAGCTCGCCGTCGTAGGGCGTGTTGAACAACGCGAAGCCGCGCGGAAATTCCGGCTGCTCCGGATACCATTCGCGTCGGGCGAGGGCCATCGTTGCGGCCGGGTTGAGCTGGAGCGCGCGCGCGACGGCACGCAGCGGGTGATCGCGTATTTCGCCGCGTTGCAGAGCCGCGAGTTCCTCGGGCTTGATGCCGGCGCGGGCGACGAGATCGGCGTCGGAAAGTCCGAGTCCGCGCTGGGCTTTGCCCAACACGTCGGTGAAATTATCCTCGAGAGAGATGCGCGGCATCCGACATCCATCGCCGCATTCCGCGCCGCCCGCAAGCCGGCAAAAATCGCGGGCCGGCGCCGCGACGGAGCGAGAGTTTGACGAGCCCCGGGAGGCGCGGCATGCTCGCCGCATGAGCCCCAGGAATTTTGTGCTGCTGTCCGTTTTGGCGATCGGAACCGTGCTCGGTGCCGCGGAAAAACCCAAGGTCACCGCCTTCGAACGTTCGCAAGGCTGGCGCCTGCTCTTTGACGGCCGCGATGCCTCCGACTGGCGCGGCTACCGGGCGAACAAGCTGCCCGCCAACTGGCAGGTCGCAGACGGTTCGCTCGTCGGCACGACCGGTGCGGCGCTGGTGAGCGCGGAGGAATTCGGGGATTTCGAGGTGAGCTTCGACTGGAAGGTGGGCGAGGGCGGTCACGGGGAATTTTTCTATCGTGTCACGGAGGACGCGGCTTCCCCCGAGCTTTCCGGCCTGCAGATGCACCTCGCCGGCCATGGACCCGCGCTCGGCGGAAACGGCTTCGGCGCGCCCGAGCGCACCGTCACGCCGCAGTTCGACGTGTGGTATCGCGCGAAGATCGTCGTTTTCGGCAATCTCGCGGAGCATTGGCTCAACGGCGAGCGCGTCCATGTTTACACGATCGACTCCGCGGAATGGCGCAAGGCGGTCGCCGCGACGGCGTTTTCCACCGCGCGCGATCTCGGTCAGGCGCGGACTGGCCGGCTGGCACTGTCCGGCGAGCGCGTCGAGTTTCGTAACATCAAGGTGCGCGCGCTCTGAAGAGGAAGGACGGCCGCGCGGGGGTCGCGGGCCGCCGCCCAAAATTTCTCCTCGCCCCGCCCGACGCGCGCCACACCCTTGTCGGCATGTCGACGCAGTCGCCCCATCTCATCCGGAAAAAGGTCATCGCCGGGAATTGGAAAATGAACAAG
This sequence comes from Opitutus sp., assembly GCA_013821985.1. GTDB lineage: Bacteria > Verrucomicrobiota > Verrucomicrobiia > Opitutales > Opitutaceae > Didemnitutus. Next base: position 7,100 of record PNJQ01000057.1, read on the forward strand.
ACCGCCGCGGAAGGCGTGGCGCTTGCGCAGGAAATCGTGGAGGCCGTGGGACGCGAGACACTGGTCGATGTGGTTTTGTGTCCGCCGTTCACCGCCCTCGCCAGCGTCGGCCACGAACTGGAGGGCCAGTCCGTCAAACTCGGCGCGCAGAACATGCATCCGCAGAAGAATGGTGCGTTCACGGGCGAGATCTCTGCGGAGATGTTGCGCACGCTGTATGTGACGCATGTCATCCTCGGCCACAGCGAGCGCCGGCAGTATTTCGCGGAAACCGACGCGTTTATTAATCAAAAGGTTCTCGCCGCGCTGGCCAGCGAACTGCGTCCGATCCTTTGCGTGGGCGAAACGCTCGCGGAGCGGGAAGCGGGGCGCACGCTCGACGTGGTGCGCGCGCAGACGACGGCGGCGCTCGCCGGCGTCAAGCCCGAGCAAATCACGACGGTCATCGTTGCCTACGAACCCGTGTGGGCCATCGGCACAGGCAAGGTCGCCACCAGCGAGCAGGCGCAGGAAGTCCATGCCTTTATCCGCGAACTGCTCACGTCACTCTATGGGGCAGCGCTCGCGCAGAAAGTGCGGATTCTCTACGGCGGATCGATGAAGCCGTCGAACGCCACCGAATTGCTCGGCCAAAAGGACATTGACGGCGGCCTGATCGGCGGCGCCGCGCTCGAAGCGCGCTCGTTCGTCGAACTGGTGAAAGCGGCGATGGCCGCGGCCTGAGCGGCCGCGGTTCCGGTTTCGGAAGCCGCTGGTTGGTGCTCACGTGCGCGGGAGATTTTCGCTTGTGGCGAATGCTCGGCCGCAGGCGCACGCTTGTGGGTGAGGTAGGGTGGAGAGCGGCACGTTTCCGCCGGATGAGGCTTGCACGTCCAAAAATCGCCCGATTTCTTGCGGCCCATGACCACCCCACGCGGACTCGTCGTTGCTCTTTTTTTTCTTTGCGCGAGCGCCGGGGCGTGGGGAGAAGTGCTGTTCGCGCCGGCCGACTGGGCGTTGCAGGCGGCGTTTCCGGTTGAGCCGAAGACCGACGATCAACGCACGCCGTCGCCGCAGGGAGATCAAGTCGCCGAGCGCCGCTTCCTGGACTCCGGCACGGACCGTCTCATGTTGATCCGCTTCGTCTATCCGATGGTGCCGCCGATCACGGAGCGGGGCTCGCTTTATAAACAATCCGTCGAGGCGATGATGAATTCGCGTCCCGGTGTCATGCACACGGACGAAATTCTGACCCTGGGCGAGCACAAGGGCATGCGTCTCGTCATCGAGCAGACGCGCGAGAAGACGTTTCGCGAGGTGCAGCTGGTGCAGATCGGCGCGTCGCTTTACGTCGCGTCCGCCGAATGGGCGGGCGGGGCGGCACCCTCGCCGGTCGCCCGCCGTTTCTTGGAGAGCCTGGCGGTGCAACCGGGCTTCGCGAGCGCGCGCGTGGTGGAGGATCGCGAGCGGTTCCGCGCAATTGTCTTCGGGAATTTCACGTTGCGTTACGACGCGTCGCGCTGGTTCCGCGATCCGGAGGCGACCGAACCCAACGTGGCCGTGCTGCTTCGCATCGACGAGATGGCGGAGGCGGAATTCATGGGCTCGCGGGAGCGGAATCCGGCGGCAACGATGGAGGAAACCGTTCTCGCCACCGCCCGTGAACATGCGGAGTCGGTGAAGGTGGTGCGGCGCGGCAAGAAATTGCGCGGCAGCACGACGGTGGAGGAATTGCGTTTCGCGGTGCGTTCCGAAGGCGTCACCTACGAGAACCACGGCTACTTCTACAGCGGCAGCGAGGGCACCGTGCAGCTGCGCGCGTGGTCGCCGGACCGGACGTTCAAGCGTGTCGAAGGGGACATCAGCGAACTGCTCGATGGACTTTCGATCACCCGCGGCGTGGCGGCGGCGCGCTGATCAGGCGCGCGAACGGTCGTAGGCCCCGAGCAGCTCGTGCACGGGCGCATGCAGCTGTTCGCCGGCGAGGCTGCGTCGGAGCAGATCGACCGTGTTATCACCGGCGGGGTCGTGCAACTCGAGTGCGACGAGCAAGGCCATGTGGAGCGCCAGCTGGCGCGCCCCGGTCGCGAGATCGGTCCGCTCCTTGCAGTCGTAGAGCGTGGCGGTGTGGACGAGGAGTTCCGCGTAGGTGAGCACGCTTTCCGCAGCTTCGTCGGCGGGACGATTCGTGCACAGCCGGTTGAATTGGTCCGCGGCGTCGAGCGAGAGGAACTCCCGGGCCGGAAGGGGAAACAGCTTCACCTGCATGGCGAGCGACAGTTCGAGGGCGTGATCGACATCCGCGGGATTCCGTCGGTCGAGCAGTGCGGCGACGAGGATGCGCAGGCGGGCCATCTCGCGGATCAGGTAGTCTTCGCGTTGCCCGGCCATGATCAGCGCGTGCGTTCCGCCATGCTGCGCACGAGCGCGGCGAGGAATCCGCTGTCGCCCGGCAGCGTGGCGAGACTCGCGAGGGCGGCGTCGGATTGGGCCGCGGCGTGGCGGCGGGCGGCGGCGAGACCGTGGAGTTTCACGTAGGTGGTCTTGCCCGCCCGGGCGTCCTTGCCGGCAGTCTTGCCGAGCGTCGCGGTGTCCGCGGTGGCGTCGAGGATGTCATCGATGATCTGAAACGCGAGGCCGAGGCTGCGGCCGGTCTCGCGCAGGCGCCCGAGGTCGGCCTCCGTCGCGCCGCCGCAAAGTCCGCCGGCGACGAGCGCGGCGGCGATCATTGCCGCGGTTTTGTTCAGATGGATGAAATCGAGTTCGGCCGGAGTGGCGTCGGATTTTTTTTCCGCGAGGAGGTCTTCCATTTGCCCGCCAATGAGACGGGCGCTGCCGGCGGCGTCGGCCAGGTCGCGGCTGAGGGCCGCGGCGAGCGCGGGGGCGGCGGCGTAGTGATGTCCGATGAGTTGAAAGGCGAGGGTGAGCAGCGCGTCGCCCGCGAGCAGGGCCGTGGCTTCGTCGAATTGCTTGTGCGCGGTCGCGCGGCCGCGACGCAGGTCGTCGTTGTCCATGCACGGCAGATCGTCGTGCACCAGCGAGTAGGTGTGGACGCATTCGAGCGCGATGGCGGCCGGCAGCGCGTTGTGGCGCCGGCCGAATAGGTCCGCCGTGGCGAGCACGAGCACGGGACGCAGGCGTTTGCCGCCGGCCTGCAGGCTGTAGCGCATGGCTTCGTGCAGGCGGGCGGGACGCGTGTCGGCGGACGGCACGAGCGCATCGATGCCGCGCTCGACGCGCTCAATGTAAGCGGAGAACTGGGCGGCGAAATCCATGCGCGCGGGACTGTCCAGCGCGCGGCGAACGTTGGCAAACTTTTGTTAAGTTGCGTCCGGCCAAGAAAGTCTCGCCATGCCGGGACGCGGGGCTTTTATCGCAGCGACGTTACCATGCCCACCTACGAATACGTCTGCGCCAAATGCGATCACGAGATGGAAGCGTTCCATTCGATGAAGGACGCCCCGCTGAAGAAGTGTCCCGCGTGCAAGAAAGCCGGCCTGAAACGCAAAGTGGGCGGTGGGGCGGGGCTGATTTTCAAGGGATCGGGATTCTACATCACCGATTACAAGAAGAAGTCCCCCGGCAAGTCCGAGGGCGGCGGCGAGGCGAAGCCCGCCGCGAAATCCGAATCGAAACCCGCGGACAAATCCGCCAAATGACGCACGACCATGGCTGACAAAAAAGTCGAAAAGGCTCTCTACGGTCCCAGCACTTTGGAAGTGGCGCTCGGCGCCGTGCTGGGCCTGGCACTCGGTGTGGTGTTCGCCGCCGTCTATCTGATCTTCAAGCCGGTCACGGCGGTGAAGGAGATGCCGAAGGAACCGGCGACCGGCATGGTGTATTACCTCAGTGGCCGCACGGATGGCAACAAGGCCCGCGGCTGGCAGCAAAAGGTCGCGACATTCGTGAAGGGCGGGAGCGTCATCGCGAACGAGGAGGAACTCAACGCCTGGGCCGCCTCGATCAGCGCGCCGACGGGCGTCGCCCGCCCCGTGGCGCCCGGCGCCCCGGCGCCCGCGCCGGCGGGTGGCGATTTCCTCAGCGCGAGCGGCTTGAATTTCCGGCTCGAAGGTGAGCGGATGCACGTCGGGCAGAAGGTCCTGTTGAATTATTTCGGTCTGGCCAAGGAAGTGGTGATGCAGGCCGAGGGCGGCTTCACCCGGACCGGTGACGGCTTCGCGTTTCAGCCGGAGCGGCTTTATCTCGGCTCCTGCCCGCTCCACGCGCTGCCCGGCGCTTCCGGCGCTCTGGCGAAGGCCCTCGTCGCGAAGCAAAACGTGCCGGACGACTTCCGGGCGGCATGGGCCAAGATCACGGCGTTGGCAGTCGAGGGCGGTCTGTTGAAGGTCACGACGCAGCCGTAGTTTCGCGGCGCGACCGTGTCGAAGAGCCTCAAGAACATCAGTGTCGTCGCGTCGGCGACGGTGCTCTCGCGTGTGCTCGGGCTCGTGCGCGAATCGGTCACCGCCGCGGTGTTCGGCGCGAGCGCGTTGAACTCGGCTTTCGTCTCGGCGTTCACGCTGCCGAATCTTTTCCGTCGCTTGCTCGGTGAGGGCGCGTTGACGGCCGCGTTTGTGCCGACGCTGACCCAGGAGTTCGAGCACCACGACCGGGCGGGCGCCTTTCGGCTGGTGAGCAAGGTCGCCAGCTGGCTTCTCGTCGTGACAACGGTGATCGTGCTGCTGGCGACGCTGGCGTTCGCCAATGCCGAGGCGCTCGTGCGCATGGCCGCGGATTGGGGTGTGGCAGAAGACACCAGCCGGCGTCTTCTGCTCGGAGCGGATCTCGCGATCGTGTTGTTCCCTTACATGATTCTGGTCTGTCTCGCGGCGGCGTTCAGCGCGGCGTGTCAGGTGCTCGGACGGTTTGCCGAGCCGGCGCTGTCGCCCGTGTGGCTGAATCTCACGATTCTTTCCGCGCTGGGGCTCGGCGCATGGTGGGCGTGGGGCGCGACGGAGCGAATGAACCTGCTGTGTCTCGGCGTGCTCGTCGGCGGCTTTTTGCAGATGGCGGTGCCCGCGAGCGTGCTGTGGCGCGAAGGCTGGCGACCGCGTTTCGATCTGCATGCGGACGAGCGCGTCCGCGAGATCGTCCGCATCATGGGCCCGACGGTGATCGGCTCGGCGATTTATCTGATCAACATTTCGGTCTCCCGCTTCATCGGCCTGTCGCTCAACGACGCGGCGGCCACGGTGCTCAATCTTGCCACGCGTCTCATGGAGCTGCCGATCGGCGTGTTCACCATCGCGGTGGCCACGGTCGTATTTCCCCTCATCGCGCGGCACGCGGCGAAGGGCGACTGGCAGTCGCTGACGGCGGATTACCACAAGGGTCTGCGGCTCGTGCTCGTCATCAACATCCCTGCGGCGGCTGGACTCGCGCTGCTCGGCGAACCGATCACGCGGTTGCTGTTCCAGCACGGCGCATTCACCGCGGCCGACACCCACCGGATGACGCCGGTGCTGGCGGCGTATGCGCTCGGGTTGCCGTTCATTTCGTTCACGAGTTTGTCGCTGCGCGGGTTCTACGCGCTGCGCGACACGGCGACGCCGGTGCGCGCGGCGGCGCTGAGTTTCGTCGTGAACATCGTGCTCAGCCTTGTGCTCATGCGCTGGCTCTCGACGGCCGGTCTCGCGCTCGCCAGCACGGTCGCCGTGATCGCGCAGGCGATGTTTCTCCAGACGCGGCTGGCGCGGAAGCACCCTGGATTCGCTGCCGCGTCACTGCTGCCGAATATCGGCAAGATTGTCGTTGCGACCGCGTTGATGGCGGCGGTGGTCTGGGGCGGCGCACGCGGCGTGGCGGCGCTCGGCTGGCCGGTGCGCGCGGGCGATTTTCTCGTGGTGCTGGGAGTTATTCCCGTCGCGGCCGCACTCTACGGCGCGACGCTTTGGCTGATGCGCATCGAGGGACGCGAGGACTTGGAGCAGGTAATCGAGCGCGTGCGGGCGAAGTTGCGCTGAGCAGCACAGTCGGCACGAAGATTTGCGCGGAGCGCGTTCGCGCGTTGCCACGGCAGGTGGCACTCGTGGAATGCCGCCATGAACCTGTTCGCCGAGTGGACGACGCCCCTGGTGGCGGATGCGTGTTTGCGATTGCAAGTGCCCGTGCGGGTCGCGACGCCAGGAATCGCTCCGCTGGCGGCGGGGATGCGCGCCGCGGGGCGGGCGCGGCCGGTGCGGCACTGGGGCAGCGTCGATGTGTTTCTCGAGTCGATGCTCGGCGCAACACCGGGTGAAGTGCTCGTAATCGATAATGGCGGACGCACCGACGAAGGCTGCATCGGCGACCTCACCGTGCTCGAAGTCGAGGCCAGCGGGCTCGTCGGCGTCGTGCTGTGGGGCTTGCATCGCGACACCGCCGAACTGCGCACGATCGGGCTGCCGGTGTTCAGCTACGGACGTTGCCCGATGGGGCCGACGCGACTCGATGCGCGCGCGGCGGATTCCTTCACGGTGGCGAATTTCGGGGCGCATCGCGTGACCGCGGACGATGTGGTTTTCGCGGACGAAGACGGGGTGATTTTCGTGCCGTTGGCCTGTGGCGGTGAGGTTGCGCGGAAGGCCGAGGAAATTTGGCAGGTTGAGCGCAAGCAGGCCGGCGACGTGGCGAACGGCCGCTTGCTGCGCGAGCAGTTGCGCCTGGCGGATTTCATCGCCGCGCGCCGTGAGCAGCCTGCGCTGACATTTCGCGAGCACCTGCGCGCGATCCGCGGAGCGATTGAAGAGTAGCGGTTGCGCGGAGGACGCGAACGGCTAGGTTTTCACGCATGAACGCGAAACCCGAAGTCCGGCATAACGAAGCAGCGCATCGCTACGAAGTGGACATTGACGGTCAGCAGGCTGTCGCGGATTACGAACTTGAAGGTGACCGCCAGGTCTTCACGCACACCTATGTCCCGCCGGAGTTGCGTGGCAAAGGACTCGCCGAGGCACTGGTGCGCCGCGCGCTCGACGATGCGCGGGCCGCGAACCGCAAAGTAGTGCCCGCGTGCTCCTACGTCGCGGTGTTCATCGAGCGAAACAAACAGTATCAGAACTTGCTTGGAAACTGATGTCCTCGCTCGCTTCGCCCGGAGAGTCACGTCCCCATTCCAGCGTGCTCCCGCCCGCGCGTGAGCCCGCGGTGACCTATCGGATCGATCGGGAAGGAAAGCTCATCGCCGTCGCCGGATTTCCGGATGCGCCGGCTTTTGTCGGGCGTTCGTTGCGCAGCTTGATGTCGGCCAGCGGCGTGATGAACCTTTGTCATCAACTCGCGCAACGGGCGCGGCAGGGCGGCGAAGTGAGCTACCGTTTTCGTTGCGATGCGCCCGCGGAGAAGCGGTGGTTTTTGCTCGAGGCGAAGTCTCTGGAAAATGGAGAAGTGGAATTCAAGAGCAGCCTGCTCAGTGCGGAGCAGCGGCCGAGGATTGCGTGGCTGGAGTTGCCGGCGCGTCACGGGCCGGCAGCGCCGCTGGTGGCGCTCTGCAGTTGGTGCGGCGCCGTGCGGGCGGAAGAGGGCGGCCGCTGGGATCCGATCGAAGTGGCCTTGGAACAGGATCCGCGGATCGGCCCGGACCAGACGCCCCGGTTAACGCATGGCATTTGCCCTTCGTGTGAGGCGGATTTTCTGCGAAAGCTCAAGAAGGGCTGAGGTTCGTTCCCGAAAAGCAAAAACCCGCGGCGCAGGCCGCGGGTCGAAAGTCGAAATGGAAAGGGGACTCAGGCCTTCGTGACCAAGCCGGCCTTGATGGCCTTGACGGCGACCCAGACGCGCTTCGTGCCACCATTGGGCATCTTGATGCGGATCTTCTGCAGGTTCGGGCGGAACTTGCGGGGGGTCTTGCTCGTGGTGTGCGTGCCGATGCCGCCACTCTTCTTGGACTGACCCTTACGGTTGATGATGTTGCCCTTGACGGGGCGTCTGCCGGTGATTGCGCAAATTCGTGCCATGGTTTTTGTCGAGTTAAAGGGTCGGAAGTAAAGGTTCGGGGTTCCGCTACGCAAGGGAAATTTCCTTTCGCGCGGAAATCGTCCTTCACTCGCGCAAAGCGTGCAGCGCCTGAAACTTCTGGCCCATGTTGCCCGGGTGGAGAAGCTGCATCACCGCCTGCTTCCGCGCGCTGAAGGCGTTGGCCTCCACCTCGACGATCGTTTGCAACTTCACCGTCGCGCGCGTCGCAAAGAACGACTCCTGCGACTCGACCAACGCCTCGCCGAAGCCGTTTCGCTGCAAGCCATCGATCAGCCAATCCCAGCAGACATGGCCGGTCAGATCGACTTCGCCGGGCCGGTCGTGGATTTCGATGCCCATTTTCTGGTGCGAGTAGGTGCGTAATGTGCCTTCGGGGTGCGACCGAACGAGGGAACTCCAGCTCTTGCCGTAGTCAAAGGCGAGGAACAGCCCCGTCCATGTCGGGCGGATAATGCGTTCGAGGAGCGGGACGGTGCGCAACGGGGCGTCGATGTGATAATCTTCCGGCGCCTCGCGCGGGAAATGTTTGATTGCCTCGGCGAGTTCCGGCGTCGGCTCGACCAACTCGACTTCCTTCAATTCGTCGCCTTCGAGCGCCACGCCGAGTTCGCGCCACGCACCGCGCCGCCACACCGCGCGATGAAACGGCTGCGCGTCGAACAATTCATTCGAAAACACGATGCATTGGCCCGTCGCGTCCAACGGCTGCGGGAACGAAATCGTGCGATAGCTGCGGAACGGATGCGGCACATCCTTCAACGCTCCGCCGGCCGGCTCCGCGCCCATCTCGACGAACTCGTAGTCCGCGAGATTTTTTCCGGCCAGCAAGCCCGTCACGGCGGCGACGACGAGTTCGCCGAAAACGGGGCTAAATGTCGTCGAGGTGAAGAAATCCGCCTTCTTGTCGCGACCGACGCGCCGACGCTTGGCGGTGTAGTATCCGACCTCGGGATCATACATCGCGACCTCCATGTAACGGGCGAACGAGACGCCGGTGGCGGCGTTTGGTTCGCGGCGGAAAGCGGCGCGGAAAGCTGGCGAGGAACCCATTTACAAAGAAAGGCATTTCCCCACAGTCTTGGCCATGACCAAACGTTTGCTCGCCATCGCGGCGGCCGTTGCCGCCGGATTTTTGCTCGCGCAATTCGCCGCGCGGCAATTCGGCGCGCCGAGTTGGTGGCCGAACCGCGATCGCGACCGCAATGTCCGCTACTTTCGCGACGTGCTCGAGACGGTGAAGCAATACTACGTGGAGGAAGGTCAGGCCAATTACGACAAGCTCACGCGCGCGGCGCTGCGCGGCATGTTAAGTGAACTCGACCCCCATTCCGAGTTTCTCGATGCCGAGGCGTTCAGCCAGACCGAGGAAGAGCTGAACAACGAGTTCAGCGGCATCGGAATTCAGGTGGAGGAACGCGACGGCTACATCGTCGTCATCACGCCGATTGCCGACACGCCCGCCGAACGCGCCGGGATTCGCCGCGGCGACCGCCTCGTATCGATCGACGGTCAGCCGATCGCCGAGCCCAGCATCGAAAAAGTGCTGCGCCTGATTCGCGGCGAACCGGGCACGGAGCTGAAACTCACCGTCTTTCGTCCGACGCAGGACAAGGAGGTCACCGTCACACTGAAACGGCAGCGCATCCGCCTGCGCAGCATCCGCAATGTCGAGCTGCGGCCGGACGGAACCGGCTACCTGCAGATCACGCAATTCAGCGAGCGCACCGCCGAGGAATTTGCCGCAGCGCTCAAGGACCTCGAAAAGCGCGGGATGAAAGCGCTCGTGCTGGACCTGCGGAACAACCCGGGCGGCCTGCTCGATGCCGCGGTGGAAGTGTGCGACTTGTTTTTCGAGCAAGGCGAACTCGTCGCCTTCACGCAGGGACGCACCCCGGACTCGCGGGTGGAGTTTCACGCAGACGGCCGGCGCAACGCGCGACGTTACCCGATTGCCGTGCTCGTCAATGGCGGGACCGCCAGCGCGGCCGAGATCGTTTCCGGGGCGCTGAAGGACACCGGCCGCGCCGTCATCGTGGGCGAGCGCACGTTCGGCAAAGGCTCGGTGCAAAGCATCATCGAACTGCAGCGAGGCGAAGGCCTGCGCCTCACGACCGCACGCTACTACACGCCGAGTGGGGTCACGATTCACGAGAAGGGCATCGCCCCGCACGTGGAGATCGAGATCACGGCGGACGACGAGGCGCGCCTGCGCGTCCAACAATCGCGCACGGACCTGACGGCACCGGCGGAATTTGCCGATCGTTTCGGCTTCGCGCCGGTGGAGGATTCGCAGCGCACGGCGGCGGAGGAAGTGTTGCGCGGCGTGCTGGTCGCGCGGCCGGTGAAATGAGGGCGGCTGAGCCATTCCGATTTGTAGGAGCCTGCTGGCAGGCGACAAAGGACGTTCGTGGTCGCCTGCCAGCAGGCTCCTCCACTGGATCAGCCACATGATCCTCGCCCTCGAAAGTTCCTGCGACGAAACCGCCGTCGCCGTATTTGATCCGGTGCACGGGCTCATTGGCGAGTGGGTGCACAGTCAGATCGCGTTGCACGAGACCTACGGCGGCGTCGTGCCGGATTTGGCGAGCCGCGAACATCTCGCGCATTTCGCGCCGCTGCTGCAACGCGCGCTCGCGCAGGTGCCGGTCGAGCGAGTGGAAAAAATCGCGGTGACGCACGGGCCCGGGCTCGCGGCTTGTCTCGCGATGGGGCTTTCGGCGGCAAAAAGTCTGGCGCTGGCCTGGCGTGTGCCGGTTGTTGGCGTGAATCACCTGCGCGCCCACGCATTCTCGCCGTTCATTCCGGTGCACGAGCGGGCACCGACGGATTTCGACGCGGAGGTGGCGAAACTGCTTCCGCACCTCGGTTTGCTCGTGTCCGGCGGCAACACGGCGTTGCTCGCGATCGGTGAGGATCGAAGCATCCGGTTGCTGGCTTCCACGATGGACGACGCGGCGGGCGAGGCGCTCGATAAAGGCGCGAAGCTGCTCGGCCTCGGTTATCCGGGCGGACCGCAGGTGGAAAAACTCGCGCGCACCGGAAACGCGTCGGCGTTTCAGTTCCCGAAGGCGGTCGCGCCAAAGGCGACATTGGATTTCAGTTTCTCGGGGTTGAAGACGAGCCTTCGCTACACGCTGGAAAAAATGCTGCCGGAGGAAATCGCGCGCCGCCAAGCCGACTTGTGCGCAAGCTATCAGCAGGCGGTGATGGAAGCCCTTGTGCGCAAGACGAAGCTCGTGCTCGAGCAAAGCGAGTTCCGGAGCGTCGGCCTGTCCGGCGGCGTGGCGAACAATCAGCTTTTGCAGGCGCAAATCGAGAAGCTCGCGCAGACGCGTCGCGTGCCGTTCCTGCGCGCGCGTCCGTCACACACCGGCGACAATGCGGGCATGATCGCGTTCGCCGCGTGGGCCGAGCGTGAAGCCGGCGGCGTGAGCGAGCGCGGCTTCGACCTGGAGATCGCCCCGAGTCTGGCCTTGGCTAACGCGTAGGGCGCGGACTCCGTCCGCGCCCCGGCGGTGAGGGACTCACCGCCCTACCTTTTTTCAATTCAGCTTCGCGCGGAGATACGGCGCGGTCGGGCTGCCTTTCACTTTCGTGATGCCGTGCAGCGGACCTTGGTAGAGAATCTCGCCGCCGTTCGGTCCGCCGCCGGGTCCGAGTTCGATCAGCCAGTCGGCCTCGGCGAGCAAGTCGAGATGATGCTCGATGACGACGACGGTGTGGCCCTGGTCAACGAGGTTGTGCAGCACGCGGATGAGCTTTTCGCAGTCGCTGAGGTGCAAGCCGATCGTCGGTTCTTCGAGCAGGTAAAGATTCTTGATCGCGATGCCGCGCGAGCGCTCCGTGTAGGTTTGCAGACCGCCGGTGAGTTCCGTGACGAGCTTGAGGCGTTGTGCTTCGCCGCCGGAGAGCGACGGAGAACTTTGGCCAAGCGTCAGGTAGCCGAGTCCGCAGGCGACCATGAGTGTGCAGACTTCCTTGAGCTGCGAATGGAAGTCGAAGAACACCGCCGCTTCCTCGAAGGACATCTGCAGCACCTGGCCGATGTTCTTTCCCTTCCAGGTGATGTCGGCGAGTTCCGGACCGTAGCGCGAACCACCGCACGCGTCGCACGGCTGATACGAGTCGGGCATGAACGCCATCTCGAGCTTGATGCGGCCGGCACCGGAACAGGCTTCGCAGCGACCGCCTGCGGTGTTGAACGAGAAGCGGCCGGCGCTGTAGCCGTGGACTTTCGATTCCGGGAGCGAGGCAAAGAATTGGCGGATGAGATCGAAGATGCCGAGGTAGGTGGCTGGCGTGGAGCGCGGCGTTTTGCCGATCGGCGACTGATCGACTTCGATGACGGACTTGAAACCGCCGGCGCCACGGAGTTCGGTGAAGGGCAGCGAGTCACGCTCGAGCCCGTCGGACTCGAACGTGGCGAGCCGCACGAAATCCTTGCCGGAAAGCTTGTCCTTGCCGCGCTTGATTGCTGTGCGCATCGCCGGGTCGAGCACGTCACGGAATAGCGTGGATTTGCCGGCGCCGCTCGGCCCGCAAACCAGGACAAGGCGGGCGTGTGGAAGACGCAGCGTTTGGCCGCGGAGATTGCGGTAGTGGATATCGCGCAGTTCGAGCCAATCGCCGGGGCGGGCGAGTGCGGTCGCCGGTTGGACGACGGATTTCAGCGCGCGGCGGACCTTTGTCTCGGCGGTGCCGTCGGGAAGCGGACGGTATTCGCCGCGCAGCGGATGCGGGATGCCCTTCTCGAGATACAGACCGGTGAGCGACGCGGAGTGCTTCTTGATTTCGGCGGGTGTGTCGTTGGCTAGAACTTCGCCACCGTGCAGACCGGCGCCGGGACCGAGGTCGATGATGCGGTCGGCGCGCTCCATCAACACGTCGTCATGTTCGACGACGAGGAGCGTGTTGCCCTTCTCGCGCAGTGCTTGGAGCGTGTCGATCAGGCGGTCGTTGTCGCGCGCGTGCAGACCGATGGACGGCTCGTCGAGGACGTAGAGGACGCCGGATAGATTCGAGCCGAGCTGTGCCGCCAGGCGGATGCGCTGGGCTTCACCGCCCGAGAGCGTCTCGGTCGGCCGGTCGAGTGAAAGATAATCGAGTCCGACGTGCGCGAGGAAGCGGAGGCGTTCCTCGATCTGCGGCACGATGTCCTGCGTGATGAGCTTGCCGCGGGCTTCGAGGGCGAGGTTGCGCAGCGCGGCGAGGAGTTCGTCGGGGGTCAGACGAAGGAGGGCGGGGAGCGAGATGGACGTGGATTGGGGTAGGGGCGTGGCTTGACCACGCCCGGCGCGGGCGCGCACGAGGCGCGCCCCTACGCCTGACTTACCTTTCAGCGGCAGCTTCACGGCGCGGGCGATGCGGTTGAGGCGTTCGCCGGCGCACGTCGGGCAGACTTTGCCGTTCGACGACGGGTCGTCGGGATCGAAATGCCGCAGTGCATCGGCGACTTCGTCGGACATTTCCTCGTCCTCGTCGGGCGTCAGCATCCAATCGTAGATCCGACCGTGTCCGCGACAAGTTGGACACCAGCCCTTCGGCGAGTTGAACGAAAAGTGCTTCGGGTCGAGTTCCGGAAAGGACTCGCCGGTGATGATGTCGGTGCGCGTCGTCGAGAACCACGAGAGCACGTCGCCTTGCGGAGTGACGAGGAAGCACGCGCCTTTGCCGAGTTTCAGCGCGGTGGAAAGTGCCTCGGTGGTCGAGCGAGGCGCGTTGGGGGCAACGCGCCCTCCCTGCTTCAAGTCCGCCACGACCACTTCGACGTCGTGCTCCTTGTAGCGATCGAGTTTGGTGAAGGTATCGACGCGCAGCAGTCGACCGTCGGCGCGCATGAGTTCGTAACCCTGTTTGCCGATCCATTTCGCGATTGGCTCGTGGTGGCCCTTGCGGCCGCGGATCAGCGGAGCGCAGAGGTAAAGGTGCTTGGCTTTGCGCGCTGCGGGCGTCGCGAGTGTCTTTTCGAGGAGACCGCGCATTTGTGCGGGCGAGAGCGGGGTGACGGGCCGGTCGGTCTCCGGGTGGTGCTGCACGCCGAGACGGGCGTAGAGGAGGCGGAGGTATTGCGCGACTTCGGTGATCGTCGCGACGGTGGACTTCCGCGAGCCGCGTGTGACGCGCTGTTCGATCGCGACAGTCGGCGGGATGCCGGTGAGACGGTCGATGTCGGGGCGCGGAAGCTGTTCGACGAACTGGCGCGCGTAGGGCGACATCGATTCCATGAAGCGCCGCTGCCCCTCCGCGAAGATGATGTCGAACGCGAGGGTGGACTTGCCCGAGCCGGAAACGCCGGTGACGACCGTGAGCTGCCGGTGCGGGATCGAGAGCGAGATATTCTTCAGGTTGTTTTCGCGCGCGCCGAGGAGGTGAAGGGCTGAAGGACTGAAGGGCTGAAAGGCTGAAACTTCGACCGGCTGTCGGCCGGCCGGCACGAAAGGCGCGGCGTCTTCCGCGGCGGCGAGGACGGGTTCGGTTTCGGCGAGGGCGGCGCGGAGGAACGGCGAGGTGGCGGTTTTCGCGCGGGCGATTTCCTCGGGCGTGCCTTCGGCGACGACGCGGCCGCCGCCGGAGCCGGCTTCGGGGCCGACTTCGAGGATCCAGTCGGCCGATTTCAGAACATCAAGATTGTGCTCGATGACGATGATGCTGTGACCGACATCGACGATGCGTTGCAGGACGGAGAGCAGGCGCTTGACGTCGTGGCGGTGCAGGCCGGTCGTCGGCTCGTCGAGAAGGAGCAAGGCGCCGTCCGCGAGATTTTGAATTTTCGAGTTTGGATTTTCGGTTTCGTTCTCGAGAGCGCCGCGCCTTGCCGGGGCGGAAGCGTAATCGCTGAGGTAGCGGACGAGTTTGAGGCGTTGGGATTCGCCCCCGGAAAGCGTGTTGAGCGGCTGGCCGAGCGTGAGGTAGCCGAGGCCGACGGCGTCGAGCGCGGCGAGACGCGAACGAATGGAGGCGCGGGCGGCGTTGTCGCGCACGGTTTCACCGCCGCGGTCAGCGAAGAATACGAGTGCGTCGCTGATGGTCGTGGCGAGAAGATCGGCGACGGATTTGCCGTTCCACTGAATCGCGAGGACTTCGGGTTTGAAGCGCCTGCCTTCGCAGATCGGGCAGGGAACGAAGACGTCGGAGAGAAACTGCATCTCCACGCGCTCGCTGCCGAGGCCTTGGCAGTGATCGCAGCGGCCTTCGCCGCTGTTGAAGGAAAAGCTGGAGGCGTTGAAGCCGGCTTCCTGTGCGGCGGGCGTTTGCGCGTAGAGTTCGCGGATGATTTCCCATGCCTCGCTGTAGAGCGCGGGATTGGAGCGCGGCGTGCGGCTGAGCGGCGATTGATCGACCAAGACGATTTCCGAAAACGAAACGTCGCGGCTGATGCTTTCGATCGCGGCCGGGTCCTCGGTCATCTGGTTGCGCTGCATCAGCAGGCCCTGGTGGATGACGTTGTCGAGCAGCGTGGATTTGCCCGAGCCGGAAACGCCCGAGAGACAAACGAGCCGGCGCAGCGGCAGGCGGAACGACAGGTTGCGCACGTTGTGCTTCGAGGCATTTTTGAATTCGAGCCAGCCGCCCGCACCGACGGAGCGGCGTTGTCCGGGGATTTCGACGGAGTCGCGGCCGGAAAGGTAGCGACCGGTGATGCTTTTCGGAGAGCGGAGGAGTGCGGCGACGTCGCCTTGGAAAACCACTTCGCCGCCGCGCGCGCCAGGCTCGGGTCCAATTTCGAGGACGTGATCGGCGGCGCGGATCATCGCTTCGTCGTGTTCGACCACGACGACCGTGTTGCCCGCGTCAGTCAGCGTGCGGATGATGCCGATGAGGCGGTCGATGTCGCGCGGGTGGAGGCCCACGGAGGGCTCATCGAGCACGAACAAGGTATCGACCAGTGACGTGCCGAGGCAGGAGGTGAGATTGACGCGCTCGACTTCGCCGCCGGAGAGCGTGCGCGAGGTGCGGTCGAGCGTGAGATAGCCGAGGCCGACCTGCTCGAGGTAGCGCAGGCGCGTGACGATCGAATCGTAGGCGAGGTCGCGCTGGTGGTGCGCGTCGGAACGCGGCGAGGACGCCGCGTCTCCATTTCCCACCTCCCGTTTTTTGACGCGCGCGGGGGCGCCGTGGTCGCGGATGAGCGCGAGGAGTTCGCTGACGGGAAGTTGATAGAGTTGGGGTAGCGTTTGTCCGCGCCATTTCCAGCAGAGCGCTTCGGGTTGCAGGCGCGCGCCGTGGCACTCGGGGCACTGGTTGTAGGAACGGTAGCGCGAGAGGAAGACGCGCACGTGCATCTTGTAGGTCGTCTTCTCGAGGTAGCGGAAGAAGCCCTTCAGGCCATACCAGTAGGCAGGCCAGGCCTTGTCCTCGCCGTTGTAGCCGGGCGAACCTTCGATCACGAATTGCTTCTGCTCGGCGGTCAGCGCGGCGAAGGGGACGTGCGTCGGGATGTGGTGTTTGCGCGCGAACTTCAGGAGGTCCTTCTTCGACTCGCCGTAAACTTCGCCTTCCCACGCCTTGATCGCACCAGCGTCGATCGAGAGCGAGTGATCGGGAATCGCGAGTCGGTAATCGATGTCGATCACCCGACCAAAGCCGCGGCAACGCGGACACGCTCCGAGGGGTGAGTTGAAGGAGAACATGCCCGGCGAGGCAGGTCGGAATGTGCGGCCGGTTTGCGGCGAATGCAACCCGCGGGAGTAGTGCCCTGCGGGCACTGGCTGAGGTTGAGCAGTTGAAGTTGAAGGGGCGGCGAAGAGAAAAACTTCGCCTTGGCCGAAGTGGAGGGCGGCTTCGGTGGCTTCGAGGAAGCGGGATTTGCTTTCCGCGGCGACGCGCAGGCGATCCTGGATGACGTAGATGTGGTCGGTGTGCGCGAGGGCGGCGGCGGATTTTTGCGCGAGGAGATCTTCAAGCGTGGCGAGCGCAGGCGACACATCCGCGCCCGAAGGTCGCGGGCTACCTTCGGTCGCCGGGGGAACGAGCACGCGGGTGTATCCTTGGTTTTTCAGCGGAGGGAGAATTTCCGGCCACGCCATGTTGGCGGGCTTCGCGATGCGGAACGCGATGAGCAGCGTCGCGGCAGGGTGGGCGGCGTGCGTCTTTTTCCAGATCGTCTGCGGCGTGTCGTCCTCGACTTTTTCGCCGGTTGCCGGATCGAAGCACTCCGCGACGTGGGAGAACCAGACTTTGCAGAAGTCGGTCAGCTCCGTCATCGTGCCAACGGTCGAGCGCGACGTCTTGACGGTGTTGGTCTGCTGAATGGCGATCGACGGCCGGATGTTCTCGACGGAATCGACCTTCGGCTTGTCGAGCAGGTCGAGAAACTGGCGCGTGTAGGCCGAAAAAGTTTCGACGTAGCGGCGCTGGCCCTCGGCGTGGAGCGTGTCGAAGACGAGCGAGGATTTGCCCGCGCCGCTCAGACCGGTGACGACGATGTATTTGCCGAGCGGCAGATCGAGGTCGAAACCCTTGAGGTTATTCTGGCGGACGCCGCGCAGGCGGATGAATTCAGGCGAAGAGGGACGCACTGCTTTCACGAATGAGCAGGCGGAACTGAAACGCAACTCGACGCACGCCGGCGGCCGGGTCTGCTGACATAGCGGTGTCAGGAGAGCGGTTTACGCGGCCGAGAGCGCCATCGTGATGCGGAGTGCGGCCACGAGGTGCAGCTGGAGGCGCGGGTGAGTCCCGGGTTCGAGGATGTCTCGTCGTCGCCGGGACGGCGACGACCACCTCAGACCTTCACGAGGTCGGCGAAGAGCGCGAGGTGCGCTTGAATCTGGCGTTCGGCGGTGAACTCTTCGCGGGCGTGGCGGCGCGCGGTTTCGCTGAAGCGACGGCGCACGCTCGGTTCGCGAATGAGTCGGTCGAGCGCGTCCACGAAGCCGGCCTGATCCTTGTTCTTGAGCAAATAGCCCGATTGCCCGGGCACGAAGCATTCGCCCACACCCACGATGTCGTAGGCAACCGCGGGCAGGCCGTGGAGCTGCGACTCGATAAGAAAATTCGACAGTGACTCGCTCTGGGAGGCGAGCAGCGCGATGTCGGAAGCGAGGTAGAGCGGCGTCGGGTCGGGTTGATAGCCAAGGAAGCGGACGCGGCCGCCGAGGCCGAGGTCGTGCGCGAGGCGTTCGCAGCTCTTGCGTGCCACGCCGTCGCCCGCGAGCCAGAGCTGCCAGTCGAGATAACCCGGCAGTTTGGAACAAATTTCGATCAGCTCGCGCTGGTTTTTTTCCGGGCGAAACATCGCGACGTTCAACATCACGACGGTGCTCGGGTTGGCGCCGTGGAAGCGACGAAGCGCGTTGTTGCGCGGACCGTCGGCGTCATGGGAGCGCAGCACGGGATTGTGGATGACGGTGACTTTGGCGGCGGAGAGATCGTGTTCGTCGGTCAGCACGCGCTTCGCGACGTGGCTGTTGGCGATGACATGACGGCAGCGGCGGAGCGAACGGCGGAACAGATACGGCAGCGTCTTGCCGGTGCGCATCGTGCAGATGACTGCCGCGTGCGGCAGACGCGCCTGGATGAAACCGGCGTAGCAATTCGCCATGCGGCCCATGCAGAGCACGAGGTCCGGCGCGGCTTCGCTCGCGGCGCGGAGCAGGCCCGGGGCAAACCAGTCGAGGTGCAGATCGAACGGTTGGAGCGATTTGAAAGCGAACGGCTGGTTGTCCGCGTCGTCCCCGAGCGCGCCGCGCGGCCGGAAGGTCAGCAGGGTGACCTCATGGCCGGCCTTGGCGGCGGCGGCGCCGAGAAACACAGCGTGGCGTTCAGTGCCGCCGCTGCGCAG
>PNJQ01000058.1 GCA_013821985.1 Opitutus sp.
GGAGACCGGCGCTACGGGATGAACTGTTATTCGCTCAGAACTTGAGGGAGACGCGGTCGGCTTTCACGCCGACGCGGGTCCAGCCGCCGGTCAGCTCCGTGTTGCCGAGGCGGCGCGCGTGGCGCTCACGGACGACTTCCGGGGCGGTCGGGTCCTGCGTGAACTGGCGATCGGCAAATTGCGCGAGCAAACGGCTGCGACGCGAGGAGACAGCGGAGATTGCGGCGATTTCGACGGCTTGCGCGGCAGCTTGGCGGAAATCCGACGTTTCGCCGACGCGGCCCGGAAGCAGCGCGTTCATCAGCTCGGGCTCGGTTTGTTCGAGACGAGCGACGTTCTTGGCGATCGAGCGGGCGGAGGGAGTTTCCTCCGCGGTGCGCGAGGCGCTCCACGGAACAAGATCACCCGTTTGCGCGGGGAGTTGTTCGGACAACTGGAGGTTGGCGGGCTCGGGCGCGACTTCTTCGAGCGCCACGGCGACGCTCTGTGCGGCGTTCGACTCGGCGACGGCGGCGATGTCAGCGCGCGGCGCGAGTTCGGCAGCGACGCTGCGCGTCGGCGTGAGTTCGTGTTCCTGCACCACGGCGGTCGGCGTGTAATTCCGCACGGAGACGAGCGTGAAAGTGAGAACGGCGGCGGCGCCGATCGGGACGTATGCGCGGCGCGCAAAGAGTTGCGGGAGTGATTCCCACCAGCGGCGGCGTTCGACCAGCGCGGCGAGCTGCTTCTGGCGCAGCTCCGCTTCGAATTTGGTCCAGAATTCAGGCTCGGGACGCTCGGCGCGTTTGAGGCGCAGCAGATCTTCAACAGTAACTCGGGAGCGTGGTTCGGGGTGCGACATGCGTTACGTTAGCGGAGGTATTTGCTCAATTCGCCCTGCAGAAATTGCTTCGCGTAGTGGAGGCGCGAGCGGACGGTGCCTTCGGAGCACTCCATGACGTCGGCAATCTCGGCGTGGCTGAGTCCATCGATCTCGAATAAAGTGATGACTGTTCGATGCTTGATAGACAGTTTTTGCATCGCTTCGTTCAATTTTTCCTGGAGCTCCCGGAGATAGGCGTCCCGATCGACACCGGACTTGTCAGTCAAATCGCCCAGAATCTTGGCCGACGGGTCGTCTTCCTGGATTTTTTCCAGGGAAAAAAACTGACGTAACTTGTTCTTCCTCAGATGACTGAGCGTCGTATTGACCGCAATCTTATACAGCCAGGTGAAGAACGCCGACTGGCCGTGGAAGCGGTTGATGGCCTGAAACGCCTTGATGAACGAATCCTGCACGAGGTCGGCCGTATCTTCGCGATTGGACGTCAAATTATAGACCACCCCGAAGAGGCGCTCGCGGTATTTGCGAATCAACGCGTCGAAGGCCGCCACGTCGCCCGCCTGCACGCGTTTTATGATGACCAAGTCGGCGTCAGCCTCCTGCTGGCGTTCAGGGGACGTGACGAGGGTCTTGGAGAAGACCTTCGAGAGGTTCATCGGGAGGTGTTAGGATGAGCGCCGTTGCGGGTCGGGCAACGGTGTAATGTGTTCTACGGCTTCGCGGCTCCGGAATAAAGCCCGCTGAGCTGCGATTTCAACATTTCCGCCAGCTGCAACATCAGGGGCACCGGATCCAAAGCCGCGTGAGGGGCAAGGACCGCGCGCGCGCGCGCGAGTTCCTCATCGACGGCGAGTGCGACACCGTCCGCGATGCCGAGGGCACGCATGCGTTCCACGCTGGCGGTGAGCGGCAACGGCTTGCCGCCGCGCAACGCCTCGATCAGCCCGGCGCGCTCGGGTGCAGACAGGCGTTCGAGCAACAACATGAGCGGAAGCGTGAGTTTGCCGCTGGCGAGGTCGGTGCCGAGCGTCTTGCCGATGCTCTTTTCCTCGCCGAGGAAATCCACGAGATCGTCGTAAATCTGATACGCGATGCCCAGGTGCCGCCCGAAATCATTGGCGGCCTGCACGAACTCCGGCGAAAAACCGGATAGCCGCGCGCCCAGGAAGCACGCCACGCGGAACAGCTCGGCCGTCTTCAAATCAATCATGCGCCAGTAATCTTCGCGTGAAACCGTGAGATCGCGGCGGTGCAGCGTCTGCATGATCTCGCCGGAGCAGACCTTGCGCGTCGATTCAGAGACGACCCGGCAAACTTCCGTGGTGGGAAATTGCGAGGCGACGTGCAATGCCTGCGAAAACAGCGCGTCGCCGAGCAACACGGCCGCATCCGGACCGAACTCGCGCGCAGCGGTGTGGCGGTTCCGGCGCAGATCGGCGCGGTCCATGATGTCGTCATGCACCAGCGTCGCGAGGTGGACCATTTCCACGACGCCGGATGCTCGCACCAACGCATCGTTCACCACGCCTTCGCCGCGCCAGCCGGAAATGAAAACGAGCGTGGGCCGCAGGCGCTTGCCGGAACTCTCCAGGCAATACGCGGCCATGCTGCGGATCTCCGGCTCGAAACTCGTCACCTGCTCCTGCATGAACCGGTCGAGCGCCACCATTTGCGGACCGATGCGCCGAAAAACTTCGGGCAACGGAGTGGAGGTGACAGAGGCGGTCGGCGAGCCGGCGGACATCGGAAATGCAGGCTAGGTGACGGAGTCCGAAACGCTAACAAAAACCTGCGCCCAATCTTGCCAATTATACCGCCGTTCCTGTTTCGTCGCGTCATGGGCCAGAACGACCCCGGGATGCTGCTCCTCCTGCTCGCAGGCATGACCTATATCGCCAAGCTCTGGCGCGACGATTACCGCGCGACGGCAGCGAACGGCGGAGTTCCCCCGCCCCGCGCCCTGCCGGGCACGACGCCCGCCTCGCGCCTCGCGATCATTGTGGCCGTGCTCGGCGCGCTCGGCTTGCTCGCACTCGAGACGGTGGGCGAATACGCGCTCGGAATCGTCGAGGCGCAAAGCCGCATAACGGTGCTGTTCGGTTTCTACACGTTGGCGGCGGCGTTCGGCGAGGAGCTGATTTTCCGTGGCTTCATCGTCGTGCCGAATCGCGGCCGCGCCGCGCTCGTGGCGAGTTGCGTGGGCGCCTCACTCGTGTTCGCAGCCCTGCATCCTTTTCTGTGGGAATGGAAGGACGGCACGCTGACCTGGCGTTTCGACGCGAAGGCCGGACTGAGCTTTGGCATGGTCTTCGCAGCTTCGCTCTGGTTCTACACGGTGCGATTCTGGAAACTCAATCCGACGCACTCGCTGCTGCCGTGCATCGCGGCGCACGCGGCGAAGAACCTCGGCGTTTTCGCGATCAAATACGTGCAGGGATTCGTGAGCGACTGGTGGTGACGGGAGCGGCGCGGTGCATGGCGCCGCACCGAGATTTCGCGGATGTCCTGAATGCAACGCTTGTCCCACCCATGTGTGCAGGGGACGCACAACTCACGAGCGAGTTGTTCCCGGGAGACGCGGCGCGCCAAAAAAAGGCCGCCTTGCACGGGCAAGGCGGCCGAAAAGAGAGCGGGAGGCGCCGGTTATTTATTGCCGGCGGCCGGTGCGTGCGGGTCGGAGTTAACAGCCTGGACGACTGCCGGAGACATGATCTGCTCGGCTGATGCTCCATCGGGGCTGACCGTCTTGGCGGTGATGAAGATGATCAGGTTCGTGCCCGTATCAGTCTTGCCCTTGCTCGAGAACAGACGACCGAGGCCCGGAATTGCGCCAAGGATCGGCACCCGACTATTCCGGGCGGTTTGCGAGGTTTGGATCAAACCTCCGATCGCGGCGGTGTGGCCATCCTTGAGCGAAATCGAAGTCTTCACCTTGCGCGTCGCGATGATCGGAATCTGCGCGCCACCCGCACCGCCAAACGATGTCGAGTCAGTTTGCTGGCTGACTTCGGGCTCAAGGAACATGCGAATCGTGCCTTCGGCGTTCACCTGCGGCGTAACCTTGAGAATGATGCCGATCGGCTTGTATTGGAAACCCGAGACTTCGAACGTGCCGCGCTCGGAGTTGTAGGTGTAGCTCGGGATCGGGAACTCCTGGCCGATGTTCAGGAATGCCTCGGTGTTGTTCAGCGTGACGATCGTCGGGTTGGAAACGATCTTCGTGTTGTTCTTCGTGGAAAGCGCGCTGAGAACGATGTTGAATTGCGCGGCAGAGAGCACCGAAGCGAAAGTGGTAGAGGCATCTGAGACTTGGCTGATGAGCTGGCCGGGGCCTATGACATTCGTAAGGATTTCCGGTTGTTGATCCTGCCGCGGCACGGTGCCGCCTCCGCGGATGATCGTGTTCGTTGGCTGGTTGCTGACCTGATATCCCGCGAGACTGGTCCAATTAACGCCCAAATCGCGAATATCCCGGTCCGTGACTTCGACGAACTTCGATTCGATTGCCACCTGCGCGGTGGCCTTGTCGAGTTGCTCGACGATGGCGCGGATGCGCGTCATGCGCGTCGGGCGCTCCGTGACGACGAGGGCATTGGAGCGCGCGTCGATGAGGATCTTGCCGCCGGCGGCGGCATCGACGAGTCCGTCCACGGTGGGCTTGATGTCCTGCGCCTTGGCGTTGTTGAGGATGAACACCTCGGTGGAAACCGGCTCCATCGTCAGCGACTCGTTGCTGATGACTTTGATGATGTTGCCTTCCTCGACGTAGGTGTAGCCCGCGGGCGAGAGGACGACTTGGAAGATCTGGCGCCAGCTGACGTCGCGGAGTTTGATCGACGCCTTGCCGGTCAGCGTGTCCGGCACCACGAGGTTGAGCTCGAAGAGGTCGGCGACGTTGCGGAGGATCGTCTTGATGTCCTCATCGGGAAAATCGACCGACAGCGTGTCCTTGTCGCGCGTGACGGTGCCCTGCGCGGGATCGGCGCCGGCGACCTGCACGGCGGGGGCGGCGGCCTCGGGTTCAGCCGCGGGCGGCGTGGTCTGCGCGAAAAGCGAGGCGGCCAACAGGACGGCGGTGGCGGCGGTGATGAGTTTGCGTGTGCTCATGGGGGTGCTCATTTGATTGGCCGGGTGAATTCCTCGTTGCCGAGGCGAATGGTGAAGTTCGGCGCTTTGATCGCGGTGATGACTACGGTGTATTCCGTGCCTTCAAAGGTAATTGTCAGGGAGTCTCCCGCTTTGACCCGCTTTTGACCGAAGTTCAGCGTCGGGTCGCCGCGGAAAACGAGAAAGCCGGAAGGCTTCAATCCCTCGGCGATGGCGGCGATGAGATCGCGCGCCGAACGCGGCCCGGCGGGACGCGTCACGGCGCCGCCCGGTGCGCCACTGCTGGCGCCGGGGTTCGCGGGAGCGGCCACGCCGGAGGTGGAAGCGGCGCCGGCAAACGCCTCCGAATGGAAAGGATCTTTCAGGCCTTGAGGGGCAGCCGCGTCCTTCGGCGCGAGCACGGCCTTCGCGTGCTCGAGACTTTCGGCCCGCTTGTTGGGCGCGATAACCGGCGGGACATCGGCCGCCGAGGCGGCGACAGCAGCGAGCGACAGCAATGCAAGGAAGCGAGCGTTCATGGCGTGCCGAGAATTTCGACCTGGAGTTGCGCCGTCATCGCGTCAGGCGCGCCACCGGCGCCACCGGCCGGAGCGAGCTTGGAAAGCGTGAGCTGGTTGAAACGCAGAAAATGCGGCCCAGCCTCGACGCGGCGGATGAAGTCGTAAACCTGCGCGAAGTTGCCCTGCACATTAGCCGTGAAGGGAATTCCGACGTAAGTCGGACGCGGCGCACCTTGCTTCGGGGCGGGAATCGGGTTTTGGCGGACGTCGAGGAGCTTCACCCCGGTGTCAGCTTCGAGCCGGTAGAAGAACTGAAGATTGTTTGCGAGCTGCGGCGCGCGGAGGAGGCGTCCGTCGAACTGCTTGCCGACTTCCTGCATTTCCGCGGTGGCCTCGGCGAGGCCGGCCGTGTGGCGGGCGTTGGCCTCGGTCTTGTTCGCCTCGGTGTCCTTGGCCTGGAACAGCGCCTGCGCCTCGTTGACCGCCTCGCCGCGGAGGAAGAGCGCGGCGGCGGACGCAATCACGATCACGCCGCAGAGGAACGCGATGGGCTGCTTCTTGATGAGAGCGAGCAGATCGGCGCCGGTCATGGTTTTTTCCCTCCGGCGGTTTTGAATTTCATGACGATCTCGAAAACGAGCATGCCGGAGCGGGCGTCGGCGTTGATGGTCGTGAGGTTGACCGAGGCGAAAACCTCGGCAAAACGCGGCTGCGTGCGCAGGGTCTCGACATAGCTCGAAGCGGCGCCGCTCGCCTGATCCTTGGAGCCGGCGGCGAGGCCACGCAGCGTGCAGCGCGGATCGGTCGCATCGGTCGCGCGGACATCGACGTATTCGAGCTGAATTTCCGCCGGAAGGCTTTCGCCGAGGAGCGCGAGCACTTCGGAAGGCTGGATCGGCACTTTCACGAACGCGGTCGCTTCGGCGAATTTCTTTTCCTCGTCGTTGAACAGCTTCGTGAGGCGCAGACCTTCGTCACTTTGCTTCTTCTGCGCGGCGATGCGGGCCTCGGCGGCCGCAGTTTGCTGGCGGAGGAGGCCGGCTTGGTATTCGCGCCAGCCGACGAGGCCGCCCAGCGCAAGGGCGAGCGCGACGGCGGCGACGTTGATGAAGAAGTTCGTGCGAACGACCTTCGTGTCCGGCAACCGTTCGAAGTTGCGGAAGTTCGGATGCCAGGCCGGCGCGACCGCCGGCGCGGCGTCACGCTTTTTCAGCGACAGCAGGGACATGGTTATAGGAAGCGATGAGGCCGAAAAGGCCGAGCCAGCGTTCGTCCGGAGCGGCAGGTTGCACGCCCGGGGCCAGAGAGATGCCGAGCGACGCCGCCCACGGGACGACTTCGGCTTTGAAGGGACCGACGCCGAGGGACGCGGCGATCGTCGTGCCGAGCCAGCCCAAGCTCGTCGGCAATTGCGTGCAGAGCACGCCGCCGATCGACTGGCCGGTCTGCACTTCGTAGAAACCGATCGAGGATTGGAGCTCCTTGAGCAGCTTCTTGATCAGCGTGCCGCCCATGCTCGTGAAATCGAAGGTGTTCGAATAAAATAGCTTCTTCGCGGATTCCTCGTCCTTGAGGCCGAGTTCCTTTTGCACGACGGGAATCATCGCGGCGATGCCGCTGGGAATGGGTCGGGAAACATCCACGCCATCGGCGCTGACGATGAACGATTGCGTCGCATCGTCGCCGAGTTCGAGCACGAGGATCGGCGTCTTCGTCTGTTTGAACTTCTGGTAGTTCGCCAGCGCACCGAGCGTGGCGACGGTGCCGAGCTCGAGGCGCTCGGGATACAGGCCGATTTCGAGCAGCTTGTCCTGCCACGCGATCACGTCGTCCGCGGGCAAACCGCAGAAAAGCGCATCTTTTTGCGCGGCCTTGGCGGTATCGAATTCCGTGCCGTCAGCCGGGTTAAGCAGCATTGTGGCATATTTTTCTGCTTCGACGCGAAATTGCTGCGCAACCACTTCGTTGAGGTAAGTCGGCTCCTTGACCCGCTTCAAATCGAGCGTCTGCCGCCGGATCAGGCGCTTCGCCGGGTAGATCCCGCAGCGCGCGTGCGCATAACCCGTGGCACCGCGTCCCTCTGCGGTTTTCAGATAAGCAGCCAAACCCTCGCGGTCGGCGACGCCGAACTCCTTGAGTTCCTCGATGACAAGCGGCGCGTCATCCTGGGAGAGTCGTGCGAGCAGCACGGCTTGCTCGCCGAAATCGACGCAAAAGCCTTTGGTCTTTTTGCCGAACAACATGCGTGTGTGCTAGGGGTGAGGTGACAGGCGGCCGGTTGGGACATATCCCGCTAAAACCGGGGCAACCGAAAATCAGTTGCGGGTCACGGAGATAGGTCTCCACCCACCCCGAGACAAGACGAAAACCCTGTTAGCGCCATCCGGCGCCGCTATTATGAGTTATTTTACCCACTGCGCCCCAACGAAAAGCCCGCCTCGAAAGGAGGCGGGCCGAAAGTAGTGGAGCAGTGAAGACCGACCGCTGGCGGGCGCTCAGCGCGTTATTTCTGCCACGTGCGCTTCTTGTGACGGTTCGACTTCAGGCGCTTGCGGCGCTTGTGTTTCGACATCTTGAGACGACGCTTCTTCTTGAGATTACCCATAGGAATTGGTGTTGAAACGGGCAACGTGCGGGGCGGCTCCACCCCTGTAAAGCCCGAAGTTAGCTCTCAACCCGCACCTCGATCCGCCGCGCCACCGCGGTGAACACCAGCTCGGCCCGCACCGCTCCGCCGGACAAACCCGTCAGCCGCGCCACCACGTGGCGGTAGAGATTCAATTGCCCGGCATGCCGCTGCGCCGCGCGCGCCAAAGCTGCGGGATCCTCTCCCACCGCATCGGTCTTGAAATCCCACACCGTCGCCGCCGTGGCGCGGCCCCCGGCATCGCGGGCGACATGCACGCGGTCGAACACGCCCGACACCCACGCACCGTCCCAGACGATTTCAAACGCCCGCTCCCGCCACACCTCGGGCAGCGCAGCCGGTTGACGCCACAGTTCCGCCAGGGCCGGCGCGCGCACCACGTCCAGGACGTGAGCAATCACCTCCTCCGTTTCACCGGCGGCACGCCATGCGTCGGCGCGAGCAGCCACCTCGGCCGAACCGCACCACTCGATTTGCGCGAGCAAACGATGCACTGCGGCGCCGAATTCCACCCGCACGTTCTCCGCCAGCGTGAACAGCCGCGTCGCATCGACGCCGGGCCTGCGTTCGCCCGAAGGCCGGCGCGCGAGCCGCCGCGGCACGGGCACGGCGGAAATCACCGGCAACTCCGCCGCGGCAACGGAAACCGGCGGTGCCACCATCGACCGATGCCAATCAGGATCGCCGGCCGACCACGCTCCGGTGACCTGAAGCGAGCCAACGCGAACCGGCCGCGATTCCTCGCCGAGCGTCGCGGCGAGGAGTTTGGGGAAATTGCGCGAAGTCGTCTCGCCCGCGGGCTCCGTGATGACAAACAAGGCGCGCTTCGCCCGCGTCAGTGCCACGTAGAGCAGAGACAACGACTCGTAACAGGCCTCCTGCTCCGCCTGCGCGAGGTGCGCGCCGAGCACTGCGTCGTGGCGCGCGAAGAGCGCCGTCGGCAACTCGAGCACCCACTCGACTTCGTGCGCCTCGTTGGTCTGCACCGCCAGTCCGCCGCGGGGTTCGTCGATGCGATTGCCCTGCAGTTCGGGCACGATCACGACGTCGAAGCCAAGCCCCTTGGATTTGTGAATCGTCATCACGCGCACGACCGCCGCGCTCTCCGGCTCCCGCACGGTGTGCCGGTCCATGAACGCGACGAACTCGTCCACCTCGCGGCTGCCGTTCGCGTCGAACAACGCCGCCGCCGCCGCGAACTGCCGCGCGCGCTCGCGGGCAAACTGATTCGTCGGCCCCAGGTGCGGCTCCAACCGCGCGAGCCAAAACTCCGCCGTGCGCTCGAAGCCGTCCGCGTGCACCTGGCCGAGCACGCGCCACGCGAGCAACTCGCGCGACTCGATCCCGGCGTCCTGCAGCACGCGCGCGAGCGGCGTCATCTGCACGTGCTCCCACGCCAGCGTGTCGCCCGGATGCGCCGCGGCGTGGAACAGCGCGAGCAGCGCCGCGCCGGCGGGGTTGTCCGTGCAAACGCCGAGATCCGACTCTGCCACGGCTGGCAGCCCGCCTTCGCGCCGGAAAAAATCGGCCAGCTCCGTCGCCTCGCTGTTGCGCTGCACGAGCACCGCGCACGTCAGACCGCGTTCGAGCGGACGCAACTCGCGCAGGAGATCGAGCGTCAACTTCCGTCGCGCCTCCGCGTCGTCCGCGTGCAACAGCGCCGCCTGACCCGGACGATCCGCGAACGCGGTCGTATGCGCGCGCCATTGCATTTTCCACTCGGTGGTCGCCCGACCCGGGAATAATTCCGCGAGCACCGCCGCGTTGCCGAACACTGCGTTGACCAGCTCGATGATCGCCGGACCCGAGCGCCAGGACTGATCGAGCGGCAGCGTTGTGATGGGTCCGTCCGCCCCGTGATTGTAGTGCTCGCGGATTTCACTCATCAGCCGCGGATCGCCCGCGCGCCAGGCGAAGATCGACTGCTTCACGTCGCCGACGCAAAAAAAGCTCCGCCGCGCCTCCGCGTCCTGCACGACCTCGTCGATCAGATTGCGCAACACGCTCCACTGCCCGCGGCTCGTGTCCTGAAATTCGTCGAGCAGCCAATGGTCGATCTCCGCATCGAGCCGATAATCGAGCAACAACCGGTCGCCGCTCTCTGCGTTGCGCGACAGCGTCCGCGCGCCCTCCGGCCGCAGCAGCCGCTCCACGTCGGCAAAGGTCAATTTCCCCGCGCGGCGCACGACCGCATCGTAGATTACATCGTAGTGCCGGAGCACCGCGTGAATGCCGCGGGTCGTTTCGAGCCGCCGCTGCAATTCGCCACCGGCGACGTGGCAGACAATCTCCATCAGCGCCGTGCACGCGCGCGCATCGAGCACCTGCTTCTTGCGGTCAAAATGCAGCTCCGCCGCACAGGCCTCGAGTTCGCTCCAGCGCTCGAATGCCTTCTCGAGCACATACTCCAGCGCCCGCGGCAACGGCGCACCGGGCGACCACGTGTCGAGCGCGTCGAAGAATTTCTGCCAGCGCTCGCGCTGCTTCGGTTCGAGCGCCGCGCCCTCCGCCCAGCGCCGCAACGCCGTCACGGCGGGCGCGAGTTTCACGTCGCGACACCACGGCTGCCCCGCGGGCCAGATGCGCGCGGCGTTGCCCCACCACGCGCCGTCCGGCGCCTCGAGGAACCGCTCGTAGTGCTCGTCAAGATAGCCGTCGAGCCGGCGGCCGAGCTGTTTCTCCTCCGCGCCGAACGTGGCGCGCTTGAATGCTTCGAGAAATTCCGCCTGCGCTTCCGCCAGCCCGCCATCGCGCGCAAAAAGTTGCTGCAGCACGCGCCGCCGCTCGATGCGCGCGGCGTGCGCCTGCAACACCTCGAAGTCGCCCGCCAGCCCGAGCTCGAACGGAAACGCGCGCGCGATGCGCGCAAAGAAACTGTCGAGCGTGCCGAGCCGCAGCCGGTGCAACGTGTCCGCCACGGCGCGGAGCAGGCGCAGAAAATCCGCGCGGCCGAAATGCGGGTGTCCGATCGCCTCCGCGAGCCGGTTCGCCGCGCCGGCGTCGCGCGCGGCATCGGCGAGCTTGCGCAGGATGCCGTCGAAGAATTCGCCCGCCGCCTTGCGCGTGAACGTCAGTGCGACGATCCGCTCCGGCGGTGCGCCGGCCGCGAGCAGTGCGATGAAGCGGTTCGTCAGCGCGAACGTTTTGCCGGCACCGGCCGACGCGAGGATCATCACGTGCGGAGGGGTTTTCATTTCGACTCCTCCCGCGCGACACTCGCGGCGACGCCGCGCTGGAAAAGTGCGGCGAACGGATCGCGCTCGGCACGGATCGACTCGTTCGGCGGCCAGAACTTCTCCGCGCGGATCGCGTCGATGATCTCCCGCGCGCAGCGCATCGCCGCGTCCTGCAGCTCCGGGGTGTATCCATCCCAGAGCGCGAGCCCGGTGTCGCCGATCGCCTTCGGCAGATTGAAGTAGCCGCACGCGGGCCGGTCTGTCGTGCCGATGCCGAGCAGCGGCACCGCATGCAGGTAGAGCGGCAATTGCAGATCGGTCCAAACGCGCGGCTTGCCGCCAATGTCGGCGATCGCCCACTCCGGATAAATCACGCCGCGTCGCGGCGCCGCGAGGTGCGCGTCGAACGGCGCCTTGGCGGCATCGCTTGTCTTGTAGTCAATGACGCGCCACGCGCCGGTCGTCTCGTGGCGATCGAGGCGGTCGATCTTGCCGACGACCGTCACGCCAACGAAATCCAGCGTGAACTTCCGCTCGACGTCCTGCACGACCCAGCCCGCCGCCCGCTCGCGCGCCTGCACGGCCGCGGCGCGACGCAGCCGTTGCCGCGCGGATTCGAGCTGCGCCACCAGCGGCACCGTGTGCTCGGCTCCGAACGTCGCCGCGGCGAGCGCGTCAAAACCCTCGAGCAGCATCGCCGCAAGCAGGTTCTCGTCCGCGCAATCGCGCCACGGCGCTTCCTTCAACTTCTCCAGGGGCGCATGACAGAGGTGACCAAAGTCGAATGCATCGAGCTCCGATTTTTCCGGATCGATCGCCTCCATCTGTAATACGTGCCGGAGATAAAAGCGAAATGGACACTCGAGGTAGCTGCGAAACGCCGTCACGGACACCCGCGAAGGCGGCGCCGCGCGGCGCGGTCGCAACTGCCACGCGCGCTCCCACGCGGGCAGCGCGGCGCCCGATTCGAGCGGACGGAAGAGCCGCTCGATGCGTGCGGGCAGCTCGTCGTCCGAGCATTGCAGCAAAAGCCGCGAGGGCTTCAGCGGATCGCCGGCGGATGAAATCTTTCCGAGCAGCACGTCCACCCGGCCCCCGGTGCAGCGCGACGCGACGAGCGCTTGCAGTAGATACGCATCGCGGGCGAAGCGCGCGGCGTTGGTCTTCAATCCGAGGTGCGCACGGAGGCTTTCCGGCAGGAAAACATCGCCAACCACCGCGTCGGGCACAAAGCCGTCGTTGCACCCGGCGACGACAAGGTGCGGCGCATCCTCCCAGAGCAACTCGAGCCAGCCCTGCAATTCCAGCGCGCCGAGCGGCTTGTCGCTTTCGCGACGCGCGCGGCCGAACTGCTCCAGCGCGACTTGCCACCATTCGTCGCGTCGCAATTCCGGAAACGCGCGCGCGGCGTCGGCACAGGCCCGCACGATTTCCATCCACGCTTCCGCGGCGTCGGCCAGTTCCGCCTCGTTCGCGGAGGAGGCCGCGGGGTGACGGGCGGAAAAAAGTTGCTGGAGAACATCTGTCACGGCCGTCGCGAAATCGCCCGCGCGCAGCCGCGCCCGCAAGCCGTCGAGTTTCGCCAGCGCCGCGCCGGCCACGCCGCGGGCGTGTGCGCGCGCCTGCGTCAACGTGGCGGGGAGATGCGCAGCCCACAGCTCGTCGAGCGCCGCCAGCAACGTGGCGGCGCCGAACGAATCGCCGAGCTCCGCGTGCAGCCACCCGAGGATTTCCGGCTGCCGCGCGAGCGCGGCGACGTGCGCGAACGACGGCTCGCGCGCGAACGCCGCCAAGCGTTCGAGCAGGTGAAAAAATCCGCTGTTTCGCCGCGGCTCGCCCGCCGGGTCGAACGCCGCGCGTCCGGCGCGCGCCAGCGCCGCCTCCGCGAGCGGCGTGATCTCGGGATCCGCAATGCCGAGCGCGAGCAGACCGTCCGGCTCGTCGTAGCGCGCGGCGAGCCGCGCGACTTGTTCCGCCTGCGCCGTGGCATCGGCGAGCAAATGAACCTGGCCCGCAAAATCCGAAAACGGCGCCGCGCGGTGCTGCCACGCGTCGGTCACGGGTCGTCCCCAGCCGTCGAAGTTCGCCGCCTCTGCCGCCGGGGCGAACACGACGACGTCCACCGGCGTGCGGCGCGCGTGCTCCGCGAGCGCCACCAGCGCGAGCGGCAGCGGATCGGGCACGGCCAGCAACACGATGCGCTCGACGCCTTCGGGCGGCGCGGGACTCCGCGCCGCGGCCAGGCGCGCCGCCTGCGGCTCGCGTCGGTCGTGCGAGGCAAGCCACGCGGCCTGCCGGCGCGCGAGTTCGCCGAGCTGTTGCCAGCGCTCGCGCTCGGGAAAGCCCGCCGGCGCGCGCGGAGCGACGTCCGGCATCGTGAGCGCGACCTCCCCGAGCGTGGCTTGGAGTTGTTGGAATTGCTGCGCGAGCCGGAGCGCCCACGCAAACGAGCGCGCCGGCGGATCGACCGGAAAGACCGCGCGGAACTCGTCGAGCTCGAGCGCGCGCAACAGGTGCGTCCACGCAAGCGTTGACTCAAGCGCGCTGGCGATGGCGGGCGAAGTCGCGGGTGAAACCAGCAAGGCCTCAGGCGGAATCACCCGCGGAGGAAACGCGGCCTGGCCGCGCGCTGCGGCGTGCTCCGCGAGTCCTGCGCGCAATCGCCGGCCGGCTTGCCGCGTGGGCACGACGACGAGCCAATGCGAAAGATCCAACGGGCCGACCCCGTCCCAATCGCGCGCCAGCCACGCCACCGCCTGCGGGAGCAGCGGCGACTGCCACGTCAGGAAGTGACGCACAACGGCGTCGTTCGGAACCGGAACCACGCGAGAACTTGAGTCGCTGCGGGGACGCAGCGCAACCCACGAACCACAGGCTTTCGCGACAAATGAAATAGAGCGTTACGGCCCTAGTGCGTAAATCATTTCGCCATGAACCACCCTAGCACCCTATCCCGTTTTATTCCGAGAACTTGAAAGCAAATTCCCAGCACACTAATTCCGGATGCTACCAACCTTTGGCAATGCATCTGGCCTCGGGTTCGTGATGCCGAAAGGCCCTTCAACTCTGGCCAGTCGGTTCGGTCTGCTCCTCGGCGGATTGCTCGCACTTTTTTTCGCCACGCTGCTGGTCGTGCATCGGCAGGACCTGCGTCGCGCAGAAGAAGCGCGGGTGGCCCGCCAGCGCGCAGGCGAGCGGCAGCTCGCGCGGTGGCTCGATATTTCGAGCCGGCCACTGCAGGAGCTGTTGCTCGATCTCGCACCGTGGAGCGAAACGCGGAATTTTCTGCAAAGTCGTGATCCGCTTTGGGCGCGTCAGCATCTCGAGTCCGCGCTTGCCGACCGCCAAATCGAAGTCGTCTGGCTCCTGCGCGCCGACGGCCATGTCGCCTACGCCGGACAACGGGACCCGAGCGTCGAGCCGCCCGCGCTGCCCTCGCCCGCCGATCTCGCCGATGCCACACGGCGCGCGAGCCGGCTGCAGTTTTTCGCACCGGGGCGCGACGTGCTTTGGCAATATCAGGCGGCACCGGTCGCTCCCGCCGACGGCAACCTCGCCGGCTGGCTCGTGGCCGCCCGGCGCTGGGACGCGGCGCAGCTCGAACAACTCGCGGCCGTAACGGAATGCGACGTGCGTTTGGAAACGACGCCGCGCCGCGCGGATGCCGGGCGCCCCGACCAGCCGACGGCTTGGCGCCGCACGTTGACGGACTTGAACGGACATCCCGTGCAAGATCTCGTCCTGACTCCCCGTCACGACCGGAGGGAGCCGGACGCCTCCACGGCGCAGATCATTTTGCTCTTCGTCGTCTTTGCGGCAGCGCTCTTCACCGCGCTCGGATTTGCGGTGAAGCGGTGGGTGCTCGCGCCGCTCGGTCGGCTGAACACCAGCCTGCAACAGGCTGCGCCCGAGCCCATCGTCGCATTGTTGGAGCGCCGCGACGAATTCCAGCCGGTCGCGGAACTTGTGCGGCAATCGTTCGATCATCGCGCCGCGCTCGAACGCCAAATCGACGAACGCCGGCAGGCCGAGGAGGCGTTGCGCGTCAGCGAGGAAAATTTGCGCCATTCGGTGGAACTGCGTTCGCGGCTCGCGCGCGATTTGCACGATCACGTCATCCAGTCCATCTACGCCGCCGGCCTCGGGCTCGAAGCGGTGCGCGCGCAGATGAGCGTCGATCCGTTCGGCGCGGAGGGCCGGGTGCGGCATTGCATGGACAACCTGAACGAAACCATCCGGCAGGTCCGCAGCTACATCAACGATCTCGAGCCCGACGCGACGAGCGATCGGCAACAATTTCCGGCCGCGGTTCGCGCCCTCACCGGGATGATGCACCAGCTTTGGCCGGTGGAATTCGTGCTCGATCTGGACGAGGCCGCCGCCGCGCGACTTACCAGCATCGTGGAAATTCACGCGCTGCAGATCGTGCGCGAACTGGTCAGCAATGCCGTGCGCCACGGCCAAGCCAGCCGCGTGGCGATCACGCTGGCACCCAACGGCGCCGCCACGGAATTGCGCGTGCAGGACAACGGCGGCGGTTTCGATCCGGTGCAGCGGATGGGCACCGGCCGCGGCCTCGTCAATCTCACGAGCCGCGCGCGTGAAATGGGCGCGACATTGCGCATCGAATCGCAGCCCGGCGCCGGCACGCTCGTCACCGTGCGCTTCGCCGCGCCAGCGGAGGAGGAGCCATGAAACGCCCCGCCCGCCGCGCCTTCACTCTCCTCGAGGTCATGGTCGCCTCGGTCGTGTTGCTCTTCGGCATCGTCTCCGCCATCGGCGCGATGCAGGCCGGATTGCAGGCCATGGACCGCGCCCGTCACGTCGCCCTCGCGACACAGTTGTTGCAAAGCGAATTGGAGCAGCTCCGCCTGAAAAACTGGACGCAACTCGAGTCGCTCCAGGCAGCAGGAGCGACGGCGACTTTCACGCCCGACCGCAATGCCGGAGCGGCGGCCGGCCGGTTCACGTGTTCGCGGCAGATTGCGACGCTGAGGGCCGACATGAAGGAAATCACGCTCACCGCCGAGTGGCGCGGCTACGACGGCCGACCGCACACGACGCGACTCATCACGCGCTACGCGAAAAATGGACTCAACGATTACATCAGCACCGCGCATTGAATTCGTTCGCGCCGCCCGGCGGGTCCGCGCCTTCACGCTCGCGGAGGTCCTCCTCGCGACGACGCTGAGCGCGTTCGTGCTCGCGGCGGTGATGAGTTCATTCGTGTTTCTCGGCCGCACCGGCCTGCGCGCCAGCAATGTGAGCGAAATGGAAAACGAAGTGCGCCGCGCACTTGAAACCTTCGCGCAGGAGGCGCGACTCGCGACCGACGTGCGCTGGAACAGCGCCCAGAGCATCACGTTCACCCTGCCCGCCGGCTCCGCCGCGCCACAGGTCACCTACGCCTACGACACGGAGGCCGCGAGTGCCACTTACCAGGCGCTCTATCGCGTCACTGGCGACGCGTCTTCGACCGCGGCGCGCCGCGTGCTCGTGCGCGAAGTGGCGCCGGACTTTGCGTTCCGCCGCTACAAGCTGCCGCAATCCGGCGTGATCGATAACTCCGCGGCGAACGACACGGAGACGAAGCAAATCCAAATCGTGATGCGCGTCGAACGCACCAACGCCATCACGGCGGGCGGAAGCCAGTCCGTCGCGTCCGCGCGCTTTATCCTCCGCAACAAACGCGTCAGCAACTGATGTCCCGCCCGCTGTCATCGTTCCGTTCTTCCTCGCGGGGTGTCGCAGCGCCCGGCGATCGCGGCGCCGTGCTCGTCGTGGCGCTGTTGATCATGGCGGTGCTGGCCCTCGGCCTCACGAGTTACCTCTCAATGAACGTGAACTCCGCGCGCCAGGCGCAGCGGGGATTTCAGCAGGCCGCGGCGTTCAATCTCGCCGAGGCGGGCGCGGAGGAGGCGCTCTGGTCGTTCAATCAGGCGAACGCCGGCGCGGCCGACGCGTGGAGCAACTGGACCTTGCTCGAACCCGCAGCGCGGCGGACGTGGAGCGGCTTCGATTTCGGCAGCGCCACCGGCAACGTGAAGGTCTATGTCGATCACCGGGCGCCGAGCGGTTCCACCCGCCCGACGATTGTTGCGCTCGCCACCGTCAGCGCACCGGGTGGCGCCGAAGTCAGCAAAATGCTCGAGGTGTCGCTGCGCCGCCGCTCCCGATTCAGCGCGGGCCTGATGGCGAAGGACGCCATCGTGTTTTCCGGCACGCGCGCGTCGGTCGATAGCTGGAATTCCGATCCGGACAACAACCCTGCGACCGCACCGGTGCCCTACAGCAGCGCGGTGCGCAACGATCGCGGCAGCGTCGCCAGTGTTTCGGTGGGCACCCGCGCGGTGCTCGTCAACCAGGCGGACGTCTATGGCTACGTTTATACCGGCGGCCCGCAGCCCGAAGTCGGACGCAATGGCCGCATCACCGGCCGCGACACACCTGTCGGAGTGAACATCGATCCGTCGCGCGTCACCACGGATTTCTCCGCCACGTTCCCCGACGTGGGCGCCCCGGCCGATGGAATCTCGCTCGCGAGTCTGGGAACGACGCTCGGCACGGAAGGCGAGGCGACTCGCTGGCGCTGCGCGAACATCGCGCTGAGCGGCCGTCAAACCCTCACGATTCTCGGTGACGTCACGCTCATCCTCACGGCCGGCAGCGGCGCTCGCGCGATCGACGTCACTGGCAACGCCTCGATCATCATCCCCGCGAATTCAAGTCTCACGGTTTACGTCGAAGGGGATGTGTTGATCGCGGGCAACGGCATTGCGAACGATAACGTCCGTCCCATCTCCTGTCAGATCTATGGCACCAACACGACCGCGAGCGGGCAGACGATTCACCTCGCCGGCAATGGCGCCCTGCAATCCGTGGTTTACGCGCCGAACGCCGACCTGAAGATCAACGGCAACGGCGACATCATGGGCGCAGCCGTCGCGCGCTCGATCGATCTGACCGGCAACGCGGATTTTCACTACGACGAATCGCTCGAGCATCTCGATACGGACATGCCTTACGGCATCGACCGCTGGCGCGAACTGACGACGGAGACCGCACGCGCGAGCCAGCGCGGGAATTTCAGCGGGTGGTGAAATTCCGCAGCGAGCCTCGTCGTTCTCGCCCAGAGAAATGATTCCGGCGCCGACGCGAAAACGATTACCGCGAAAGCTGCATCGGCTCCAGAGCGGCTCGGAGAGAGCGAAAGCCGATGCCCGCGGGCGCGAGGCATCCTTCCGCACTCCAGTCAATCGCCCCAAAACAAAACCCCGCGGCCAGTCGGCACGCGGGGCGGAGGGAGATCGCGACGCGATCGTCCGCTTATTTCTTGGCGACGAAAATGTGCTTGGCGACCTGCGACTTGTGGTGCGAGGCGGTGTTGCGGTGGATGACGTGGCTCTTGACCGCCTTGTCGAGCGCCGAGCTGTAAGCGATGGCGGCAGCGCGGGATTTCTCAGCGTCATTCGCCTTGGCCGCGGCGGCGACCGCCTTTGCGAGGGTCTTCAGGCGGGTTTTGACGGTCTGGTTGCGCGCGGCGTTACGAGCGGACTTGCGCGCGGCTTTGAGTGCGGACTTGGTATTGGCCATGGCTTTGGGAAAAAAGGAAGGGCCAAGGACCCAAAATCGCCAAAGTGAGTCAAGCGCTTTCTCCTCCCGGTGAAAATCGCCGGTGACACCGGATGTTTGATTGCCCGACCCAGGAATTCACCCTAGACCGCACCTCATCTTGCCCCGGATAAACACCCAGACCCGCCTGATCGCCCTCCTTTGCGTCCTCGTGGCGGCGTTTGGTGCGACTTACTGGAGTCTGCGGGCGAACCAAGTGCATGAGGCCGCTCGGATGCTGGCAAATCTCCGGCAGGAGCGGGCCAAACTGCTCGGCAACCTGCTCGAATTGACCGGCGAATCGCTGAAGAATTTCGCGGGCGATTATTCGTATTGGGACGAGATGGTGAAATTTGTCACGACGTCCGACCCGGCGTGGGGTCGCGCCAACCTCGAGGTCAGCCTCGCCACCTTTCATGCCCACGGCGCTTGGGTGCTTCGCCCTGACGGCTCGCAAGTTTACGGCACCGTGCGCGAACTCGATCCATCGTTCACTCGCCTGCCGTTGCCCGGCGCGGAACTCGCGGCGCGCCTGCGCGAGCGAAACTTCCTGCACTTCTACCACAACACGATGGCCGGCTTGCTCGAGGTGCATTGCGCGCCGATCCAACCGACGGCGGACAGTGCGCGCACCTCCCCGGCCCAGGGCTGGTTCGTCGTCGCTCGGCTCTGGGATGAGGACCACCTCCGCTCCATCCGCAACGTCCTCGGCGGCGGCGTCACGCTGGACCTGGCCGATGCGCCCGCGGCGGCTCCAGCAGGCGAATTCGACGTCCGGCTGTTGCGACCACTCGACGACTGGAACGGCCAACGCAGCGCCGTCCTGCGAGCCGACTACGAGCCCCAGCCGCTCGCC
The DNA here is from genome assembly GCA_013821985.1 of Opitutus sp. Classification (GTDB taxonomy): domain Bacteria; phylum Verrucomicrobiota; class Verrucomicrobiia; order Opitutales; family Opitutaceae; genus Didemnitutus. The sequence goes on from PNJQ01000058.1 coordinate 19,721, forward strand.
CTGCTCGTGCAGGACAACGAGAACGACAAAATTCTTTTTCTCGTTTTCGGCGGCTCGATGATCGCATGCGTCGCCTTCGGACTCTCGCGCTGGGTGTTGCATCCGCTGCGCCGTCTCGAACAGGGCATGACGCTGAAGTCGGCCGAGCCGCTGGGAGAATTGACGCGCGAAGCGGATATCTTCGGCCGTCTCGCCACGCTGGTGAAACACTCCGCCGAGCAACGCCGCTCGCTCGAGCGCGAAGTCGAGGAACGCCGCCGCATGGAAACCGCCCTGCGCCAAAGCCAGGAAGATCTGCGCGCATCCGCGCACCTGCGCAGCCGCCTCGCCCGCGACCTGCACGACGGTGTCATCCAATCGATCTACGCGGCCGGCCTCGGCCTCGAAGGCATGCGCAGCTCCCTCCACTCCGATCCCGCCGCCGCCGAACAGCGCCTCAACGCCGCCCAGGCCAGCCTCAATCAAACGATCCGCGAAGTGCGCAGTTTCATCCAGGGCCTCGAACCGGAGGAAAGCGCCCGGCCGGAATTCAACCAGGCCCTCCAATCGCTCATCGCGACGCTCCAATCGCTGCACCCCGTCGATATCCAATTGAAAATGGAACTGGCGCCGCTCCGCCTCACGCCGCGAGAGGAAGTTCACGCGTTGCAGATCGTCCGCGAAGCGGTGAGCAACGCCCTTCGTCACGGCCACGCGCGCAGCATCGACGTGCGGTTCCACGAGTCCGCCTCCGGCCCGGAAATGATCATCCGAGACAACGGCCGCGGCTTCGACCCGGCCCAGGCGCACGGCCGCGGGGGCAGCGGGCTCGCCAACCTTTCCTCCCGCGCCGCGGAGATCGACGCCACGCTGGATATCCGCTCTTCGCCAGGAAATGGAACTGGCGTCACCCTTCGCTTTGCCCAACGCTAAACCAAGTCGCCCCCAATGACCGCCGCTCCTGCCAAACCCATCACTCTGCTGCTCGTCGATGACAGCGAACTCGTTCGCACCGGCCTGAAAACGCTGCTCGGCTCGCGAGGCGACCGCGCCCCGTTCTCCGTTGTGGGCGAAGCAGCCACTGTCGCGGCCGGCGTCACCGAGACCGCCCGGCTGAAGCCCGATGTCGTGTTGCTCGACATTCGCCTGCCCGACGGCTCCGGCTTCGAAGCCTGCCGGCAAATCCTCGCGAAGATTCCCGACACCCGCGTGCTCATCCTCACGTCCGTGATCGACGACAACCTTGTCTATGAGGCGATGAGCAGCGGCGCCCACGGCTACCTGTTGAAGGAAATCAACGCGCAGGCGCTTTGGCAGGCGATCATCGACGTGGCCGCGGGCAAGTTCATCCTCGATCCCGCAGTGACGACGCGAGTGCTCAATCTCGTTCGCAACGGCGCCCCGCAAAGCGAACAGGACAAACTCGGTCAGCTTTCCGCGCAGGAACGCCGCGTCCTCGCCCTCGTCGCCGACGGCAAGACGAACAAGGAAATCGCCGAGCAGATGGGCCTGAGCGACAAGACGGTGAAGAACTATCTCAGCAATATTTTCGAGAAGCTGCAGATCAGCCGCCGTTCACAGGCAGCCGTGCTCTACGCGGAGAGCCGCAGCGAAAGTCGCGCCCCGATGCCGCCCAAACGGCCCTAATCGGGCAGAGGCGAAATCGGAAGGCGAGCAGCCGTTCTCGCTTCCGCCCCATTGCGCTAGAGTGCGGGCGTGAACACGCCTCCCGCTTCCTCCCAGCCAGCCGGTCCGCCCCGGTGTCGGCCCCGCTCGCGCGGCTTCACCATTCTTGAAGTCACCATGGCCACGGCCGTGATGGCGATGGGCATCGCGACCTCCATCATCGCGATGCAACAGGGCTACAAATTCCTCGATGTCGCGCGCGGCACCACGCTCGCCTCGCAGATCATCCAGAGCGAAATCGAGCGCATCCGCATGATGAACTGGGCAACCGTGTCCGCCATGGCGACCGCGGTGGACACGGTCGCGCCGATCCCGAGCGGCAGTCCGGCCGGCGTGGCGATGTTCGACGGCGCCACGTATTTCTCCAGCAGTGCGGCCATCGCGGGCGACTACACCATGACGCGCACGGTGACGCTGGACGCCTCCCGCTCGAGCGAAGTCGCGCTCATCACCATTTCGGTCGAATGGCGCACCTACGACAACCGCACCCAATCGCGGAGTTTCCAGACCAAATACATGAAGAACGGTCTCTATGACTACTACTACACTTCCGCGGCTCCGCTCTGAGCGGCCCGCCCGCCGCGCCCGCGGCTTCACCCTCGTCGAAGTCCTGATCAGCGCCGGCCTCGCGGGGTTCATCCTCACGGCGGTGCTGACCACGTTCCTGTTCCTCGGCCGCAGCGGAGCGAACATTCAGAACTACACCGACATGGAATCGCAATCGCGCGTCGCCTTGGAGCAATTCGCCCAGGACACCCGCCAGGCGAGTTCGATCACGTGGAACAGCGATACCTCCGTCAGCCTCATCGTGGACGGCACCAGCATCACCTGGTCCTACGCCTCGGGCAATTTCACCCGGCAGCTCGGCGCTTCGACCCGCACGATGATCTCCGGCATCGTTAACTTCAGCTTCAAGGCCTACACGATCACCGGCACCGAGATCACCGACCTGAGCACCGCTTCCGCCCGCACGACCGCGGGCAAATCGACCAAACAACTGCAGGTTTCGCTCGAGGCCGCGCGCACCAACCAGACGGTCGCGCGCGCCACCAACCTTGTGCTCTCGGCCCGCTACATCCTGCGCAACAAGCGCGTCACCGCCTGACCACGCCATGAAAATTCACCCCCTCTCCTTCGGACCTCGTTCCAACCAGCCCCGAGCGGCATCCAAGGGTTCCCTGCTCATCGTGGCGATGCTGCTGTGCGCCATCATCGGCATTTCGCTCGTGAGCTACATCAATCTGGGCCGCGGCAGCCTCACCTCCTCGAACCGCGCGCTCTACAACAACGCCGCCATGAACCTCGCGGAGAACGGCCTCGAGGAGGCGATGTATTCGGTGAACAAGCTCGTCGCCGACTCGTCCTACTCGTTCACGAGCGATGGCTGGACGGCCGTCGGCTCGACGGACATGCGCCGCAAGTGGACCGGCACAACCTTCGACCAGAATGCCACCGGCGAAGTGCGCGTTTATATCTACAATTACAACGGCACGCCCCGCATCATCTCGCGCGCGGTGGTCACGCTCGGCGGCCCGTCCTCGCCCACGATCGAGAAGTGGGTCGAGGTCCAGCTCCGCAAGGCCTCGAAATTCGCCAACGGTCTCGTCGCGAAGGACTCCATCCGCTTCAGCGGCAACAATGCCTCGGTGAACAGCTGGAACTCCGAATACAACAACGACGGCAGCCTTCGCGCCAGCCCCGTCGGCTACAGCGACGCCGTGAAAAAGGACAACGGTTCCGTTGGCAGCGTCTCCGTCTCGGTCGATGCCGTCCTCGTGCAGAATGCGGACATCTGGGGCTATGCCTCGACTGGCGGCGCCCTTCCCACCGTCGGTTCGAACGGCCTCGTCGGCCCTTACGGCACCACGACCGGCACCATGGATCCGTCCCGCGTTTCGACAGATTTCTCGGCCAACTTCGACGCCGTCTCCGCGCCCACCGCCACCTACACGAACTACGGCGGGGCGATCACGAACGACGAATCGCTTCCGCGCGCCGCCGACACCGCGGCCGCGGACGGCTATTTCTACTACGAAGTCACGCAGATTGCCTTCAACAACAAGACCCTCGCGATCAAGAAGCGCGCCAGCGACGCCGCGGAGCCGAAGGTGATCATCAAGCTCACCAACACGACCACCAGCGTCGATATCGGCGGCGGCAGCGGCGAACTGACGATCGCGGCGGGAGCCGAATTGCAGCTCTACGCGCCGGGAGACGTAAAGATCGCCGGCAACGGCATCATGAACGGCGGCACCACCGCCAGCACCGCGAACCAGCCCATCGCCTTTCAAATCTGGGGCACCAAGACCTCGGGAACCCAGGACATCAGCATTGCCGGCAACGGCGTGCTTAGCGCCCTCGTTTACGCGCCGCAGGGTTCGGTGAAGATCAACGGCAACGGCGACGTCTGTGGCTCGGTCGTCGCCAACGACATCACGGTCGTGGGCAACGCCTCGTTTCACTACGATGAGGCGCTCGGCAATTTCGGCGGCAACAATCCCTTCCGCGTCACGAGTTGGAACGAACTTTCCACCTCCACGAGCCGCTCGCCCTACACGGCACTCACGACCTTCTAAGCCGCGCCTCTCCCTCGACGCCGCGGTTCCGCGGCGTTTTTCGTTTCGTCGGGTTCGGGCCGCGACGCGCCCGGCCTTTGGCCTGCGTCCCAAAATGGCGCGGGGCGTGCCGCTTTCGCAGCACGCCCCGCATATTCTGAAAAAACTAGTTTCGGCGCCGTAAGCCGGATTCTGTCCAGCGCACCGAAGCGCGCCTGACCTTCATTTCTCTCAAACCCGCCTTGCGACGGGCCTGTCATCCGAAGCTCCGCTTGCGCGGAGCGTAGGATGATGCGGCATACCCGCGGCTATCGGACGGGCCGCCCAGCCGCCTATGTTGCCTTGCACCGGATTGGGTTTTTCGTGCCGTCCCGCTTGCGCGAAGACGCGGTGGGCTCTTACCCCACCTTTTCACCCTTACCCTGAACGAACCCGCCTTGCGGCGAGCTTGAACCGGGCGGTTTATTTTCTGTGACACTGTCCATCCCGGCGCCTTGACGCGCCGAGCCCGCGTTTTCACGCGGAATCCTGCCCGATGGTGTCCGGACTTTCCTCTCCTGGTTCAAAGAACGCGGAGCGAAGGTCTGGCTCCGAAACTAGAGCAGCCAGTAAACGATGCGCCCGCACTGGTCGCAAGTGACAATATTTTCGCCCTTCCGCGCTTCGAACTCGATGTTCGACGACACGCGCATGTGGCAGCCGCCGCAGCGCCCGCCCTGCACGGGCACACACACCGGCATGCCGGGTTTCTTTGCGAGCCGATCGTAGAGTCGGATCTGCGGCTCAGGCACGGTGGCGCGCGCGGCATTCGTCGCGGCCGTCGCTTTTTCCAACTCGCCGCGCACCTCCGTCTCGTGAGCCCGGAGCGACGCGATTTTGCCCTCGTGTCCTGAAATATTGACCTTCAGCGCGCGTTCGGCGTCGGCGAAACGCTTCTTCGCCTCGTCGATGGAATACATGATTTTCAGCTCCTCCTCCTCGTAGCCCGAAATCGTCGCTTCCATCGTTTCGATCTCGTGCGTGAGCGCGCGGTATTCGTCGTTCTTCCGCACCTCGAGCTGCTGCGTCTTGTATTTCGCGATCTTCTCCTCGGCGGACTTGATTTCGTTTTCGAGGGTTTTCTTTTTCGCCTCGAGGCCGTGCCACTCGGTCTTGGCCGTCTCGATCGCCTGCCTTTCCGCGGCGATCCGGGCCTCGACGGCGGCGATGTCACGCGGCGCGGCGGCGAGTTGCGCTTCGAGCGACAAACGGTGCATGTCGCGTTCCTGCAAGTCCCGCAGCTTCGTCATATCAACGGCCATGCGGCCACACTGCCGCCGCCGCCGGTGAACCGTCAAACGAATCCTCCGGCTCGCCAAATCCCACGCTATTTTTTGCTCGAAATGCACACCGAAAACCGATGCGCAGCGAGCGGCGCCACAAGCGGGCCGAGGCGGCAATTCCGACGATCCAGATGGCCGGTTTTAGTAATTGCAAAAGAACAACTAACAAATCGTCAATCGCGCCCATTTTCGGACGAAAATAGCCGAAAAAATCTGTTGTGAGCAGGACCGATTTGCGCGACGTTTTTTCATTCCATTTTCCCACTGAATGTCCGCACCTGAAGAAGCCAACCTCCCCGCTAAAAATCCCACCATCGGCGCCACCTACGACGCCTCGCAACTGGGCAAACTCGAGGGCCTCGAAGCCGTCCGCAAGAAGCCGGGCATGTATATCGGCGGCACCGACGAACGCGCACTCCACCACTGCGTTTCCGAGGTGCTGGACAACTC